>SDNO01000165.1 GCA_004524435.1 Candidatus Thorarchaeota archaeon | reverse complement strand
TCATCTCGAGGACCTAGTGAAGGGAAGAAGTGTCTGTGTGCTTGTGGAAGACCACACCCGCGATGAGCCTCACTGGGATCTACTGAATGCCATATCCCCGCGACTCCGAGATGCCAATAGGGTTCAGTTTATCGTGACGACGGGTTCACACGAGGTGGAGCATCCGGGCAATCATGAGATTGTCAGCCTGATTAAGAGAGCAGCAGAGGACGCGGGCCTAAGAAACTACAGGGTCAAGATACATGACTGCCAGGACCCTGATCTTGTTGACTTCGGAAAGACATCCAGAGGTACACCAATAGTGGTCAGTGCTGCAGCTGCGAATCATGATGTCTACGTGGCCCTAGCAGACATGAAGGCCCACTATTTCGCCGGGTATTCTAATGCGCTGAAAGACTTTCTTCCAGGAATCTGTGCCTTTGAATCAATTGAAGCGAATCATGCAATGGCCTTGGACGAAAACTCAACCTTTGGGAAGCATCCCTATCATCCAGACCCAGACAGAAGAAACAATCCCCTAGCAGACGACATGCGAGAGGCCTTGGAGATCATCACGAAGGAAGCAACCGTCTTCACACTCTCGGTGATTTCGGCTGGTGACAAGATTGTCTGGACGGATGCGGGGCAGCTTGAACCAGTGATTTCTCGAGGAATCGAGGTACTGGATGAAACTGCCAGTTTCACGGTGAAACAGGTCCCAAGGATTGTTGTTTCTCCCGGGGGATATCCACAGGACAAGAGTCTCTATCATGCCCAGAGAGGACTGGAACTCACCAAGAATGCTGTCAAAGATGGTGGAGAGGTTCTCTTTCTTGCTGAGTGTAGGGACGGCGTTGCCCCAGAAACCGCAATCAAGAACTTCTACGACAAACTCACGGCACCAATTCAGGAAGTCCTGCAATCCATCGGCGAGCAGTATCATCTATACGAGCACAAAGCATACAAGTTTGCAGATTTGCTCTTGCGCCTCTCTTCGATTAAGATGTACACCGAACTGGATGAGGATACTGTGCAAAGAGCACATCTTGAGAAGATTGCTGACCCACAGAAGGTCATCGAAGAGTGGATTCAGGACGACCCAGATGTCCAGATATTGATTCTTGACAAGGCGAACAAGCTGGCGGTATATAGCGAATAAGTCAATCCCATTTCATGTGTGAAATCGATTCGTAGAGTTGCGTGTATTTGGAGTAGCCTTCTTCATAGGCCTCTCGATGTTCTGGGGTAGGGGTGAGCGGCTCTCTCTCCCGTACCATCTCTTCTGCAGCCTCGACTACTGAGTCGAATATGCCTACGCCCTTGCAGGCAAGAATCGCGGCACCGAGAGCTGTGGCCTCCTCCATCTCGGTGCGAATCACAGGTATGTTCAACACATCAGATTGAATCTGCATCCAGACCTCACTTCTGGCCGCGCCTCCAGTCACACGCATCTCGGAAATTGGCAACCCGATATCTCTCACTACCTCAAGGTTGCTTCGGATCTCATAAGCAACTCCTTCAAGTATGGCACGGAGGAGATGATTTCTTCCATGGCCCAACGCAAGACCTGCAAAGACCCCTCGCGCATGAGGATTCCAGTGAGGGGCTCCAGCGCCGACGAAGTGGGGGACATGAATCACGCCCTCTGAACCTGCGGGCACACTGCTGGCCTCATCAGTCATGACGTCATATGGGTCGATTCCCTCTTCCTCAGCGATTGCACACTCCTCTGTCCCAAGATTGTCTCGGAACCATCGGAGTGCAGACCCCGTTGTGAACATGCTGGCCTCAACAACAAATGCGTTCGGAACTACATGACGACTGCAGAGAACTCGGCGCTTAGGGTCACGCTTGGCGGACTTTGAAAAGACCAACATGAAGGTGCCGGTCCCCGTTGTACATTTTGTTGACCCCTCATTGACCACGCCCACGCCCAGTGCCGCACACTGTTGGTCTCCACCCCCTGCAACAACGGGTGTGCCTGATCGTAGGCCACTTTCGGCAGCTGCTCTCTCGGTGACTTCTCCCACTCTCTTCCCCGGCTCAACGGCCTCTGGGAGCTTCGACTCTGGAATCTCCATCTCATCAAGGAGCCGACTTGACCACTCTCCAGCCTCGATATCAAATAACATGGTCCGGCTGGCATTGGAGAAGTCAGTGACATAGGAGTCAGTAAAGCGATGGAGAATGAAATCTTGGACCAACAGAAATCGATCGGCTTTCTTGAAGATATCCGGTTCATGTTCTCGGATCCATAGAATCTTCGGTGCCGTGAAGTATGGGTCAACTGCCAGACCTGTTATATCATAGATGTCTTGGGCGGATATTTTGTCACGTATCCAATCGCATTGAGGGACGGTTCGTCTATCTTGCCAGATGATGGCATTGCGCAATGGCCGCCCATCATCATCGACTGGTACGACGGTCTCGCGCTGATTAGTAACACTGAGGCCAACGACTTGCTCAGGAGAACAGTCGCCAGCCTTCAGAGCTTCTCGGATGGTGACACAGGTGGTTTCCCACCATCTGTTCGCGTCCTGCTCTACCCACGAAGGTTGGGGATAGATGTTTTCAAACTCCTCGTAGGCACGTGCGACAGGACGACCTGCGGTGTCAAAGATCATGCTGCGAACACCAGTGGTCCCAGCATCTATGGCCAAGACAAACTCGTTCATTACGCTCTCCGACGAAATGGAAGTACTGGCAGGATAAGAACACTTCGCGACTATCGATAGCTCTCTTCTGTCGCGATGACCTCGCGAATGTCCCTTCTGAAGTCAATCAATGAGAGCTTGAGTTCGGTATCCTTCTTGATCTGGGTTTCCCGCTTCATTGCCTCCCCTCTCGAATCATATTCCTCCAGATGTACCAGATACTCCGGCTTGTGCATCCGGAGATAGGTTGCACCACCGGTGCCTGAGAGATGCTCCTTGAACCGTCGCGCGAGATCGTTGGTCTGCCCGGTATAGTAGGTTCCATCTTCAGTTTCTATGATGTAGACAAAGTACATACCGGCACATCCACGTGTGAGTACTGGTCAGAGCTTTTAGTGGTTACTGATACCCGGGTATAATCTCGGGAGACCTAATGCTCACGGTAGGTAGTTTCATCTATTGAGCGGAGCTCGGTGGTTTCCAGATAGCTATCCATGGCAAACATGGTAATCGTACGGTCTACAGATGGTATTTCTCTGAGAAAGTCTACGATGAATGAGTTCATGTCCTCAACACTAGGAGTCCGCACCTTGAGAAGGACATCCCATTCTCCACCAATGACATGAACCTCTTGTACGAAAGGATGTAGTGAGATATCTCTGCAGAAATCCCGCTGTGAAACCATCTCATCTCTCCCAGGAATTCTGTATCGCACCCGTACTAGAATAAACCCAAGGGTCGGACGGCCCATCTTCTTGGCATCAAGAACAGCTGTATACTTCTTGATCACGCCATCTTCCTCCAGCCGTTTCAGTCGGGCGTGGACCGTGGAGATTCCCTTGTCGACGGCCTTGGACATGTCCGAGATTGTGGTCTTGCAGTCCCTCTGAAGTATCGCGAGAAGCTCCTTGTCAACCTCATCCATGTCTACCGAAATAATTTCCGTCATGCGCTCAAACTATAGAATGAAACTGAAATACTTACCGCTTTTCGCTGAAAAGAATTATAGCATCTTGTTGCCGAGCAGATATCAGCCACAAGCAAATAGGCTACTCTCTTGCGCCCATGCACGCAGTCAGGTACATAGGAGTCAGTCTTGCCGCCAAATGGCCACCAGAAGAAATTGGATGATCGAGCATAATGACTAAGGACAGGGATGCAAACAGATTCCTTCGGCTGTTATTCACCGGCCTAGACGGAATCTCACGTTCACTGGAGATGACAACAGAGTACACCAACTCCCTACTGGAAGAGGGGGTCTATTTCGACGGTTCTTCAGTTCCAGGGTACGCACCTGTCAACAATAGTGACACGCTCCTGATGCCTGTATGGAAGACACCTAGGACACTACCATGGTCTCAGCATGTCGCGATGTTACTGTGTAGTGCATATGTGGAACCGGGGGTGCCGTCTTTCGGAGACCCGCGCCACTTAGTGGCATCCATGTCTCAGAGACTCAGCGATGTAGGTCTCACTGTACAGATGGGATGTGAGCTGGAGTTCTTCTTGGTCAACAATGAATCAACAGGGGAGGTAGTCCCGGCCGACACAGGAGGCTATATGATGGGATATCCCGCAGACCGGGGCCTTCATCTCAGGAGAGAGATAGTGGTTGCCTTGGAGCAACTGCGTGTTCCGGTCATCGCTCATCATCATGAGGTCGCCCAAGGTCAACATGAGATAGTTCTGAAACATTCAGACGCAATGAAGATGGCAGATAGTATCGTCCTCGCACGGCTGGCTGTTTCAGAGATGGCC
>SDNO01000164.1 GCA_004524435.1 Candidatus Thorarchaeota archaeon | reverse complement strand
TAGCGCGAGGGCCTGCAGCAGAAGTGCTATGCCAACGCGCCGTGGAATCGAAAGCTGAGTGTCAAACACTCGGAGCTCAATGGTCCCATAGTCGGTGAAGGGATACATGTCAACCATTCGCGCAGGTGACCGGTTGACGTGCTTAGCAAATGCCTCTTTGTCCGGTCTTTCGAGATACGGTATGAGCTCGAACTGGCTTGTGGGTCCAAGTTGTGTCGTATTCTTCAGGAGCCGGATGGACCGCCTGCATCGAGGCGCTCTGGTATTCCCATTCTCATCGACCTTGACAACGTCTGTCGGCATCTTGTTCTCGAACGGCGAATTCACTGATAGCGCGATGAAATGAGGTATGAAGTTCCGAATCATGTTGTAGACCCCCATTTTAATATCAGATGATACGCGGGGACCTAGGATGTGATGATGTTCTCCAAATGAGAGATTCTTCAAGTATTCCTGAGTGGGGTTCAGTCCTGTGGAGATCATCACCGCCTGTGCATCGCGCGGGATTGAATCGTATGATATTGCTATGAGGGTCTGTATCCACCAAGCGAGCTCCTCGATTGTTGTGCAAGGCGGTGTAGCTATCTCTAGTATCCATGTTATTGAGGTGACGTTGGGATCGTGACCTATCAGAGTGTACTCTTTCACCAGGCCGTTCGGTGCTTCATAGCTCGCGACAATTCGGGAGCCTCTTTTCCCCTCCTCTGTCTGCGTCGATTGTCTGTATTTCCGCTTGACTGAGGCCACTTGGGCTGACTGAATCCGCTTGTCTAGGGCACCTTTTGCTCGAGATACCACTCGATCGAATACGCTTAGAATCTCCTCTCCTTGGATCCAACTCCCATCGCGCTTGATGACTTGGAGCTCAACCTCGATTCCGTGGGGAAAAGGAAGTTCACTCTCTTCACTCGCTACGGATGATTCCATCAATCCACCTCAAAGTCCAGACTCTTTGAGAGTATTGTCTTCAATACTTCTTCATTATAGACATAATGCAGAGGTAGCGTCAATTCGAAAATCATCTCCGTGTTGGAACCCTCCATCACCGATATCAGGTCATGAGTAAGCTTTCCACCACCAAACATACCCTCGTCACCATAAACTGTGATTCCTTTTTCTCCCAATCGCGATAACATATCACTCCTAGTGTCTTGGGGCAAGCGGACATACCGTTCGCCTAACACTATGGATTCTGTGTCGCTCAGGGGCTGAACGTGGTGAGTCCATGTGATGACAGCAATCTTCCCATTCGTTGTATCGCCAAGGATATGTTTGGATATACTAGCAGCTTCTCTTGCGCCCTCTGATGCAGCCACATCCTGTTCGACAAGTATGAGGGATGGAAAACCTGCTTTCTCTCGGCTCATTTTGGACAGAGATTCCCAGAGGGGATCAGGTTGGGTTCTTGCAACTACATAGACTATCAGGTCTGGGCTGCCCTGACGATATGCCCCCTCCTCATCGAGTTTCTTTGCTCGACTATGATTCTCCAGCGTACGGATCATCTTCCGAATATCAGAAACCTGGTGGACAAGTTCTTCTGTGATGCGAGAGGTTTCGTCTATTCTCTCTCTGATGTTTCTTTGCTCTGAGGAATTCATGGTTCGTCCTGCCCGTTGGGCCCAACACACCCACTACTATTGGAAGTAGTAGCGATATTATACTTGCTGCGTCATCCTAGAAACTAGTAGTTTACTTCTCGGCAACCAGCTGATAGATCTCCTCACACTTCTGGCTCGTTTCTTTCAACCTATACCACACAGACTCTCGTCCCTCCCTTTGGGAGAGCCTTCGTATCAAAACCTCATAATCGAAGTCGATGAGATCCCGTAGCATCTTCACTGCTTCGTCGCTCTGAAAATGGCTTTCATTGACTCGTCCGTCTCTGACGCGAATCGCCAGTGGTTTGAGAGACTTCTCTGCAGAATCCAGTTCTATCAATGCTTTGCGATAGCTGTCTACTGGATCATTCATCCCATACCCTCCCACAAATGGCGTCATAGCGGTACCCATGGAGCCCCGTCCTATTTCATCCAATGCATCCATAGTGTTCTGGAAATGCTCGTATGTGTCTGAGAGGCATTTCTTGATTGCCTTCAGGATTCTTCGACGCTCGCTCATTTTTGGCACCACGCAAGAAGGAGGATGAAGGTGACAGCGTGGCTTCTGTCACCATCTTATTTACATTGTACTAGAATTGGGGGGCGTCTTCGAGCTCACCAGCAAAGTGACAGGCAACGTAGTGGCCCTCGCCCATGTCTCTCTCCTCAGGGATTTCGCGAACACAAATCTCCTGTGCGTAGGGACATCTGGGATGGAACCTACACCCTGATGGAACATTGATTGGGCTTGGTGGTTCTCCCTTGAGGGATTCAACACGCCGCTTGATAGTTGGATCTCCGGATGGGACTGCAGATATCAACGCACGAGTATAGGGGTGGTATGAGTTGAATGCAACTTCGTGTGCAGGTCCTATCTCGACAATCTTACCAAGGTACATGATTCCGATTCTGTCTGCGATGTATGTGGCCACAGCCAGGTCGTGGGTGATGAAGAGATATGTGAGTCCCATCTCGCTCCTTAGGTCGAGCAACAGATTCAGAATCTCTGCACGAATGGACACATCGAGCATAGACACAGGCTCGTCTGCAACCATGAACTCAGGATGTAGGATGAGTGCTCGTGCCACCGAGATTCTCTGTCGCTGACCACCGGAAAGCTCGTGAGGATAACGGTCAATGTAATCCGCCGCGGGTGTCAGAGCAACACTCTCGAGGGCCTCTAGTACCCGTTCTCTTTTCTGGCTTGGAGTCAGTGGGAGTTTGTGCACCGAGAGTGGTTCTGCAACGATACTGAAGATGCTCTGTTTTGGATTCAGCGACTCATAGGGGTCTTGGAATGTAATCTGCATTCTCTTGCGAAGCTCTTTCATCTCATTGCGGTCAAGCCCACTGAGGTCCTGTCCTGCATATTCGACGGTCCCGTCAGTCGGCTCCTCAAGGTAGAGAATGCATCGGCCCGCTGTGGTCTTTCCGCATCCTGACTCTCCTGCAATCACAAGAACCTCTCCTTTCTTGATATCCATATCCACGCCGTCAACAGCGCGTACATAGAGTTCCTGCTTGTAGAGCAGGGATGAGAGGAATCCTGTGTTGACGGGGAACCATTTCCTCATATTTCGTACTTTGATGAGTGTTTCCCCCTCAGCCACATCGTGTAAGTCTGTGAGGTATCTGCTTTCTTGCATTGTCATCTTTCATCACTCCAGTTCTACCGTCAGTTCTCCCTTGAGTTGCTCAGCGAAGTGGCATGAAACCCATCTTCCAGGTTCGATTTCTTCAAATATTGGTTCCTCACGCGTACAAATCTCCTGTGCGTAGGGACATCTGGGATGGAACCTGCAACCCGTTGGCGGGTCAATCAGATCGGGCGGTGAACCCGGAATGGATGTGAGGGTCTTTTTCTCTGCCTTGACCATGCTCGGAATTGCTCCTACGAGCCCCGTAGCGTACGGGTGTACTGGATCCTTGAATACTGAAACTACATCTGCCAGCTCTGCGATTCGCCCGGCGTACATGATTGCTGTCTTGTCACAGGTCTCTGCAATGACGCTGAGGTCGTGAGTAATCAGAATCAATGACAGGCCTAGGTCTTTCTGCAGCTTCTGCATGAGCTTCAGAATCTGTGCTTGGATCGTAACATCCAGCGCAGTGGTTGGCTCGTCTGCAATCACAAGATCGGGATTGCATGCAAGGGCCATAGCAATCATGGCTCGCTGACGCATTCCTCCTGAGAACTCGTGAGGATAGTTGTGTATCCTTCCTGGGTCAAGACCGACCATTTCGAAGAGTTTGGCACATCGGTCAAGTGCCTCTTCTTCCGTTACATTCTCGTGCATCAGAATGGCCTCGGCAATCTGCTCACCGATCTCGAACACTGGATTGAGTGCGTTCATTGCGCCTTGGAAGACTATAGCCACGTTCTTCCACCTGATGTCACGCATCTCTCTTGCACTTTTCCGCAGTAGGTCCTCTCCCTTGAAGTAGACGTTTCCACCGACAATGTTGGCAGCCGGCGGTAGCAGCTGCATGATTGAGTATGCAAGGCTGCTCTTTCCACAGCCGCTCTCTCCTGCCAGTCCGATGGACTCGCCTGATTCAAGCTGAAGGGAGACATTGTCTACTGCCTTTACAAGTCCTTTCTGCGTCTGATAGTACATACGCAGATTCCTGATATCTAACAATGGCATGGTACTGATCTCCGCCGGAGCTTCTGTAGTTCCGGGTCTATTCGTTACCCTTCTGAGCTGAGGTTCCTCTTGAGTGGGCTTAAATATGTTGCTTTCTAAGAGAGCAACGTTTCTGAGGAGCCTGCCCAAATACTGCCCGCCGCGTTCCGTTTATAGTGTTGAGGTTTGGG
>SDNO01000001.1 GCA_004524435.1 Candidatus Thorarchaeota archaeon | reverse complement strand
CTGGGAGATATGGACAGACTCGAAGAATTCACAACCTGGATAGTCGAAAAAGGCCTAGACCTTTCCGCACCTTCGTTACGTGCAGACTCAGTATCTGAATCTCTCTTGAACAGCCTCGTTAAGGGAGGGCAACGTACACTGACTATCGCACCAGAAACGGGATCTCAGGAGCTTAGGAACCGGATGCACAAGGGACTTGATGATGAGGATATCCTACATGCAGCAAAGCTAGCGGAGAGCGCCGGAATCAGGTATCTCAAGCTATACTTCATCATAGGTTTGCCCACTGAGGCTGACGAGGACGTGGAAGCGATATCAACTTTGGTTCAGAGAATCACAGAGTCAACCAACTTGATTGTCACTGTGAGCGTCAATCCCTTTATCCCGAAGGCAAATACTACATTACAGCGGTCACCACAGCCGCCTCTAGAAGAGGTACGTAGGAAACTGAAGATTGTCGAGTCTGGGTTGAAGAGTGTGTCTCGAGCTGATTTTGAAGCACTCGATCCAAGATCTGCACGCATTCAGGCTGCTCTGTCCCTAGGGGAAGAATCGACAGGAGAGGTCATCGTTGCTGCGTCCAAGTATGGAGGTTTGGCGGGGTGGAGAAGGGCTGAGAGGGAAATGAGAACCGATTTCTTCTCTTTGGCGAATGATGATGAACGACTACAGGGCGATTTGCCTTGGGCATTCATCCAAACGTAGCCGGCAAGTACCATCGGGATAGCTGTTATAAGTGTCTGAGGAGGAAGTTGTTGTGAAAATCGACCTTCGGACCCAACTCAGAGATTGGTGCATTGGATGCCTATGAACAAAGACTTCGAAGATACATTTCCAGCATTGAGCAAGGAGCTCCGGAATGGGGAAACCCAAAAGAGAAGGATAGATGGAGTGCGTCGTGATATGCCGGCCAAGTCAGATTCGGAAGAGCAGAAAGAGAAGACTTTCCTCCCAGATGCCGTTGACTACATCCGAAGATGTGACACGGCGTCTCAGGCCCGTGAGATTATTGACTACTTAGTTAAGCAAGGCGAGCTGAACAGCTCTGATGCTCGAGAGATGAAGAAGCAACTGAGAAACGAAGGGCTTCGAAGCTTTGGGACCAAGAAAGAGAAGGGGCACTATCTCCGGTTTGGCTTAGATGAATAGTATCATTCTTCTAGAACCGGACAACCGAGTCGTTTTCCGATTTCGGTATGAAATGATACAGAAGTCTGAAATCTACGGCTCTTCTCTTCGAATTCATCAAAGCAGCACACTGATGGCAGTTTATATTGTGACAGCTAGACCATAATCTGTAAAGATTCAGCCGTCTGTCGGAAAACAGACTGTGCTCTTAGCATTGTACTCCGGGAGGGGAGGCAAGATACTGTGCCCAGAAGAAAGAGAGATTCACTCACAGAAACAGAAAGAAAGAGTCTCAGAAGAGAGGTACAGGAGGCTTTGGCCACCTTGGATCTGCAGGTGTGGCAGGAGGTATGTAGGTCATTTGGACCCTATAACTATGCCAGGACTACGAGAAAGAAATGGTTTGAGGAGAACAAGGACAGGTTAGAGACTGCACGCGAGATCGTGTCCTTCGTGGGCGAATTGATGGAGAAACTCCAGAAGGGAGAGAGTCTTGATGGCATCAAGACTAGTGTAATTCGAAGTGAGATAGTAGATGTAGTACGACAAGAAGAAGAAGCAAGAGGCCTATCCGACGGAAAGCTCAATCTGGTCAAGTTGTCAGCATTCAAGACGTTGATCGGTTTCTCCGAGGAGCCCCACAAACTGGAGGAGGGGCCCTATGAGGGTATGACTGAGGTATCAGAGGAAAGACGAAGAGAATACGAGGAATCCCGAAACAGAGAGAGCAGGAAAGGGCAGTACAGAGCACCCGAAGTCAATCCCGTAAAAAGGGAGGAGCGCAAATCCAAGAACTATACAATGATTATAATCGGCCTTGTCAATGAATTCACACACCCGTATCAGAACGTTGAGATTGAACTGGATTTGGATGCTGGACTGTCAGTAGAAGACGTGGAGGGATGTATCTGGAAACCGGATGAAAGCAGAATTGAGGTTGGATTCCTTCAAGCATCCTTGTCAGCCGAGCCCTACGAGAAAGAGATTGTTGTTCGCCTGAGGGGGGCGAAATCTGAAACTAAGAGAAAGATCAGGGCCATAGTCCACTATGACAACTGTGAGAAGGGTATCAGAGATAGTGGGGACAAAGAAGTGGGTAGACTCACAGTCTAGTTCGAATGCCAAAAACAGATTTGTCAGTGAGAGCCTTGAACAACTGGGTCAAATGCTTAGATACAGACCAATTCATAATCTCGGCTCGAGGGGCTTCTGTTTCGATTGCATATTCAGCCATGATTCGAAGGAGGTCGCCCTTGAATCCCACAACACCATGTATCTTATGGCCTGCATTCGAGAATGCCTTTACGGTCTGACTATTTGCTGGGAGGAAGAGTGTGTGCTCCTTAGGGAACCTGTCATCGAATGCGACGACAAGACCATTTGTCGCTGCAAGCCAAGCAGACCCTAGTGCGGTGAGGTACTTCTTCCCGAGAGCCAAGTAGATGAGATCGTAGTCGTCCTCACAGATAAGCTGGAAGCTAGCAGGGATCTCTAGCATCTCCGACCGTAAGAGAATCTCCTCTTTTCTCAGTTCGTTGAAGCTGCAGTCATACGGAGGAACCGAATCATGTTCTTTGAGAAGACCAAACCCAGCTGAGATGATGAAGAGGTCCACGTGTACGCCCTCTACCTCTCGAAGAAGATCTACAGCCCTTACAATCGCTCTATGTTGACTACCGCGATACATCACCCTTGCTTGGACAGATTCATGCGATAGGCGACTTCTCCAAAGAGCCACTGCATCTTTTGAATCAAGAGCACTACAATCTGGCATGTCATCAGATGTCTTTAGTTTCCGTTTTCCACAGCTGTCAACAATGCAAAGCTTCAATGCCAGCACCGATTCGATTCTTACGGGTAGAAACTTGGATGGGCTGATAAGTCAACCCAATCAGGGATTGACTACATGACTGTGGTATGCTAGGCAGGAATGTAGACACCCTTGTTCTTTGCCCATTCGATTGTTGCGGGTTCACACCGTTTGAGTTCACGTTCTGGGAACTCGCTGAGAAGACCCCACCCAATGTCAAGGGTTTCCTCGAATGACCTGTCTTCATGCTCTCCTTGGTTTATGAACTCCTCTTCAAATCGATCAGCGAAATGGAGATACTTCTGATCCCGCTGGGTGAGAGCCTCCGATCCAACGACGGCAACTAGGTCTCTTAAATCACGGCCCTCCGAATAGGCATAATAGAGGTGGGCCTGTACCTCTTGATGATCGAATCTTGTCATGCCTTTACCAATGCCCTCTTTCATCAACCTGCTTAATGACGGACCAGGATCTATCGGGGGATAGATACCTCTTCTGTGTAGGCTCCTACTCAAGGGAAGCTGTCCCTCAGTGATATATCCAGAGAGGTCTGGAATGGGGTGGGTCATATCATCCTGAGGCATAGAGAGAATAGGCATCTGGGTTATTGTGCCCTTTCGGCCATGGATTCGTCCGGCCCGTTCATAGATGAGACTAAGATCCGTATAGAGATAGCCGGGGTATCCTCTTCTTCCGGGAACTTCCGAGCGAGCAGCACTAATCTCGCGAAGAGCTTCAGCATAGTTAGTCATATCTGTGAGAATGACCAGTACGTGCATGTCAGACTCGTAGGCCAAGTATTCTGCTGCAGTCAGTGCAGCCCTTGGCGTGATGATCCGTTCTATAGCAGGATCGTTGGCTAGGTTCAGAAATAGTGTTGTATGTTCCAATGCACCTGTTTCTTCGAAAGACTTCATGAAGTACTGAGCTTCTGTAGCAGTTATGCCCATGGCAGCAAACACTATGGCGAAGTCAGCCTCTTCTCCTGGAATGTTCGCCTGTCTGACAATCTGGGCCGCAATACGGTTGTGTGGAAGACCAGAGCCTGAGAAAATCGGGAGCTTCTGGCCTCGCACAAGGGTATTCAGACCATCTATGACGGAGAGGCCAGTCTGTATTGGCTGCCTTGGATACTGTCGAGCATAGGGATTGATTGGAGAACCGTGGATATCCCAGCGGTCCTCTGAAGTCAGGGGAGGCCCCTTGTCCAGCGGGTTACCGGATCCATCTAGTACTCGCCCCAGTATTTCAGTGGATACTTGCAGCTTCAGAGTTTCTCCCGTGAATCTGACTGCTGTTTCATCAGTATCGAGACCTGTGGTTCCCTCAAACACCTGAATAACAGCCTTCCCACGACCGGTCTCCAAGACTGTTCCTGTCAGTAGTCGCCCATCGGGAGCTCGAATCTTGACGACCTCATTGTAAGCAACATCGTGAGTGTTTTCAATTATAAGTAGCGGACCGCTAATGTCTGAAACTGTACGATAAGTGATAGATGTTTTTTTGGACATGCGAGAAGCCGCCTCGGGCTGTATTCGAGCTACAAGCGCCCGTAGAAGGTGTTCTTGATTTAAGAGTTGCTCTACAGAGAAGCTGTATTCTGGCAGTTCTCGGAAGACGATTTACAACCAGAAGGAAATCTCAAAGAAGACCATCACAGGCGCCAGCATCAGCGCACGAACAACCAGTGATCGCCCTTTGCTCTTCATCTCTCTCGATGAGGGGGTGAAGTAGAGAATAGCACCCCCTAATATCGCCACAGCAACCATGATTTCTGCGATGAACAGCAACAATGCCACCATCTCAGCGTCATTCATACCAAACAGAGCCAACCATGCTTGGGTGGCTGTTTCCAAAGTGATACCCTCGATACTGGCAAAGCCCGCAAATAGCTCAACAAGATATGGCCCTACGAAGTAGAGCGTGATGCCGATGCCAATCAGTGTCTTTGCCAGTGAGTCACTCATCGAAGAAACGAACACCATGAGTCCTACAAGTACTAGGATGAAGTATCCTCTGATAGAAAGGGCATAAAGAACGTTGAATATGAAAGCAATCGTATCTAACCAAGACTGCATCTGTTCATCTGGGAGAGGAACTTGCAGCAGTAATGAGAAGAGCAGAGTGCCGCCCATTGTGCTCACGGTATTAGGTGATTACCAGTGAATATAATCACCGCTACTTGAGTTCCCCTTCTAGAATCTCGAAATCCTTCTCGATTCGAGATTTCATCTTTGGAAATCTGAGAGCTGCTGCAGGATGATACGTTATGAAGTAGGCATCTCCGTTTGCTTCGTAGAATCTACCGTGTGCGTCGGATAGCTTCCAAGGACCTATCAAAGAAGAGGTTGCAACGCCCCCTAGTAACACAATGATATCAGGCCGTACTATCTCAATCTGCCGGTGGAGATAGGGGAGGCAGGTCTCAATCTCCTCCTTCCGGGGAGTTCTGTTCCCGGGAGGTCTACACTTGAGAACAGATGTGATGAAGACACTCTCCCGAGATAGACCAATCTTGTTCAGCAAATCAATGAGAAGCTCACCTGACCGCCCCACAAAAGGACGACCTGTCTTATCTTCCTCCCTTCCTGGTGCCTCTCCCACAAACATGAGTCGAGCGTCGACAGGGCCTTCTCCCACAACTGTATGGGTCCGAGTCTTGTACAAGTGACAATTTTCGCAGTGCCTGATCTCTTGGTGTAGCTCCTCTAGTGACTCCTGCCTGCTCATTCCAATCAAGCGAGAATTGAACTCTATGACTAAAAAGGTCAACCCAATGTCGGTTTCTGGGGGACCACCTAGGAAATACTTCAGATGGTAGCTCCCGCGTCCGTAATATCATCGAAGAGTGACTGAAACTCTCGCTCCATTTTCTTCTCAATGGTGTCCATTGTCTTATCGTAAGAGTCCCAGGGTGCAATCTTCATCCGAGCTATGTTGTCTAGTACACTGAATTCTAAGATTCTTCGAACCTGAACGCCCATGGAAACAGCCTTGGCCATCTTCTCTGAGAAATTGGTGATAATACGAAGCATCCGGTACGTCTTGCCGATGGGACAATAGGTATCAACCTCATGAAGTGCACTCTGTGTCAAGAAATCCTCCTTGATCATCCGTGCAGATTCAAGAGTTGCACGTTCAGACTCCGGCAGAGCATCGGGACCCACCAACTGTACTATCTCACGTAGCTCTTGATCCTTCTGGAGGATTGCTGTCGCTTTTCTCACGATATCGGGCCAATCGGGCCCAAGGTGCTCCTTATGCCACTCCTTGAGATTACTGTGATAGAGAGAGTAGCTAGTAAGCGTGTTAATTGCCGGGAAGAATCGTCTTGCTGCAAGGTCTTTGTCTAAAGCCCAGAAGACCTTGACAATTCGCAGAGTGGCCTGGGTCACAGGTTCTGAGAAGTCACCACCGGGAGGTGACACTGCACCACAGATCGTTATCGAGCCTGTATCCTCTTTGGAACCTAGAGGTGTCACTTTCCCGGCACGTTCATAGAACTGAGCCAGTCTCGAGCCCAAGTACGCAGGATATCCCTCTTCTGAAGGAAGCTGACCAAGTCGGCCTGAGATCTCCCTGAGGGCCTCAGCCCATCTTGAGGTTGAATCTGCCATGAGAGCAACATCGTAGCCTTGGTCTCGGAAATATTCAGCAATTGTGACGCCCACATAGATAGAGGCTTCGCGGGCAGCGACAGGCATGTTAGATGTATTGGCAATCAACACTGTCCGTTCCATGAGAGGTCTACCGCTCTGGGGGTCATTGAGCTCGGGCCATTCCTCAAGAGCCTCAGTCATCTCATTTCCCCGTTCACCACATCCAACATATACAACCACTTGGGCGTCTGCCCACTTGGCGAACTGGTGTAGAGTCACAGTCTTTCCTGTGCCAAACCCACCTGGAATGGCACCTGTACCGCCCTTTGCCTGAGGCATGAATGTGTCGATGACTCGCTGTCCTGTTATCAGGGGGGTATCCATTCCAACACGCTCTTTGAAGGGTCGTCCCCCACGGACGGCAGTCCTTTGCATCATGATTATTTCGTGAGTGTCCTCATAGCGGTCCTTCACCTTGCAGATTGTTTCTACTACGGTGTAGTCCCCCTCTGGAACAATCTCAACAATCTCGCCCTCGACCCCCACAGGAATCATAATCTTGGAGGTGATGATTCCGGTTTCTGGGACTGTACCAATGATGTGACCAGGAGATACGCCCTCCCCCACTTCAACCGAGGGAGTGAAATGCCATTTCTTCTCCTTATCAAGCCCTTCGACGGACAGACCGCGAGTGATGAAATCTCCGGATATCTCTCGTAGCTCAGGCAATGGACGTTGGATCCCATCATAGATAGAACCGACGAGACCGGGGCCCAACTCCACAGAAAGGGCGTCACCAGTAGCGGTGACAGGCTCACCCGGTGATACACCTGAGGTTTCTTCGTATACCTGAGCAGTGAATTCCTCATCCCCAACCTCAATTACTTCGCCCATGAGTTTCTCATTACCGACGCGAATGACTTCATACATCTGTACTGAGGGAATGCCGCTACACCTGACTACTGGTCCGGCAATACTCTCGATTCTACCCGTCTTCGCCATGATTCAAGTCACCACAATAGCCTAGATGTTGATCTCAATTCCCACTGCCTTCCGGATGAGTTCACGCAGTACGATCTCATATGTTCCTGTAGTGCCGTCTCGATTCGGAATGAGAAGTATGACAGGAACAGGGGCAGCTGAGAGCTCAAGGATTGTGTCTTCGATCTGTTCTGCCAGAGGCTCCGTGATGAGTATCAGGCCCATTGAGGGGTCTCTGAAGAATCTCATCAGGCTCTCTTGTATCTGGCCGGGGGTCTTGGGTACGGCGGATTGACTAACACCTACCATTCTGAAGCCCGTGACAGTATCACGGTCTCCAATCACAGCAATCTTGTCACTTACCATAAGACCACCCATACGCGATTGGTGTTATGGACTCTGCTCCTCCGGTAATCTAAAAAAGAGTTTGGAATGAAGGAATCAGTACATCGTGAACCGTTCCACAATCTCCCGCTCATCAAGCAATGTCCAGCAATACAGGCACTTGATTTTGATGGGAGCCGTAGAAACCACCTGATACTTGGGTGCGATAGGCTCGCGTTCCTTGTTGGTTATGCACCGAGTATTAGGGCATCTTACGATATTAGTGAAAGTGGGGGGGAGTTTCACCCGAGTCTTCCGTACAACCTGGTCGTCTTTGATGAGGTTTATCGTTGCCTCAGGTGCGACGAGTGCAATCCGCGCAACCTCTTCATCTTCAAGAAAACGGTCCTCGACTTTCACAATGTCCTTGGTGCCAATTCTTGAACTTGAGATATTCATAGCCAAGGTGACCGTATTCTCTTCTCTTCCAGATATTCCTAGAATCTGCAATACATCAAGTGCATGACCGGCACGGATATGATCAATGACGGTTCCGTTGTGTATTTTGACAATTCGGATTTTGCCGCTGTCGGTCTTGGCCAAGATAATCACCAATGGACTGTGACTTGAGCCTCGCACACCATGTATTAGCCTTTCCCCTTTGAGGACGTACGCGCAGACAGGCGAAGGTTGATATGTACACCTATTGACGAAGGACCGTAAGATTGGTGATATTGACTTGGTCTTAGAAGGTCTCGGAAGGTCACTCAATTCTGCTCTGAAGCGACTCTTCGGTGCAAGTGTTGTCGATGAAGAACTAGTCAAAGAGCTTGTCAAGGATCTTCAGCGAGCGCTTTTGCAGGCAGATGTTGACGTGAACCTTGTTCTTGCAATAACAGAGAGGGTTCAAGAACAGGCCCTCGATGAGAGCCTCCCGCGAGGCGTATCTAGACGAGAGCATATTGTGAGAGTTGTCTGGGACAATCTTGCACTGTTCTTGGGAGAGAAACCAGTTCCCCTCACCATACAGCCGGGACAGCCGAATGTCATAATGCTGGTTGGAATCCAGGGCTCAGGGAAGACCACTACTGTGGGGAAGCTTGCTCGATACTATCAGAAGAGGGGGATCCGCAGTGGAGTGATTTGTGCTGACAATTTCCGACCCGGAGCATACAGCCAACTCAGGCAGCTGGCAGAGAAGTCAAATGTGCCATTCTATGGTGATGAGGATGAGGACAATGCCTCCAAACTCGCCAAGCGCGGTGTGGAGGAGATGAAGAAGAAAGACGTCGAACTCATTCTCATAGACACTTCTGGTCGACATCGAGAGGAATCAGGACTCATCAAGGAAATGAAGGACATCTCAAAATCAGTCAAGCCACAAGAGATCGTCCTAGTGATTGATGGTACTCTAGGACAACAGGCCGGTGCACAGGCCACCGCTTTTAAGGAGGCAACTAACATCGGATCCATAATTGTCACCAAGCTTGATGGTGGGGCAAAGGGCGGTGGGGCTCTCTCTGCTGTCGCTGCTACCGGAGCGCCAATCAAATTCATTGGCACTGGCGAGGGAATGGATGCTATTGAACCGTTCAATCCCACGAAGTTCGCAGGACGACTTCTCGGAATGTCAGACATCAAAGGCCTCATCGACAAGGTGAGAGAGGCACAGATAGATGTTGATGAAGATGCGGCCATGCGTCTGATGAAGGGGCAGTTCACGCTGAAGGACATGATGGTTCAGATGAAGCAGCTGAAGAAGATGGGACCGATTGGGAAGGTCATGGAGATGCTGGGACTGCAGTACAAGCTTCCTGATGATGTCGCTGAACTACAGGAAGAGAATCTCAAGAAATTCGAGGTCATAATGAATTCCATGACGAAAGAAGAGCTCGATAATCCCAAGGTGATCAAGTCATCACGGATACAGCGCATTGCCCGAGGAGCAGGGGTTCAGCCAGAAGATGTCAGAGAGCTTCTGAAGCAGTACGAACAGATGAAGAAGATGATGAAGGCGATGAGCAAGCAACGGAGAGGGAGAAGAGGGGGCTTTCCCGGAATACCTGGAATGCCAGGGATGTAGTTGCACTCCTGAGAATATGTGAGAGGGAGAGGGGATTATTGCGTACATACATGATAGTGTTCGATTCTCTGCCAATTGAAAAGAGTAGAATAAGGGTCGGGAGGAATCCGCAGTCCTTGGTGACTGCCTGTCGCTGTGTCAATATAGCATTATTCGTCTCAGGAAACCTCAGAAGAGATGTTCAAATCGTACTTAGTCAGTGTGAAGATGACGGAGTTTCGTTCATCACATTTCCAGGAGATAGGTTGAAACGGGTCTCCCCAGACGAGCGTTCGATATCCTTCTTCATCATGAAAGCAGCAGATCATCTTGAGAGGATAGCCTCTGGGGAGGAGGCAACAATGAACAATGGAATAAGAGTGGAGAAATGTACACCTGATGAGATGCTGGACTCGCTCTCCAAGAGTCAGGTCTACTTGGCAGACCCATCATCCGAGATCATGCCTAGGCAGATTCGTCTGAAACCGGAGAGCATCTTCCTATATCCAGTCGATAGCCCCCTTGGTATCAATCCATCAGATTTCTCCTTCGACCTTCTCTGGAAACCTGAACATCCTGAACGTTTCATCAATGATTTGAACAGAGCCTTTGACTATTCATGAGATTGTTCCTTTAGGAAAGCTTCATAATGAGAGCGTCAAAGACATCAAATATTGACAGCCTATTCATGAGTGTGAGTTAGATTGCCGACGAATGTTACTCCTGAGTTCGACAAACAAAGGCAAATCTACGAGGACACAGAGAACCTCGAGCAGAGGATAGTGGAACTTGAGAAACTCCTCGGTCTTGCCCCCAACCACAAGGGCGCTGAGAGAATGGTTGGCGACTACCGTAAGAAGCTGGCCAAACTCAAGGCGGAGCTCGAGAAAAGGCGGGAACAAGAACGACAACGAAAGGCCAGTGCAGGCCCAGAAGAAGGAGTCATTCGTAAGGAGGGCGCAGGACAGATCTGCCTTGTTGGCGTGGCCAATAGCGGAAAATCTGCATTAATAAATGCAGTCACAAATGCAGAACTTACGGTGGCAGATTATCCCCTCTCAACACCCATCCCAACACCAGCAATGATGAAGCTCGAGGACATCAATATTCAGCTTGTGGAGCTCCCCGGCCTCTTTGAAGGGAGTTATGACTCTGCGATTGGACGCCAGTCTCTATCAGTGGCTAGGAATTCGGATTGTATTGCTCTGATTATCGACCTGTCTCAGGACATTGACAGGCAGATGAACATAATCATGGGAGAACTTGACAAGGCCAGGATTCGTCTGAACAGGGAGAAGAGTGCAGTCAGAGTAGAGAGGACTGGAATGGGTGGTCTGATGATCTATGGCGCGCATTACTATGAGGGCTCGAAGGATGAGGTTGTTGAGTATCTGAAGAATAGAAAGCTCACAAACATGATTGTACGTTTTCAGATGCCAGCGACCCTAGAACATCTACGAGATGCTCTCGACTCAAGCGTGGCCTACGTTCGTGCAATGATGGTTGCAACCAAGGGGGACTCAGCACACTCAGAGGCACGATACAAGGATCTCCAAGAGGAATACGGAGATAGGTTCCAGATTGTTCCTGTCAGCGTTGAGAGCAAGGATAACCTTGAGAAGATGAAATGGGCCATGTATGAACACCTGGACATTCTTCGCGTCTACACAAAGATTCCGGGTAAGAAGAGAGAAGACAAGCCAATAGTCTTGCCAGAGGGTTCCATAGTGGAGGATGCCGCAGAGAAGGTTCACAAGGAGCTCTTCGTAGAGAGATTCAGAGCAGCAGTGATTCTCCGAGAGAAAGCAAAGATAAAGAGGAGACAGGTTGGACTGAACTATCCACTTCAAGATGGAGATGTGCTTCAGCTGATGCATCGCTGAAGCAGTCAATGAGATGATCTTGATGACGGGCGAGAGTGGAGAGCTAGACAGACTTGCGATAGTGCTTGTCGAACCAGAAACTCCAGGCAATGTTGGTTTCACAGCACGAGTGATGGCCAACTTCGGTGTGTCAGATCTCAGAATTGTGGGCACGGACCCGCGGGGGGAGGAGGAAGCACAGATCTACTCGGTAAATGCCCTAGGGGTTCTGGAATCAGCCCGAATCTTCGATACCCTTGGATCTGCTCTGGGCGATATACACGCCTCATGGGCCGCCACTGCAAGGATTGGTGGAAATCACAGTGTAACAAGAGCAGTGGTACCGCTGCCCGAACTCCCAGACCCGCTCTCATTGGATGGAAGAGTTGCTCTTGTGTTTGGAAGGGAGAGTTCGGGACTCACCAATGAGGAGATTTCTGTCTGCGACTTGGCATTTTCAATTCCTGTGTCTGAGAGATACACCAGCCTCAATCTCAGTCATGCCGTAGCCGTGACACTCTATCACATGTTTGTACGCTATTCAGATGTGGAGGACTTCTCGCGGTCCTCGGCACGCCCCGCCAACAGGAGAGAGAAAGAGCAGGCGAAAATCTTCTTCGATGAGGTGGTTGATATGATTCCTTTCCGAGACTTCAGACGGCCTCTTGTCAAACAAGTCTTTGCAAATCTTCTCGGGCGCTCATATCTTACTGGACGCGAGGTCACGACACTCATCGGCGCTGTACGGAAGATCCGCGATTCTCTGAGAGAATGGGAGAATCACTCAGCATAGCCATATCCCATCTTGCGAGCCAAGTCAGGATCTATCTCATCGAATACTACTTTGCACGGAGTGGGCAGTTTCGGTGCTGCCTTCTTGAGAGCCTTCATGGCAACTCCAATGTGCTCACGATTGACCCTCGCAGTCATGATGGCCTGTCCTCCATCGACTCTTGCTGCAAGACCTATGACCTTACCAAATGCCTTTCGCATACCATCCTGTACACGGTCTGCACCGGCGCCCGAGATCATCTTATTCTCGCGAAGATAATGGAATGGCTTGACACGCACACGAAGATGATAGTTGCGGCGGGTTGCATTCCTGACTAACCAGCGATTGGCCGCAATTCTCGCTGCTTCAAGAGCCTGATGACGAATCTGACATTTCTCAAGACCAACCAAGGACATGACTACTTCAAAGTCCCCGTTAGTGGTCCCCATATCAAAGGATACGATACGGGATGGTGGCTGACGGTGAATGTACCGCTTTCGCACATATGGAGGACGATCTTGTTCTCGATAGCATTGTCCTGGTCGTTTACCCATCTTGATTCACCTTGGTTGATTCGTCTATAGCCTTGAATGGCCGAGTTCACTGCAACGCCTTGAGGTTTGAATAAAAGCATTATGGCATGTGCCTCTCGCCGCGGAGATAAGATCCTGAGAGAGTTTTCAGTCAGACCTATCGATTGCGCCCAGTATCAGGAAGGGAAAAAGAATCGTTGCGTCACCAATCACGGTTTCAAAACGTGCAGTTTCCTGAACCTTCTGCCATGAAACTCCTTCCACCAAGGGAGCTCCGCCAAGACTGCCGCCCTCTGGTCGATCCAACGTTATTTGCACTGCCATATCGAGACCTCCCTTGAGAATCGTACTCCCCATGGTGAAGTGTTTAGTGAGCCCCCCACCTAGCATTATGGCACCTGTCTTCTTGGTTTCCGTTACTATCGATCCGAGGATGCGAAGATCCTTGACAAAGTCCAGGGAGAACCTGTTCGTAGTGCTGAAAGTGAACATGTGGAATCCAAGCATTGAGTCCATGAGCCCAGGTGAGAAGATTGGCACGTTGTTCAGATACGCCTGCCTGACAATCGAGGAGTCGTCTGTCAGAGTGGACCCGAGTTCTGATAGGAACTCGCTCGGAGCAAGGGTGGTCCGTTCTGATTCTGGAAGGCCCCCCATGAAGGAGTATATTCGTTTCTCAAACGCCTCAAAGTCCTCATTCCTCACAAATATGTCTGCAATGCGCCCCATCCCTGCAGACCTGAGTTCTGCATCGTCTTGCCCGGCAGGTACACGATAGTGCCTACCTCCGTAAGCCTCAATGAGGTCATGAACAATGTTCGCGCCACTTGTCACAATTGCATCAATCAGTCCATCCCGGACCAAGTGGGATATCACTAGACGTAGTCCACCAGGGACCATGGGTCCGGACAGCGACAAATAGGTGAAACAATCTTGATCCTCAAACATCCGAGCAGTTATCGCAGCAGCACGGCCCATTCGACCTGCCCCCAAGACCCCCATTTGTTCCATCCGGTGTACAATCTGCGCTGCTGACAAATCTGTATCCAAAGAAATGTGGTTCACTAGGTTCACTCTTGTCGCCCATGTCGAACCAAGTTCAGACGATGATAAACCATTCTGTATAGAAATAGTGAGCGTGAGCACAGGCCTCCACCGGGAGATTCGGACCCGAACCCACGCATTCCGTAACTAATTACTGTGTTAAGTGGGATCAGAAGACGGTTCAGGATTCCGCGATGTGGTCGTCTTGTCGGGCGAACCTTATCATACTGGAGAGAGGGGTGAAAGTAATAGGGAGAATTCGGCATTCAATAGGCTTTAAACAAGAGGCGATGAGGCATAACTATGCAATTGATACTTGACAACCTTGCATGGATAATCATTATCGTCGCTCTGGGATTTCAGTTTATGTGGATGTTTGTAGTCCGCAAAGCACGAAACAATTATGTGCGCGATATTACGCACTTTCGTGAACCAAGCGGAACGCTGTCGAAATACTACGGTTGGCGAGTAAGTAGTATCGGGAGAGCTGTATCGGAATCCTTGGTTGTCAACCTATTGGCCATTGCGGCGGTTGTAATCTATGCAGTAATTGCTGATAGTCTGTATGTGGTGATGGAACTCCTTCCCCTCATCCTACTCATTATGGTAGTTGCAGTAGTCGGAGCAGTTCTTGTAGCACGACGTGTTCAGAACCTGATTAAGGCAAAGAGAAGAGTAGAGCAGCGGCTGGAAGATGCGGAATATCTCATTGAGGGTGCAAGAAGTATTATTGACGAACTCCTGACTTCGGATTCAGATTCAAAGGGACGGGTATGGTTTGCACTCTTTCAGATTGCGCAGCGGCAGGACAAGATGGGGTGGTCGGTCCGTGACACCATTCTCGAGAAGGAAGATGAGATTGCAGAGAGAAGCGGAAGGGAGAAAGCAGAGCTTGAAGCTGCGGATGAGGGACCTGGGATAGAAACCTAGACAAAGCAGCATTCCACGTCGAGTAGCTCATTCAGCAAGTCTTAAATGGGGACTCTAGCGCGTCAACGAGAACTGATTGCACGGGGAATTCCGGAAATGTCAAAGAGTGAAACGTTGAAAGGCCGTAGGGGTGTAGTCACAAGCTACAGAAGAAGCAAGCATCTACAACACCCAAACCAAGTTATCCTGCTGTTCGACGGGATCTCATCACGAAGTGAGGCGGCTACTATCGTCGGTAGAAAGGTTGAATGGATTTCGGGAACCGGTCGTGAGTTCTTGGGCAAGGTACTGGCACCACATGGCAACAGTGGTGCAGTGAGAGCAAAGTTCCGTACAAACTTGCCAGGACAGGCAATAGGAACCAAAGTCACCTTACGATAGTGCTTGTGTCAAGTTTTATCAGATTGCTATTGATGACTATTCTTGGCTCCGATGACGATCTTGGCTATCTGAGGGTATATCCCGAGGACGAATCATAGTTAAGCCGAGGAGCCACCAACTAGTCCTAAAGAAGCCTGATTCTAATGTTCGAGGTCTTGATTGCTATTCTGGCGTACGGTCTTGCAGGACTCACTCTCAAAGTTGGAGATGATTTACTTGATGAAACCGATAAGTCCCGTTCTGCATGGCTTCCTCTGGCCATCTCGGGATTTCTCTTTGGGTTCTTGATGAGCCGATCCTCCTGGGACTTGGTTTTGATGGTGTCTATTCTCCTCGGAGTGCTTGTCTCCGGGAAGGTCAATCGCCCCCAGTTCGGGATTGGCTTTGTGACCTTGGCCCTGGTGTTGTGGGTCCGAGGAATTCCTCCAATTGCTGACCTCTACCAGTGGGTGATATTGCTTGCCATGCTGTTTTTGGCCTCAGCAGTGGACGAGATAGGGAATAATTGGGCAGACAAGAGCAGATTATCACTGGCATCACTCTTTTTCCAGTATAGATTTACACTGAAAGTCATTGCACTACTCCTGTCCATCATATGGCAGGAATTTCTCTTCGCCGCGTTTGGGATTTGGATCTTCGATTTTGGGTATGAGATTGCGGGACGATTGTTGCGAGACTACTATGTGTAGGCCTGAGAAGCAAGGCTACAGCACACATCTTGAAACACGGGTTCTAGCGATTGTTCTCTTGCATAGTCGACCCCTTCCTGACTCACATAGGCAATTCCATTTGCTCCTGAGTCGACAGCATACCTGTCTGTGTGAATCTTATGTTCGCCCATCGGACGTGCACAGCCTAGCAAGAGAGGCGTCTTGGGTAATGCAAATCGTGCAACTGTCATGATACGACCAATAGTCTCGGGGGCAGGGGGTTGTATGTGTTCCATTGGTGTCTTAGGAAGGGGACTGAGAGCGATGACAACAAGTCCTGCAGGATCGTAGCCAGAAACCATGTCAATGGCATTCAGCTCGCCGCTCAACTCCCCGTAGTTCAAGCCCACCAGAATATGCGGGACTATCGGAAGGCGATGAGCATGGAGGATATCAAGGCTCGCGCGGATGGCCTTCACTCCATCTCTCAGATGATATACCTGCTTCATGACCTGAGAATCACCGATGATATCAAGCATCACTGCATCCACCGATGCAGCAGCCAGCATCTCAGCTGTGGATTCGTCAACGATTCCTGTATGGACCACAATATCCAGTCCCATCTCCTTGCCCTGCGCAATAGCATCTCCAAAACGGAGGAGAGGAACTCTCCCTTGGCCGTCGGATCCACCACTGACAAGGGCCCCTGTGCCACCCTTCTCAGCTATCTCTGAGAACCGACTCAGCAGCTCATCAGGCGATAGTGTGGCATCCATCCCCCTTAGCAACTGGCCACTACAATGCTCACACTGCAGTGCACAGGAGGTGCCGGTAACGCTGAATGAGGGAAAATTATGCTTGCTCTTCTGTTGGTGCTCCTTGATGTTATAGGGATAGCTTGTTGGACCGTAGCAATAGAGTGTTCGACCGAAACCTTTGGTCCTAATCTTGAATGCAGACCTCATTCGTGATTCCAGCTGGGCCGGACTGAGCTGTAGAATCTCTCTTCCTTCTTGTATGATGTCAAATGGCAAGATGATACCGTTGTGAAGGGGATAGGCAGATGCTATTAGAGTTATGATGACTACCACATGAGAAGCTACAAGTAGTACTTGTATTGAAACAGAATCGCTGCTCAGTAATGGGCTCAGGGTGATATCATTGTCAGCTGACTCAACGAATGGGATTGATGTTTTCTTCAACGCAAAGAATGTGGCCATCTACGGAGCTTCAGCAACCCCCAATAGTGTTGGGCAGGCAATACTCCAGAACTTCATCAAACCACAGTACACTGGCAAAGTCTATGCTGTGAATCCGAAATATGACCAAGTGCTAGGAGTCCCCTGTTATCCATCCCTTCAGGATATACCTAGCCCTGTTGACATGGTTATTGTGGCCGTCCCTGCTCGGATTGCACCGAGAGTATTCGAGGATATAGCCAAAAAGGGAACGGGGGCGGCAATTGTAATATCCGGAGGCTTCTCGGAGATCGGCCCAAAAGGAGAAGAACTCGAGGATGAAATCGTAAGAATCGGCGAAGAGAACCACATCAGAATCATTGGACCCAACTGCGTCGGGGTAGTAGATACGAATACCCACATCGACACATTCTTTCTCCCAGAGTTTCGGTGTGCTCGTCCAAAGGCCAGCAACGTTGCAAATATCTCCTTGGTGTCACAGTCGGGTGCGTTTGCAGCTGCAATTTCTGATTGGACTGCTGAACTTGGTTTGGGAATTAGCAAGATCATTAGTCTGGGTAACAAGTGTGATGTGGATGATGACGATCTACTTCGCTATCTCGCTGAGGACCCGACTACCCAAGTGATATGTTTCTACACCGAGGGGTACGATCCTGGAAAGGGAAGAACCTTCTTCAAGCATGCAAAGATGGTCACCCCCGACAAACCAGTACTGGTCGTAAAATCAGGAAGAGGAGAAAGAGCAAAGGCGGCAGCAAGTTCACACACGGGTTCACTTGCTGGGTCAGACAATATTGCTGACGCAGCATATCGACAGGCGGGAATAATCAGGCCAGACAACTTTGAGCAGATGTTTGACATGGCAAAGGCTCTGTCCATGCAACCACCTGCAAGAGGGGACAGAGTGCTCATGATTACTAATGGGGGGGGCCTAGGAGTCATGACTACGGATGCACTAGAGGCCCTTGAGTTGGCGATACCACATCCTTCTTCTGAACTCAGAAACCGGTTGCGTGAAAGACTGCCGGCATACTGCGCCATAGGCAACCCCGTAGATGTTGTAGGAGACAGCGATTCATCCCGGTATGATACCGTTTTCGAAGAGGCCCTTAGGACACAGGAATATGACATCGTTCTCGTTGGAATGTTGATGCAAACGCCAAGTCTCGGCATGGATATCACGAATGTCATTGCCAACCACCAGCGAGCATCAGATGTGCCATTCGTTGTGGTTTCCATGGGAGGAGGTTTCACAATCAAGGCGGGAGAGATCATGGAGCTCATGGGGGTGCCAACGTATGATACAGGCGAGAGAGCTGCTCTAGCAGCTAAAGCGTTGGCTGAGTATGGCGAAGTGAAGTACGGCGAGAGCTTCAAGAAGACTGTGAACAATTCATAAATAGCAGAGGGGTTTGAAAACCAGAGAAAGAGGTCTGAAACTGTCATGAAAAGTGCAAAGAAGATTTTCGAAGAGGCAAGAGAAGAAGGACGATCCTTCGTGCTTGAACATGAAGCCAAGGACATCATGAGTTCCTACGGGATTCCTATCCCAGAATACGATACGGCGGCTACTGTTGATGAGGCAGTGAAAAAGGCAAGCAAAATTGGATATCCAGTCGTGTTGAAGATTCTCTCCAAGGATGTTCTTCATAAGTCGGATGCCGGCGGAGTAAAGATTAACCTGAAGAGCGACGACGAAGTCAGAGAGGCATTCGATGAGATTATGAAGAATGCAAAGGAATACGGCAAGAAGAACGATACGGAGGTCGACCTTAGCCGTGGTGTCTTCATCTCACAGTTCGCTGAGATGGGGACCGAGGTTATTGTGGGTGTTACTCACGACCCACAGTTTGGACATGCCCTTATGTTTGGACTAGGTGGGATATTCGTAGAAGTGTTAAAGGATGTGACATTCCGACTTATTCCTCTCAGCCAGACAGATGCAAGAGAAATGATAGGGGAGATTAAGGCATCGAAGATTCTGGAAGGAGTAAGGGGGCAGAAGCCCCGCGACGTGGATGCGCTTGTGGACGTGATTATGTCAGTCTCTAAGATGGTGGATGAGAACCCAGAGATAAGGGAATTAGACTGTAATCCGACGTTTGTTTATGAAAAAGGGAAAGGAGCCCTTGTCGTCGACGCGCGAATCCTCATCGATGATGAGGAAAACGCTAGTCACTGATTAGCTTCTCCAGCAGAATCAGACCTCTCTTCAAGTCGATGTCTCTTAACCCGTCATCCTCAGGGGACTTGGTACCGCTCGAGACTAACAGGAGAAGGGCTACCATCCGAGGGACCACCCTTGCATGTTGAAGCAAGAAATTGCGATTGCCTGTAGAGTCAACAATGAGGCTCTCAAGCTTTCGTGTCAGAAGTGCTAGTCCTTCACCGATTCCCTCTTCTGCTGGCCTGAGTCTTCTGAATAGGCCAACCACAGCATTCTCATCGAGGAAGACCTCTGGGTCGATACGCACCCGCTCCAAGAGACTGAGGGCGCCCATGGTCACCGTGTCGTAGTCACTCTCTTCGATTCTGTCAATGCCAAGGTTTGCAGCTTCAATCTGCGCAAGCAGCCTGATTGAGTTTGTGAGAATAGCACGAGATGCTCTCGGGACTGTATCGCCTGCATCTCCGAGGTATTCGCCATGCGTAGTTTCCAGTCTTGCCGCTGTGGAAGACTCAAGTTTCTTCTCGAAACCTGGCGAAAAATTGACATCAGCAATCTGTGGAAGGCGGGAACTGGTAGCTATAATCCTGATTGCACTCAGTGCAGCAAAATCTACACTAGGAGTATGGAAAAGGAGGATTCTGAGAATGTCGTATGCGGTCTCGAAATCTGATTCAGAGGATACGTTACGTCCTTGACTCTTGCAACAGAATGCGCTGAGAAGGGTCCATGTGGACATCATGCATCTTTGTAGATGCTCCCGAGTGCTTGAGCTGGCGATTTCGTGTTCATCCAGAAAAGATGACAGCCGATCGGATGCCCCCTTTATCCTGCTGATGGTTTCACTGCCTAGTCGTACAGAGGGAATAGATCGTATGAATTCACGGGGGTCCCGGGTTGCCGGCCGCAGGATTATCCCAGGCGAGGAACGAGCCATGTTCCACCAACGGGTAGTGGAGGCGAAGTGGTCCAGAACATCCATTGCCTGCATAAGATCGGTGAGAGTGGGCTCTTTTCGGCGATTCAGATGTGAGATGAGGCGACATACAATCTCAACGAAACGACCTAAGTGGGTGGAGAACTCTTCATCAGCAAAATCGGCATCAGAGTATCTACTGATGACTTTCACGATGTACGATTGAATCTCATCCGTTAGATTACTGCTGAGCAGCCCTTCGTATGTTTCAAGTGGGTTTCGCGTCAATTCCACATGTTCTCCTTGGAGTACGGGAAGCATCATGCCGCATACTGGCTAACGGATAGAATCCTCTGACGGGACATATAAAACGCTGTGTAATCCAATCGGATAGATAGACAGACTTCTAGGTACCATATCTTCTAGATCTGCGTTCATATGACCGTAGGGCACGCCAGATGTCAATGCGTCTGACTGCGGGCCAATAAATCTGAGCAAAATATAGCTCAGAATAGGCAGACTGCCAGAGCAAGAATCCGGACAATCGCTCCTCGCCAGAAGTCCGGATTATCAGATCAGGGTCTGGAATGCCATATGTATAGAGATGTTGTTCGATAATACTCTCATCAACTTCAGAGGGAGCAAGATCTCCCTCTTGGATCTTCATTCCGATTGCTTGGACTGCGTCCACCACCTCTGCTCGGCCTGAATACCCAATTGCCACATTTAGAATATGTTTCTCATATCGAGCTGTTTCTGCCTCAGCTGCTGCTATGGCTTCCTGAACATCAGGCGGCAAAAGATCAACACGCCCGATTGCCTTTATTCGCACTTCGTGACGATGGATGTCGGGATTATCCACTACCTCTCCGAATTTCTCCTTAGCAATCTCCATTATTTCGGAGACCTCATTCTCGTTTCTCTGAAAGTTCTCAACCGAGAATGCATAGAGAGTGCAAATCTCCACGCCGGCCTCCCATAAGATTCGGAGGACCTCCATGACCTTCTGAGCACCTTTGCGATGTCCAAACCAGGGGACATCGTATCCATGCTCTCGAGCGTATCGCCTATTTCCGTCTAGAATGACTCCCACGTGTTTTGGCGCCTTGTCTCGGCTGAGCTGTCTGTACAGTACGTACTCATAGAGGCGATACATAGGACCTGTGATATTCACTGAGGAACACTCTCTTGTCTACGAATAGAAAACCTGACAGTACCCTAAAAGAGTTGATGATAGGAGAAAATGTGACCTAAATCATCGTAGCGACTTTCTCGGCTGCCCGCTTCATATCAAGAAATACGAGACCGAGTTTCGCCGTGCCGGTCGTTGAGACCGTGAGGCAGGCATTCATGCCGGCCTGTACAACAAGAACCCACCCCTCTTTGCCTTTCACATTGACCTGCTCAAGTTCACCTTTTCCGAGTTCAACGGCTGCCTTCTCGCCGAGGGTCAACATTGCAGCCGTAATTGCGGCCAGTTTTGCCTCATCCACATCAGCTGGAAGAGCCGAAACGATTGGTAATCCCTCTACACTGACAATGGCACAAGCCTCAATCTCAGGGATACTGCCCTGTAGCTCGTTTAGAACACCTTCAAGGGTTTCTCCACGGGATTCGCTCATATCATTTCACCTGGCTCTACTTGTACATCCTTTTGAGGATTACCTCTCTTGCTATAGCCTGAAATGCTCTCTTAACTCCTACGCCTTGAATAGCAATGGTTTCATAGATGGGTACATTGCCGCCCAGACCAAGGAGGTCAAGCATTTCATCACGGGACATTCGATTGGGCAGATCGCGTTTGTTCAGCATTACGACAATGGGGATCTCTCTGCCCAGAGCATCTCCAAGAAACAGTTTTAGCTCTTCGAAGCTCTCCGTATTCTCATCACGTTGGTCAGGTGAAGAATCTGCGACAAACAGAATACCGTCGGTGCCCTGCAATACGACCTTTCGCTGATGTCTATGCCGCTTTTGCCCGGCGACGGTGAAGACATCAAACAGAACTCTTCCTCCGGCACTCATTGGTACATAGTCGAAAAACAGAGTTCGGTTTGTCTCATCTTCAATTGCAGTGAACTCCCCTTTCTGTAGACCCTCAACTTTGCCATAAAGCCAGCGAAGGGCAGTTGTCTTCCCACCTAGGCTTGGACCATAGAATACCAGCTTTAGATGTATTCGCCCCTTGTCGTCCTTTCTCACTGGATCACCTCATAGATTCACTGCTTGCCCATGGTTTGATGAGACCCACAGAGAGCAGAATATCCCTCGGGCCTCCGGCCTAGCCTCGGGAGGTTGAAGGTGATAAAAGTTTAGTCTCATAAAAGCCTTTGTCCGTCGTCTGACCCACCGTGAAATTCCTAATGTGGATAAGACAGTCCATGACAATTTGGAATCCAGGCTTAGTCAGATGAAACTGATGCACAGACCTACTCTCTAGGTAACTAGACTCTCTCCAGTTCAGCCAAGGCGGATTTGAGATCTTCCTCGTCAAGTTCGCGGTCTTTGCTGGGTGCCATTGGTTCCACCGCTAGGAACTTATCCAACTCATCGGCCAATTGCATACCCTGTTTCTTCATCACGAGACGAATCAGACCGATGTTCACCTCTGCCTCGGACACCACACAGAGAACTCCCTTGCCACAGGCTGATGCAAATATCTTGCCCTCCGAGAACTCCGAGGTCACAATCTCGAGCTCTCCAATCTGCAAGTTCTTACCCTGTTCTTCACTTGCGCAGAACACGGCACTTGCAATTGCACCGATACTGTCTACATCGACAGGGTAGTAACTCAATTTGCTCACATTGGCTATTGTCAGGCCAGTCTTATCAACAAGTATGACTTTCTTGATTCCCTTGTCCTGCCGAATAATATCTGTGAGTATCTTGTCAAAGGCTTTCGGATCGCTCATGGTGATGTACCTCTTAGACACATTCCTATTTGAGGACTACTAATATGAGGTCCTCTTTAACATCCGGTGCGATGTTTATCTGTCCCTTGGTTGTATCAAGAGTCAGAAATGATAAAGACCCCTCTTGAAGCTCTCGAACTGCGTCAAGAGCCTTGCCCACTAGTGAGGTCAGTATTGCAGCGACGGTTTCAGTGGTCTCAGGGGGAAGATCGCTGCTAAGTGGCAGCCCTTCCATGTTTGTGACTACAACTCCTCGAACGCCCTCTTGGGCTGTAAGGTCGGCAAGAATCGCTTCAAGTCTCTCCTGGCTAATCAACCGTGAAATCCCCACTGTAAGATAGTGCGTCAGCAGTTTCTAGGCCGCTCTTGGGTATTTGAGAGTTGTGGCAGTGTGTTCCCCACTACATAGCTGTTTTGCGCATTCTGAGGAGACTGCCTCCTGGAGCAGCAAGGGATGAACCGGAGGTGTTTTCCCCCCCGATTTGGCGCTATTCTTCGTCATCCTCATCCTTCTTCTTCCTAAACATCTGCTTCGAGCTGCGGCGCATCTGTTGGAGACCCGATGTATACGCCTCATCTGCTGCCGCAGATGGAGCAGATGCAGGTGCGGCTTTCATCATATTGTCCAGACGCTCCATCTCCTCCTCTTCACCCGCCAGAACATCGTCGATTTCGTCTATTCTGTTCTGAACGTTCTCCGGAGCGGATTCTGCCTGTTTCTTCATCGCTGCCCGGAAGGAGGAGATGCGTTTCTTACCCTCCTCTCGATCCCCTCTGAAGGACTCCTCTCCGGCCTTCTGCGTGACGAATGTGGCACCAAGAGTAGGATCAAGTGTCTTCATTATCTCCTCATCATCCTTCGCGACTTTGAGCTTGGTCGTGACTGCTCTGACCCTTCGAGCACCCTCAGAATCCGTGTAGGTAACCTGGACCTGGATGGGCACAGTATCTGACTCGACTCGACTCTCGGATTCAATCTCGAAATAGAGCTCATGATTCTCGCCCACCACTCCGATCTTACTCTCAGCCTTGGCCTTCAGATCATCAATGACCCCTCGTGAAACCCCTGATGCGTCTTTTACTTTGATGCCCGGAGGAGTGATCAAGCGTACTTCTACATCCCGACCAAGGAGTGAACTGCCTGCCAACTCTGCTATGCTCTGGTCAAGCTCGTTGGGTGTCACATAGTACATTTGGCCACCCGTGGCCTCGGGAAGAAGACCTAACGTTTTGAGTTCCATTCCTGCTCCAGAGGCAATGCCTACAACATCCACCGCAGTGCCATTTTTCATGAATTCGACACCCATCTCTTCGTAGAAACTAGTTGCTGGGGTTACCTGAAAGCCTTCCAGTGCGCCGATACCCTCATTCGCTAGACCGTCGGTCAGTAATACAACACGCCCGATATCTCTGTGTTTGGCAATTGCATAGCCCATTGCAACTGCCGGGCCAAGAGCTGTTCCGCCTTTGTCACATAACGCACTGAGATGTTTCTTGATTCTATCCGCATTCTCACCAACACTCAGGAATTTGATGTGGTCCATGAGTTGCTGAGTTTGTTTCTGTATGGCCTCATAACTGGCATAGGCATTCCGAGGAAGGATTATCTCATTGCCAGACTGAAGATCTCTGAATAAGACACTGCTCTCAAATTCAATCAGACCAAACAGGGTATTTGGCGCGTTTGCAGCAAGACTCTCAACTGATGTCCTCAGGCTTCTCTTCACGGCAGCAAGATTGGCACCAGCCATAGACCCTGACACATCAATGAGGGCAAGGAGAGTACCGCCCATTTGCTCCAGGGATTCTGTATCTGATTCCGTAGTATCCTTAGGGGGTTCGATGACGAAATCAGTGTCGTCGCCTGCAGTGACAATCTCGCCCTCGATAACGTTGAGTGTTCCACAGAAGGGGCAGATGAAGTGTTTGCCAACCTTATCATCTTCAACTATCTGATCAATACTGAGTAGGAATCCGTTGCACTTGTGACATGCTATAGGCTTCCCGATAATCTTCTTCTCCTCTTTCTCGAGTGCTCCAAACTCCACGCGGAGTACGTACGGGATATCACTCATCATCTTCGTTTCAGCCGGAAAGGTGTCCGAGGTAGTGCGTAGCATAGGCATGTCTTCTCCATCTCCAAGAATCCGTTTCTAAGCATTCAAGGACTTTCGCTTATATAGTCTATTCCGTCCAAGTCTCGGTACACTTGGATAGGGACTAGTACCGAAAGCTCGAGCTAAAACTGAGTACCTGACACGAACAGAAGATATAAACGAGTCAGTTAAGAAGAAAAACATAGATTCAGACAGGACGCCTCGGGAGAAGAAAAGAGATGGTTGATGAATCAAAGATTAAGACCATAGTTGCTGACACAATGGCTGCAAATGCTGACATCCAGGGCATGATCGTATGCGATGCCGAGGGGAATGTTGTTTTTGGTCACACGATTACTGGCGATATCAAGCACTCCGAAGTTGCAAATCTAGCTGTCAAGATAGCCTCGAATTCGGCACAGATGGTCACAGGACTGGAGAAGGGTGGCCTGAATGAAATCACAATAACGGCTGACAAAGGACTCATCATTATCCTCGGTGACGTCAAGCTGGTGCTCGCAGCAATAGCTGGAAAGAATGCGCGAGAGTCTATGGGTTTGATCAGGATGGCCACAAAACGCGCGCTGGTCAACATGATAGCCGATTAGATATCAGGCAGAGCTACCTTTTTGTAGCTAACATTCAGTAGCACGAATGAATCGAGAGGATACCCCGATAATGCTGCGGTGATACATACGTATTACCAAGTGTATTTAGGAGTCTGTATCCTCCTCGTGACACAGAAACACAACTCCATAGTGTATATTGCTATTGTAGGAATAATCCAGGATGGGATGGTGCCTTGGTTCACATAGAGAAGCTAGTATGTAAGGGCTTCAAGTCGTTCGGCCGAGAAACCGTCACAATAAAGTTCAGTGAGGGGTTCACATGCATTGTTGGACCCAATGGTAGCGGTAAATCCAACGTCATCGATGCAGTCCTTTTCGTCCTGGGCCAGCTAAGCGCCAAGACTCTTCGAGCAAATGTGTTCTCGGACCTTCTCTATTCACCACCCAAGCCGGATATGCCGCCAAAAGCCAACAAGGCCTCTGTCGAGCTCTATTTCAACAACAAAGATCGAAAACTGCAGATCGAAGCAGACAGAGTAGTAATAGAGCGAGAACTGGATGAGTCGGGGACTTCTACTTGTAGAATCAACGGAAAGACTGTGACGCGTTCAACGGTGCTCGATATCCTTGGGGGAATCGGAGTTGATCCCAACGGATATAACTTGGTTCTGCAGGGCGAGATCGCTCAGATGGTCAAGGTAAGTCCCATTGATCGACGAAAGCTCATCGAAGAGATAGCGGGAATATCAGCCTACGACGAGCAGAAAGAACGCGCAATGAAGAAGCTGGCTGAGAGTGAATCAAACCTCTCCAGGGTGGAAACTCAGCTTCAGGAGAGAAGAAGACAGCTCGAGAAACTAGAGTATGAAAGAACAGATGCACTCCGCCATCAGAATCTGCGAAATCAGATTCAAGACATTCGCATTGATAACCTTGCTTGGACTATTGTGAAGTCTAATACCAGAATTGGAACAATCAACGAAACACTTGCGGAGAGAGCTGAAGAGGCAGAGAAACTCAACCGAGAACTCTCAGAAGTTGAAGAGAAGATAGAGACGACCGAATCTGAGATTGATGAGATTGACAGCCAGATAGATCAGATCACTGGTGGAGATTCGGCACGGGTATCTGAACAATACGGTGTTATCTCTGCAGCAGTAGACCATCTCAGAGATGACTTAGAGAGGGCTGAGGAGGCTTTCAATGCGAAGAGGACTGACCGTCAATCTCTGAAGGAACAACTTGAAACCGTTGGGCAAGAGATGGAAACATCCCAGAACCAAGTCGAGTCAAAGCGACGGGAACTCGAAGCCCTAGATGTGGAGATCGATAGAACCACTGACCAGATAGCAGCCTTAGAAGAGAGCCTAGCGCGCGAACAAGAGAGCTACTATGAAACCCAACAAAAGCTTCAGGACCTTAACAACCAGATGATGTCGCTGGATGAAGCAGTATCCGAGGTACGTTCAGCCATAAAATCAGATGAGAGAGAGCTAGGGCTAGCCTACGAGGAGCGCCGTGATGCGACAGAGGGGCTTGAGCGGACTAAAAAGGAACTTGAGGAACTCGAGCAAATAGTTCCGGCAAAAGGACAGACCCTTGAAGAGAGCGAACGAGAAGAGGAGAAGAAAGAGAGAGACCTTGCAAGAGTGAACGAACGGCTGGAAACCATTGATGCAGAGGTCAGCGAAGCTGCAAAAGTGCTGAACTCGACCAGAGAAGAGCTCATCAAGTTTCAGGCCCGACAGGACGCACTGAAAGAGGCCGAAGAGGCCTTCTTGAAAAGAAAGAGGGCTGTAGCAAGAGTGCTAGAACTGCGTGATATGGGCATTATAGAGGGAATCCATGGCACCGTTGCGGAGCTTGGCACGATAGACCCTGACTATGCAATTGCTATGGAAATTGCAGGTGGAAGCAGGCTCACCTATGTAGTCGTGGAAGACGAACACGTTGCCACCGAGTGTGTGAATATCCTAAAACGCGAGAGAATTGGGCGTGCGTCATTCATTCCGCTTGACAAGATTCGCACTCGAAGCCCAGGCAGAACACCGGATGAAGCCGGTGTTATTGGGTATGCAATAGACCTAGTCAGTTTTGACCAGAAGTTCCAGGCCGCATTCGAGTTCACATTCTCCGACACTATAGTCACCGAAGACTTCGAGTCGGCAAAACAGCTCGGTTTCAAGGGGAAACGAGCAGTGACCCTTGACGGAGATCTAGTGGAGAGGTCAGGTCTCATAACAGGAGGGCACTATACACGCGGGGGCTCAGGACTAACCCTTCAACTTGAGGATAGAAGCCCTGAGATTATTGAGAAGCTTCAGGGTCTAGAGAAGATTCATGGAGATCTAAGGAACAAACAGGACGAACTCAGAGAAGACAAGAAAGAATTGAGTCTACAGATTCAAGAGTTGTCAAAGAGCAACTACCGTGCTAGAATCGAGCTGGACAGAGATGAGGAGAATCTTCAGGAGAAGATAGCTCGAAAGAAGGCGCTTGAAGAAATAGTGCAGAAATCAGAGATTACTATTGAAGCATTTGAGCAACAGATAGCAGAGCTGCGGGAGAGGGATCAAGAGCTCTCTGCACACAGAGAACATGTCAGAAAACAGCGAGATCACTGTAACGAGATTCTGGCTAAATCCGATGCATCGAAGATTACCCAAGACATGAAGGATTTGAAAGAAGTTCTTGAGCACATGAGAAAGAAGAGAGAGCGTCTTCAGAGCGACGTGACCGGTCTTGAGGTAGCAATCGACGAACGTCTAGAACCGAAGACTGTTGAACTCGAGATGCGATTGCAGGCCCTTGCTGCTGTGATTCCTGAACTAGAGGAGGAAACGGAGAACCTGCGCACAAGACTCTCAGACAAGGAAGAGGAGATGCTGGACCTGCGGTCTGAGAGGGAGAGAATCGAAGACTCTGTGAAGGACAAGAGAGTGCGACAGGTCAGACTGAAAGAGGACTTGCGGAATCTCAGATTGCGGCATGAAGAGATTAGAGAGGAACAGACGAATAACGAGAAAGCAGTCTATCGTCTCCAGACAGAGCAATCAAGGCTGGAGGAGGACTTAGTTGCCCTCAGAGCAGAACTAGCCAATCTCTCAGAGGTTGACTCAGAGCTTGAAGAACGAAAGGAAGAAGAGGAACTCACATACAGGGAGATAGAGGAGCTAGAAGAGAAGATCCATGAGCTGGAGCGAGAGCTTGAGGCAATGGGTGCTGTGAATCTCAAGTCTCTAACAGACTATGATATCGAGAAGGAAAAATACGAAGAGATAGTTGATAAGAAGACTAGGCTGGAAGAAGAGCACAAGGAAATCCTAGAGTTCATGGAGGAGCTGGAGAGAGAGAAGACCCGCAAGTTTCTACAAGTCTACAATGAGATTGCAGACAATTTCGCAAAGGTGTTTGCAAGGCTGTCGCCCGGCGGAGAAGCCAATTTGATGCTTGAGAATCCTGAACACCCCCTTATGGGAGGCATTACCGTGCGTTCCAAACCGCGAGGGAAGGACCTAGTGTCTCTTGAAGCTATGAGTGGAGGCGAGAAGACCCTGACTGGTCTTGCTTTGATCTTCGCCGTTCAGATGTATAGCCCCGCCAGTTTCTACGTGTTTGACGAAATCGATGCTGCTCTAGACGATGTCAATGCTCATAACGTTGCACTGCTAATATCAGACATGGCCAAGGAGTCACAGTTCATCGTGGTTTCATTGCGAGACGTAACAGTCCGGAAGGCAGATCTACTGGTAGGTGTTTCCAATCAGGACGGGATTTCTAGAATTGTAGCGGTAGACTTAGAGGAGGTTGCCGAGGCCACATGAACGATGAAGACAATCCCTTCTGGATTACCCCTCCATACATACTCCTCACCGATGTCCTGCAACTCGACAAGGTCGAGCCTTGGAATGTTGATGTCGGCAAGTTAATGGCAGGTTTTCTCCAGGAAATGAAACGGCTGGGCAACATTGATTTCAGGGTATCAGGCAACGCACTCTATTCCGCCTCGGTCATTTTCATGAAGAAGACACGAGACCTCGTTGAATTAGGCCTGCTACCAGAAGAGGATGAAGAAGACGACGAGGATATGGACATTCCACTTATCAGGCCGCCTTTCCGGCTGACCAATAGACGGGTCACAATTCAAGAGCTTCTTCTTGCAATGGACAAGATGCTAAAGAAAGGGGTACGAAGACGATCACCACCCAAGAAGAGGAGAGCAAGGCCTGAAGTTGACCCAATATCCTTCACAATGGATGTCACGAGAGCTGATGTGGAGGAAACCATTGCAGAAGTATACTCCGATCTCAGAAAGATTATGGATATCGGCCATACCGCGCGATTCCAAGACGTCCTTATGAACAACACTCGACGAGAGATTGTTCGGGTGTTCTTTGCCATGCTGCACCTCCATGGACGTGCCTTCTTGGACATGTGGATGGATGAGGATTGGACGATTTGGATCACGCTGAAAGAACCCCCGGAGATGCCTGACAAGGAGAAGGAAATCATTCAGGAGCAGTTGATCGAGGAATAGGTGTGACCCGTGAATGATGACATGCTGACACTGGAGGCGGCACTGTACGCAGCAGGACGTGCTTTGACTATCGAAGAACTCGCTGAAGTAATCGGGAAAGCAGAATCAACAACCGAGAAACTCCTGAAAGATTTGGAGTTTGAATATCACAAGAAAGAGGGAGCCCTAGAAGTCATCGAACTCCCAAGGAATCGGTATGTGATGCAGCTTAAGCCTGAGCTCACACCTCGCGTCGGCAAGTTCATCCCAGGTGGACTGCTCTCTTTTTCCACTCTCCAGACCCTAGTCTTTATCGCATTGAAGCAGCCACTACTCCAGTCTGAGCTAGTTACTCAGAGAGGGACCCATGTCTACGATCATGTCAAGGAATTGGAGGAGAAGAAGTTTATTGGTAGCGAACCCGAGGGGCGAACCAAGAGATTGTGGACCACTCAGTTGTTTTCCGACTATTTTGGACTGGATCGTGACAAGATTAAGATGAAGGCACAGCTTAAACACAAGATGAAACGAATTCTGGAAGAGCAACGCCAGGCTGAAGAGGGAAATCAGTCCAGACTCTAACAAACACGCGGGACAGGTTCTCCATATGGGACTTGAATGATCTTTTTACCACCTATACCCGTCTTCATGACAACCCTTCCTTTGCCCTCCAAAACCCTGCCAACTATTGTAGCCTGTGCTGTTGAGCTGTGTTTCGCCAATGCCTCCAGCAGTTCATCTGCCTTCGATGGCGCCACCGACATAACAACAGTGCCCTCACAGCTCATATGAAGAGGGTCAAGACCGAGTATCCCACAGAGCGATTTCACTCCCGGTCTTATTGGAAGACTTCGTTCATCAATCTCCATTTCGACGTGAGACTTAGAGGCAATTTCGTTAAGAGCTACAGCAGTCCCGCCACGTGTGGGATCCTTCATCGAATGTACGCCACCAATATCCAGACAATCACGAATAGGAAGCCAGAGTGCAGCTACGTCACTGGTCAGATTCGTGTCGAATTCTAGACCTTCTCGATGCGCCAGAAGTGTGGTTCCGTGGTCCCCCACAGGACCAGTCGCAATCACTAGATCGCCTGGCTGTGCACCGCTGTCAGTAACAGCATGATTACCGTAGACGACGCCTATCCCTGATGTAGACATGACGAGCTGATCGATTGTACCTCTCGGCATCACTTTAGTATCGCCTGCAATCATGGCAACTCCGAGAGGGTCAATCACCTCATTGAGGGATTCGAGTATGGTCTTCAGAGTCGCAATCTCAAAGCCCTCCTCCACAATGATCGTATTGGTCATGGCAATGGGCCTTGCTCCCATGACAGCAACATCGTTGATAGTCCCACAGGCAGTGAGCTTTCCGATGTCACCACCTGGGAAGAAGAGAGGTTGAATAGTATGTGCATCGGTACAGACAACTAGTTCCTTCCCGTCCGCCTTGAGTGTTGCTCCATCATCCATCTCGTCTAGGCCGATATCACCTGCATGTCGGCGACTGAAAGAGGGAATTATGACCTCTTCTAGTAAGCGCTGCATAATCTTCCCGCCAGCACCATGTGAGGTCTCAATCTTCGTCATGTCTTGTTCACCAGCCTCAGGAGGCTTCAACACTCAAAGAGGTATTTGAAGAGGCCGGTATGTACGACCAAAAGGGGCGTCGTCACTAAGCAAAGTTTAAAACGCCTCTAAGAAGTGCCTGATTGACCTAACCAAGAGGTAGTCAGAAATGGGTGTATGGCACAGAAGATCTACACGCACATCCACAGGCGCTCGACTCAGGAAGTTTCGGAGCAAGAGGAAATTCCAGCGAGGACGCACACCTACTGAGACTGTCATGGGTGAAACCAAACGCAGAACAATTGACAGCAAAGGCAACTACAAGAAGATGCCTGCTCTCAGGGCGAACATGGTCAACGTGACTGATCCAGAGAGTAATGAAACCTATCGTGCAGAGATTGAGGACGTGGAGAAGAACCCAGCCAATATGGACTATCAGAGGAGAAAGGTCATCACACGGGGTACAATCATTAAGACCTCAAAGGGACGAGCAAGAGTAACTAGTCGTCCCGGTCAGACGGGCATTCTGAATGCAATTCTCATTTAGGGTCTGCGGCATGAGATGGTAGGCTATAGCTCATTCTGAGGAGCCAATTTCCGCTTCGATATTCGTTATGAAGAACTCTTTTCCGCCCACAATCTCAGTCGAGCTGCCTCCACATTTTGGACATTTTAGAGGAGCAAAGACTGCAATCTGTGGGGGAAGACTGGGGTCCTGCTCGGACACACCTTCAAAACCGCAATCATGACACTTGAGAACTCCTCGAACTTTGGAGATATTCAGCTGTGCTCCCTCGAGAATTGTGTCCTTACCTGCAATCTCGAAATTGAACTCCAGTTGTTCAGGAACCAAGAATGTGAACTCGCCGACCTCGATATTTACCGCAGTCACCTTGATTGCGTTATGTTGGCGTGCCGCTTGGAGGGCTGTTTCCACTATCGAACATGCAGCTGAGAATTCATGCACTTGAATGAGCTCCAGTTCAAGCGTCACAGGTCTATGCTTTTTTCTTTTCGTCTAGGTGCATCAGAGGATGATTGGGGACCAACTAGGCAGACTCAAGGGGGCTTTACCGTTCTCGTTTACCTTATATAACGATCCGAATTCTGACTGGTAGAAGGAGAAGCCGAAGAATAATGAGTTCTGACCAAGATAGGGACGAGCTGGCCAAACAAATCAGAGAACTGGACCTAGATTACATGAAGGGTTGGATAAACGAGGACGATTACAAGGCACGGATTGCAGAATTGAAGTCCCAACTGGCAAAGGCAGGCGGAGGAGAGCAGGGCATCCCGTCTATCTCCATCACAGAGGAACAGGAACAGACAAGCGCTACAACAGGTATGGCCTCAGCTAAGAGGGAAGGAACTGTTGACCCCGTCACTGCTATTAGACGTACTATTCAGGCCATGAGACGACTTCCCATTGAGAGAATCGCACAGGAGTCCGGGGTCGATGCCATTAATGCCACCAAAATAATCAGCGATCTTCTCGATGGCCGAGAGCTGTCAGGACGGATAGACCGCGATTCAGGTGACTTTATACTGGGCACTGGAACCGGACCTGCACCAAAGACAATAGCCGCATGTCCCTACTGCAAGAGCGAATTAGAACGAATTGCAGTTCGAGGGGAAACAATAAACTGTCCCGTCTGCAACGAGTCTTTTATTGTGTCCTAGAGCCATCCGCTTCGGTGCTCTGAAGAGATAAATGGATGGGCATCCATTATTGCTTGTTTGAGGTCAATTACATTGGATGAGGACTTGAATCTCTTTCAGGCCTGTATGAAAAAGGATGAACGAGCGGCAGCAACATTGGTCAATCAGATGCCATCAAGAGCTCAGTCATCTGCTATCTGGGCGATATTGATGCACGCTGCGGCCTGGCATGAAGAGCGAACGTATGATACACCTCATGCGACAATACTTGTCAATTCCATCCACCAGATGATCGAGGAATGTGGCCCCAATTCGGACCTGTTGGATGAGAGTTATGGGCAGTCACCAATGGTTCTTCCTGATGGACTCCGGGATAATCTTCAGAGCTTCCTGATTGAGCGTCTTGCACGATATTTGGCTGCAGTAGACCACTGGGGTCCTGAGAGAGGTCCAAGATACAAGATCAAAAAGACAGGGGATTCTCCCGACAATATGCTTCACTCGTATGTACAGGCGATACGTGAGAGAAGTCATATCAGTGCACTCCGTTCAGTAATAGCACTGGCTGCACAGGGCAGTTACACTAGGTTGCTCCGAATGACGGTAACGCTTGGTGCGGAGCGTCCAGATCGTCTTGGTCATACCTTCATTCTTCCAGTCTCCCTTCTCTCGGAGCTGCCTGAGGCTCGATTCACAATGCCTCATGAGGCGGTGCTGTGGCACCTCACTGAGTATCTCGTCAGAAAAGTACCGAACCGCAGACCGAGGGGATTTGACCCAGAACCAGACTACGCCGTAAGAGCATCTCCTACATCGATATCGAGGTATGGAACGCTCTACAAGAATGCGACTGTCCGCTACGGAATACTGGGGCACAATGCAATATTCGCCCATCGAATAGCGGTTGCTGCTCAGAAGGGAACAGTCGACTCTACCACAATTCATTGGCTCATAGAAGAGCTGAAGCAGAATACAGGCACGAATCATGTTCAGGATGACGACATATCTGTCGAAACGCTGATTGAGAAGGAAACAGGAACGGACTGGAAGGAATCTCCTGAAAAGATCCTCGCGCCGCATAGTGGTCCCCTCAAGACCTGGCTCGACGAAAATATCGGCGACTACTGGGGAGCCATGCTGGACAAGGATTGCCGGAGTTTCGAAGGAAGAATTCAAGACATTGGAAAGGACGAATGGAGTCTTGTGAGGGCTGCCCAGTATGCGATGGCTGCACTAAACGGCCACCCTGCTGCATCACATGTCATGATATTTGCCCATGCAACATGGGGACTCTCAGACCTCGGCATGATTCCTGAGGACCTTGCAGCGCTTCAGACGCATCGCATGCTCCGACAATACTTGAAGAGGGACTAGATATCAGAAAAAGAGAAACAGAGCGGATTTCTCCGCCCTCTAGATTCGATCTACTTTTTGTCACCCTTTCGATAGGACTCGGCCAAGAGGTCAGGGATGTATTTTGTTTCGATGGGTGTTCCCTTCAGAATGTCTTTGATTTGTATGGTGCAGAACGGACACTCAGTGGTCACCATGTCGGCCCCTGTCTTCTCGATATACTCCTTCTTCGTAGTGGCAATCTTCATGGAGAGATCACGTAGTCCGGCACGGACACCGCCACCAGCACCACAACATCGGTTCTTGTAGGGGTCTTCGATGTATTCGACACCCGGAACCATCTTGAGAAGCTCTATAGGCTGGTCAACAACCCCTTGACCACGACCAAGGTGACACGGTTCGTGGTATGTGATTTTCATCTCAATCCTGCCCTTGGGTTTGACCATATTCTCCTCGCCTATCACGTCAAGAAGATATTCTGCAAGATCATAGACCTTGAATTTCGGTGGCTCGCCACGCATCTCTTCAATGATGGGACGGTGGTCTTCACGCAGGGTCTTGCCACAACCGGCACAGGCGACTACTACCTCATCCAGATCATACTTCTCCGCCACTTCCTCGAAGATTTCTGTGACACGAACAGCTGCTGCTTTCCCTGTGTGAACATCGCCTGTCCTGAAGGCGGGGCTGGCACAACACCACTGTTCTTTGGGAACGATGACATCTACATTGTTTCTGTTCAGTACCTCGATGAGGGCCCTACCTGTGTCTTGCATTCGATAGTCAATCAGGCAGCCTGTGAAGAATGCCACTCTGCCTTGAGGAGTATCTACCAGGAATTCTTCAGTTTCGGTCGTCTGGAGTAATGGTGCATCCTTTTCAGGAACAGAACGTCCAGTCTTGTTTATCGAGTCGATGAAACCCTGTTGACCTGCAGCCAGGGGATAGCCGGCCTCGACGGCCTTTGCCCGAAGCAGCTCCACTGCAAGACTTGGAATCTTGATGTTCTTAGGACAGATGTCCTCACACATCTTGCAGGTTGTGCACGTGTACACGGCCTCGTCTAGGGCCATGGAAACCCTATCCTCGACATCTCGAGGGTCAAGCTGAAGTCGAGCTAGCTGACGGATAATCATTGGCCCAGGGTAGTCCCAAGTCTCTGCAACAATGGGACAGTTTGAGAGGCAAGCACTGCACTCTATGCATTTTCTTATCTCGCGCAGTTTCTCAATCTCCTCGGCCTGTATAATCTCCGGTCGTTGAGGTGGCTTATCACGAGCAACGTATGGACGAATACGTCGAATTCGATATGTGACCTGTGCCATGTCGACAACAAGATCCTTGATGATAGGCATCTTGTCTAGGGGTTCTAGCAAGATGTCTTTGTCCGGATTCACCTTCGTCCGGCACGATATCCGTGCAGTTCCGTTGACCTTGATGGCACAGGATCCACATTGACCGCCTCGGCACTCCCAACGGAATGCCAAGCTTGAGTCGTATTTGTCCTGGATATAGAGTAGTGCATCGAGCACAGTCATTCCTGGTTCGTATTCGACTTCGAAGTCTTCGAAGTAGGGACTGTCGTCCATATCTGGGTTATATCTCTGAACAGTTGTCTTGAATTTCTTAGCCATCTTCAACTCCTCCTACGGCGGCTGGATCTTGGTTATCACAAGGTCCTTCCTCTTGAGGTCCATCTCCCCATCGTCGCCCTTGCGTATCACGATGTTGTAATAGCCCTTATCATCGGGGTCAGCATCAACGCGGTAGTGTGCACCACGACTGCCTTTCCTCATGTATGCAGTCTCAGCCACCATTCGAGCCGTGGTCACCATATGAGCGAACTCAATCGCTTGATGCCATCCCGGATTGAACCGCTTGATTGGTACATCCACTTTGATCTTCGGAACTACTTCTTTCTGGATGCGCTTGAGCTCCTTGACCGCATATTCGAGATCCTCTTCATTCCGGAAGATTTGGACCTTACTCCACATGAGATTATTGAGCTCCTCACGAGCATCTGCAGGAGAAATGCCATCTTTTCGTTGCAGCATCGCCTCAACTCGGTCAAACTCCTGTTTGGCAACCTCTCTGTCGAAGCCCGTCAGACTGTGCTCCTTGGCGAACTTGGCCGCATTCTCACCAGATAGAGCACCGAATACTTGCGTATCGCAAAGTGCATTTCCACCCAGCCTATTTCCTCCATGGAGGCCACCCATGCACTCCCCAGACGCAAAGAGCCCAGGGATACTGGCTTGAGCGTCAGTATCGATAGAGATTCCTCCCATGAAGTGGTGACATGTTGGAGAAACCTCCATAGGTTCCTCACGTATGTCAACTCCTGCATCACCGAACTGCTCAATCATGCTCTCCAGTCGAAACTCAACAATCCGTTTTGGTAAGTGGCTAATGCTGAGATAGGCTCCGCCCGTGGGGGAACCTCTCCCTTCAATGACCTCGGTCATTATGGAGCGAGCGACCTGGTCACGACCTGCCAGCTCCATGACCTGTGGATAATAGTTCTTCATGAAACGTTCGCCCTCGCTGTTGAGAAGAATACCTCCCTCTCCACGTACAGCCTCAGTCACAAGCCTTCCTTTGGCGGATTCAGGCCTTGTCATGCCGGTGGGATGGAACTGAATCATCTCCATATCAATCATCTCGCAACCAGCCTCGTAGGCCATTGCATATCCATCGCCCACATCGAGCTGAGCATTACTTGTAACCTTATAGATTCGGCCAGCTCCACCTGTTGCCATCACCACGGCCTTGGCACGGAATACTAGGTAGTCGCCATACTTCATGTCGATGGCTGTTACGCCCGCAATCCTGCCGTCTTGAACAAGCAGTTTGGTTGCAAACATTTCGTCAAAGACTCGAACAGAACTCTTACGAATCGCCTCTACTAGGGTCACCATTATTTCTGATCCTGTTCTATCAGAGGCATAGGCAGTTCGCCGCCAACTCTGTTTCCCAAACGGTCTCTGGGCAATCTTTCCTTCGGGAGTTCGATCGAAAACGGCACCCATCTCTTCCAAGTCATAGACGCGGGAGGTAGCATTGTCAACAAGAATTTCGACGAGTTCTTGGTTGTTGATGTAGTTGCCGCCAACGACTGTGTCTTTGAAGTGGGTCGCGGGATCGTCCTTTGGATCGACATTTCCTAGAGCAACGTTGATTCCACCCTCGGCCATAGAGGTATGCGCCTTGCCGAGGAGTTCTTTGCTTAGCATTATGACGTCCAAGTTGTGGTTTGAGGCTTCTATTGCAGCCCGACAGCCTGCACCGCCGGCGCCCACAACCAGTACATCACACACAATGGTCTTGTATTCCAAACTATAGTCCTCCGATTGAAGACGAACGTTCTCTGTATCGGGATGGCGGTTTCCTCTTCCCCTTTATTGTTGTTACTGTTGAGGGTGAAAAGCCTCAGATGAAACTAGAGGTTATCTTCCCAGAATTGAAAGAGAATTTTGTTCATAAGCTTGTATTGGCGCTGAACGCAGCCTTTTTGGGTATAGACAGTCAACTTCTAAAAGAATGGACTGTATATCCTACTCGTCCGGGGGTGCTATGGATGAAGGCGGAGAATCTACTCCTATTGGTGGCAGTTTTCGTATTGCTCTTCTTCATGATATACGGCATCACAGTTCCCATTATGAATGCGCTAGGAATGTGAGCGCCGGCATAGAAAGAGAGGAGACAGACAGGCCTAGGCCTGTCTATCGATGATGTACTCGTCTGTTATTGCTGAATACCCAACTTGGCATAGATGGCCTTTCGTTTGGCCTCAACCTTCTCATCCATCTCATCATGCAGGCTTCTGCCATGTGAGTCCATTGTGACAAGGAGGGGGCCGAATTCCTCGGCGGTTATTACCCAAAGTGCCTCGGGCATTCCGAGGTCTTGCCATTCGTAGGCGCGAACTTCTTTTAGCCCTTGAGAAGCCAAAGCACCACAACCACCTGTGAAGCTGCAGTAGACCGCACCTACCTCTTCCAGCGCAGCTAGAGTCTTTGGACCCATACCGCCCTTGCCTATGATGATCCGTGGCTTGTACTTCTTGAGGAACTCGTCCTCGAAGAGTTCCATACGGATGCTTGTTGTCGGGCCAGCCGAAACAATATACCATTTTCCGTCCCTCTTCTGTGCGACCGGACCAACATGATATACGACGCTTCCTTCAAACTCGACGGGCGGCTTCTCACCCCTTCCGTACATTTCAAGGGCGCGTTCATGAGCCTCATCCCGGGCAGTATATACATGTTCACCGGTGACATAGACCACATCGCCGGCCTTCAACTTCCTAGCATCCTCTTCCGAGATCGGTGTAGTGAGATGATATTCTGCCATTTCACTTCTCCTCCACTGGATGTGTGAGATACTCTACTTCTAGGTCCTTGGATATCACAGCTGTGCTCCGGCGTGCGGCCCAACATTGAACCGCTACACCAACAGGAAGACTGGCAGGATGCCTCATAGCATAGTCAATCTTCACTCCAAGGACTGTCGTCTTACCACCCAGACCCATTGGACCAATCCCGGTGGCATTGAGTGCCTTCTTAAGCTCATCCTCAATCGCTGCCACTTCTGGTTCAGGATGGCTGTCATCTAGGGGGCGCATCAGTTGCTTCTTTGCAATCTTGAGTGCGATGTCTGCTCCGCCTCCGATTCCCACACCAATGATGTTTGGAGAGCAGGCCTTTCCCATGTAGTTCATGGCATTATCGATGACTAGCTTCTTCACACCTGCAAGTCCAACGCCCGGCTTTAGCATGCCTAAGACTGCCACGTTCTCACTCCCGCCGCCCTTCGGGAACGCAGTAATCTCAAGGGAATCGCCCTCGACAATGTCCCAGTTGATCCATGGAATCTTTCTGCCGGTGTTGTCGCCAGAGTTACCCCCCACAATGGGGTTCACTGCGTTCGGACGTAGAGGTGTCTTCTTTGTCGCTTCTACGGTTGCCTTCTCTAAGGCCGATTCAATCTCGCCTAGGAAGGGGAACTTGTTTCCCACTTTGACATAGAAGATCATAATGCCCGTGTCTTGGCACATCGGCACACCAGTAGCTGCGATCTCGATGTTCTTAAGAATCGCAGCAAACTGTGTCTTTGCTATTTCTTCGGTTTCCTCCTTGTGCGCTGCCTTCAGAGCCTCTTCAATATCCTGAGGAAGCTTGGTGGCTGCCATCCGAAGAAGACGAACTGTTGTGTCCTGAATTACTTGTGCTGGATCTTTCATCCTCTGATCATCTTCTGACTTCTCTGTTTGAGAGCCCCACTGGGGCTCTTGTTCACAGGACAGGAATTCGATGGGCGCTTAATCTGTGTTGCTGTATGCAGATAGCTTTGAGAGGAAAACTAGGCAGATATATGGAGGTGGTACGATAAACCAGTGTGCTCTCACCGAGGATGGTCAGGAGTCGAACCAAATCATGGGTCCCGTCGAGTCCGCAGCAGTCGTGTTTGGTTCTTGCGTAGCCATACTCATATGGTTCAGTCACATGGACATCTCTACTAGGAGGATTCCAAATCATCAGTTACTAGTCAGTTTCATAGTTGCCACCGTCATAGTAATCTTTTCAGGGCATCTCTTTGCGTATCCCATGTTACATGGAGTGGCAGTCGGATTCACAGGCCTGATGGGCTATGTGTTGTATCGACTTGGTTCAATAGGAGGCGGCGACCTGAAACTAATTCTCATTGTGGCCTTTCTGAGTCCAGGTATGGTCTTCACGACGGGCGGGGACCCCATTTTGGAGGTAGTAGTCACCTCAGGTCTTATGACTCTGGGCATGCTGCTCTTGGGATGGTTCTATTCCAGAAACTCAAGGGCTAACAATGATGCATCAGAAGATCCAATGACCCCTCTGATACCATTCCTCACCATTAGCTACATGATACTGCAAGGGATTGGGATAATGCTCCACTTCTGGTCTTAGGGGCTTCAGAGAATCTTGATGCCTCTTTGCCCGATTTCAAAGTGATGGCGCTTCATACTATGAGGTGTCGCCTGCATCTTCCATACAAGTAGACTTCTTTGGAGTTCGTTGTTGTGTTCTGCCAAGTCCAGCAATACCAGACCCTGTGTGACGAACTGCTCCACATCGGCCCGACTCTGGCGGTTGGTATTCAATGCTTCACTCAAAAAGAGGGACGTCACATTCATTTCGTTCAATAACGAACCGATTCTGTGCAGCTCTCTGCGTACTTCGGAGGGCTCACTGAAACGCAGGCCCAATCCTGAAAGGCAGTCTATCACTAGACGCTTTGCCCCACAGTGGTCAACTGCCTGATAGATCTCCTCGGCAAAGGAAGTTATGTCAAATCCCCGCTTCAGTGCGAACTTCTCGGAAGTGGGGAGCCCCGCCTTACTGGATGCAGCATCGATGATGATAATCTTATCTTCGTCTTCTAGATTCTTTAGATCCCAGCCAAAACCCATGGCCTGTGCCCTCAACAGATGCGGGCGGGTTTCCAACGTGACAAAGACACCGTGATCATCGTGCTTAACGGCACCATGATAGAGGAATTGTAGGCCAAATATCGTCTTTCCGGTCCCAGTGCGACCTGAAACGAGGATTGTGCTTCCCTCAATGAGGCCACCCTTGACCAGCGAGTCAAATCCGGGTATGCCTGTCTTCACCCTATTCATTCACCCGTGTCCCTCCCCTGTGGAGTTTCCGTGATCTCCCAGCCCTTGACAACTGTGGCAAGAGGAGTAGATGAGATATTCACAACATCGGGAGATTTCTTTATGACCTGTACTCGCTGGTCTAGGTCATCCTCGTCCCTTGCCATGAGAAGTGCATGAATTTTCATGGGTTCTTTGTCAACGCTAATCCAGAGAAACTGCTCTTGCTCTGCAAGTTCTTTGGCAAATGAGATTGTTCGGTCGTGACTTATCTCCGGAAGTATGTGCCCACCAATCTCGATTTCTAGGAGACCTGCAGTAGTATACTCATAGGACTCGGGGGAAATCACTGCTCCGAACTTTTTCACAATGCCCTTCTCCACCAATTGACGTGTTCGAAAGTGTATTGTTGTGTCCGGTTTTCCCAGTTCTTCGGCAATCTTGGTAAAGGGCATCCGTGCGTTCCTTTGAAGCAGTCTGATGATATCGCGGTCTAGCTTATCCATACTACAAAACACCTAGATGAGGTTCCTTTAGGAGAATCTACCGGAGATTCCTTCGAACTCTATTAAGAGTTGTGTGGTTCGCAAGTTCTCAGAATAGATTTGTGATAATCGCCAAGTACAAGGGGTCTCGTTGAGGAGGAATGAATCTGGAATCCCGGTTATAATGAGGCAGGGTCGTGTCTTTGAGAATTCTACAACGCGAGATTCTTCAAAAGAGAGATGATTTGGCCCTCGAAGGAACCCGGGGGAACGACAAAGCCATAGAGCAATGACCAGAGAAGCACCCACAACAACAGGTAGGATGGGAGGGTCTTGGTGATGAGTTTCTGTCGGCCACCGATCTCTTCGGGATTGATTTCAAGCAGATAGACAATTACAAACAGAGAGAGTACATAGATGAGGAGGCCCAACCAGAGGCCCCTAACTCCTGCGAAAGCCTGTCCGCCCAAAGCACATACGATAGCGCTTATGAAAGCAAAGAATATCTTGACGTAGTAGTCTTGGTTGTCAGGGTCGCCGTCCCATCTGCCGAACATAGTCTTGAAGAGATTCTTAAGCGGGTCCATATGGTACACCTTAGGTGTAAGGGTTCGTCAATCGACTACGTTATAAAATCCTCGGTTCGATGAGAAATTGAAATGAAGGACGCAATGAGCAACGTAGATATCAGAATCATGATGGATGAGATGCGTGAAGCAGCTCAGGGTGCATTCATCAAGAATGTGTACCAATACGGGGACGTGTTTGTTCTCAAGGTATATCAGCCTGGCGAGGGGACGGTTCAGCTGCTCATTGAACCAGGACATAGGATTCACCTTACCAACTATCGGCGTGTCGCACCCAAGATGCCTCGTAAGTTCGTGAGTGTGCTCAGGAAGTATCTACGTGACAGACGGATTATAGCTATAGAACAGCATGAGCTGGACAGAATTGTCACTATTGAGGTGGGTGACGACGAGGAATCTCACAAGTTGGTGGCAGAGCTATTTGGTAGAGGGAATCTGCTTCTTCTCGACAATGATGACGTGATATTCATTGCTCTTCAATACAGGAAGATGCGAGATAGGGATCTTGTTCCGAAGGAGGTCTATGAATTCCCTCCGCAGAGAGGCAGCAATGTGTTCAAACTGGATGATGCAGCAATTGAGGATGTGCTCACGGACTCTGATTCGAGCGTCATAAGGACACTGACAAGAAAACTGAATCTGGATTCTCTGAGCTGTGAAGAGATATGTGCGCTAGCAGACGTAGAGGCCGGCTCTAAGATGAGGGATATCGAGGAGGGGGCACTGGAGGCACTGAAGCAAGGAATTGAAGAGTTTGGACGTAGGATAAGAGGCGGAGTAGATGAACCAAGAGTCATCTATGATGAGGATGATGAGTCCGAACCGATAGCGTTTGTCCCCTTCAGATTCGAGACCTTCAACGAGCACCCTCAGACCGTCTTTGATAGTTTCAGCCAAACGCTAGACGAATATTTTGGTGTCACTGAAGAAGAGATGGACCAAGAAACACCTGATATTGAAGCTTTGCAGGAAGAACGAAGACGGCTCAAGACAATCATAGAGAAACAACAAGAGAATGTTGATGTCCTTCTTCAGAAGGCAGAGGAACAGCGCAACGCAGGAGAGCTGGTATACATGCATTTCCAGATTGTGACAGATATCCTCGAGACTATTAGAGAGGCGAGGTCAGAGGGAGTCTCTTGGGAGGAGATTGAGCGTACCATAGGCGAGGGCAAAAAGCAAGGAAATGAAGTGGCGCAGAGAATTGCGAAAATAGTCCCGTCTCAGGGAGAGGTCGTAGTGGAGTTGCAAGATCAAGAGATTGTACTAGATATCCGAAAGACTCCACAAGAGAATGCATCGCGAGCATATGAGAGCGCAAAGAAAGCCGAACATAGGGTGGAGGGGGCCAAGAAGCAGATTGCCAAGACGCGAGAGAAGCTTTCAGACTTGGATCTCTCGGACATTGAAGAAACCGAAGAGCCTGTTCCGATCAAGGTTAGAAAGAAACGCTGGTATGAGAAGTATCGTTGGTTCATTTCGTCAGAGGACTATCTTGTCATAGGTGGAAGAGACGCACGAACCAATGAAGCAATCGCAAAGAAACACATGGGACCGAATGATGTCTTCCTGCATGCGGCGGTACATGGGGCTCCGTACACCGTGATAAAGGTGCCCGACAAACCTCCAGGAGAACAGACCCTGTGGGAAGCCGCCCAATTCGCAATCACTTTTTCACGAGCATGGCAAGATGGGTTGACAGCAGGAGACGCCTACTGGGTCAACCCGGAACAGGTGAGCTTTACACCGCCCTCGGGAGAGTACCTTCCGTCGGGGGCGGTCATGATCTATGGAAACAAGAACTTTCTCAAGAATGTGCCTGTGGAGCTTCGGGTAGGAGTCTTACTCGAGGAAGAGCATGCCATTCCATTCTCTGGACCACCAACAGCTGTAGAGGCGAATACACAATATCATGTGAAGGTAGTTCCTGGAGGAGACAAGAAGGGTCAGCTTGTCAAGGATATCATGAATGCCCTTGAGCTATTGGTTCCTGACAATCAAACACATCTTGTCTCCCGCATGCCTGAAGAAGAGATGATGAGAGTACTTCCTCCTGGTGAAGGGGTACTGAAGCGCTGAAGGAGTCGAAGCGAGGAACAGGACGATTAGATAAGCTTTTTAATCGAACAAATTCGCACTCTTCCGTGGTGTCCATCGACGTGATGGGTACCAACTGCCAAGTTCCTGAGTAGCTTGAGGTCGATAAAATGACGAATCCAGCCCAGCACAGCATGTCGGTGCGTGACATCATGACTCATGACGTTGTTACCATGGCACCTACTGCCACTGTCTTTGAAGTAGCAAAAACAATGACCGACATGGACATCGGTTCCATAGTGATTGCTGAAGGAGAGCGACCCTTGGGAATAATCAGTGAAACGGATCTTATTAGAAGAGTAATTGCGAGGGAGATAGACCCACAGACAACGGCTGCACGGGAAATAATGTCGGCACCTCTGATTCATGTCACGCCGGCAACGGGTCTGACTGAGGCTATGCGCGTGATGGCAAAAAGCGGAATCAGGAGACTCATAGTCCTGAAGAATCACACTCTGGCCGGTATCTTGACCTCTCGCGACATCTTGCAGTGGTCACCCGAGCTGATTGACATCCTTGTCGAGTCATTGAGAGTGCGAGGAGAGCCTGCACGACGAGAAGTTGACGAGGATGAACTAGTCGCGTACGGCGGAATCTGTGATAGTTGCGGAGAATACTCAACCGATCTTGCAATGCAAGATGGACGTTACCTGTGTGAGAGCTGTCGCAGTTAGTTGAGAAATTTTGATTCAGATAACCCTTAGTTGGAAATACCGTTTGGGAGGCGCAGTAGTTGGAAGTTAGCCAGATAATGAGCGAACCAGTGACAATTGATAAAGACCAGAGGCTATCCTATGCTCTGGATCTGCTGGACAAAAAAGGCGTAGGCAGACTGGTTGTAATCGATGATAAGGAAGTCACGGGAATCATTACCTATGCCGATATTGCAGATAGGCTGGGAGTAAGTAAAGTAGTCGCAGTCTCCATTGGAAGACTGCATGTATCGAGTGCTATGTCTGACACTGTTATCAGTGTCAGGCCGAATCATGACATCACGGTTGTTGCCAACCTCATGATTGAGAGGGGGATGAGTGGATGTCCAGTCATTGATGATGAGGGAGAGCTCGTTGGAGTGATCACAAAAACGGATCTCACGGAGCTCATGAAGAAATTCACTGATGTGAAGGTAAAGGACCTTATGACTTCCGAAGACCTCTTACTTGTGAATCCAGTTGAGCGTCTCATCAAGGCTAGAAGCGATATGCTGACAGCCGGATATTCGGGGCTCCCTGTGACAGACGGAAAGCGGGTCCTTGGCCTTCTCACAGAGAAGATGGTGGCGGAAGCTATGGCTCGCTTCAGTGTCGAGGTACCTGACAAGTATCGCGCAAATCAGGTGAGACTTCTCAGGGTAGTAGACGCTATGGCTCAGCAGCCGCCTATGGTTGGACCAGATGACTCCATTGCAGAAGCAGCTACAATTATGCTTGACAACGGCTTGAACACGCTTCCGGTAGTGGAAGAGGGAAATGCCATCGTGGGGATAATCAGCAATACGGACTTCGCACGGTTTGTCGCCAACAAGTTCAAGATACCTACGGAAAAAGAGTAGGACAATTAAGAGGCGGTTCCTACACCGCTCTTGTGATAGTGCATGTCAGTTGATCTGCTCCTCAATGATGCTACCGTCGTTGTGGGCGGTAGAGAGGAAGTGCGTTCTATCGGTGTGAAATCGGACAAGATAGAGGGTATATATCCCATCGGACAGGAGCCGTCTGCCAACAGGGTCATCGATTGTAGCAATCTCTATGTCTTGCCGGGAATGGTTGACATCCACGTACACCTTCGTGATTTGGAACAAGAGGCACAAGAAGACTATCGTACAGGTACAATGGCTGCTGCTGCCGGAGGGGTGACTACAGTCCTTGATATGCCTAATTCTGTCCCACCAGTTCTCAGCCGTGACGTTCTGGACAAAAAGATTGCCAATGCAGAATTGAATCGATATGTGAATGTGGGATTCTACGCAGGGATTCCCAAGCGTGTCGAAGACTTTGATGAAACCCTTGTTCCTGATATTCTTGGCCTGAAGGTCTATCCTCATGCCCCCTTGACAGAAGGCACCAAGTATACGAGAAGGAGAATAGAAGACTGTTTAGCACTGGCGAAACAACACGGTCTGCCTCTTATGTTCCATCCTGATTCCTCTAACAAGAACGCGCCAATACTGACTATTCAGGATCATTTCGTAGTTCATGACTGCGACAGTGAATGTGAGTCGTTGAAAAGGTTCATAGACGCAAAGCGGAGGATAGACGGCCGGATTCATGTGTGTCATGTGAGTTGTGCCAGCGCCGCTCGGCTTATTGCCCAGAGCCGTGCCGAGGACTCTTTGACTGCAGAGGTCACGCCCCATCATCTGTTACTCTCAGGGGATCAGTTTCCCAACAATGACGGAGTGGCCAAGATGCTACCCCCGTTGCGTTCACCGTATGATCATCAGGTCCTCAGACAGATGTTGTGTGACAAATGCGCAATTGACTGTGTGGCGTCAGACCATGCCCCACACACAGAGGAGAAGAAGAGAGCCGAATTCCTGAAGGCTGCATCGGGTATTCCAGGGCTTGAAACAACTGTTCCGCTCCTCTTGACTCAAGTATTCGACGGAAGACTCTCATGGGTTGATTACCTACGAGTGTGCTGTTCTGTACCTGCTGAGATAGTGGGACTATCAGATAAGGGTGTTCTAGCGAAGGGGTATGATGCTGACATCATAGTAGTGTCAAGAGAGGAATACAGGATACGGGGAGACAGATTCTTCTCCAAGGCGAAGATCACTCCCTTCGAAGGATATCGCGTACTGGCTCGTCCTGTCATGACTATAGTGGGGGGAGAGATAGTCTTCAGTCACGGGAGATTCGTCATCGAGGCTGGGCGGGCAGGAAGGGTTCCATTGCGAAAACGTTAACGGCAACTGTTCACCTGTTTGAAACTGCAGCGGTGAAAGAGAGTTGGAACATGCGTATGAGATTGAGGATGGAAGATTTCTGGTAAAGATCGCGCGGCAGGCACTGGAGAAATACTTGAAAGAAAAGAGGGAGATAGAGATCCCCGAAGCTACCCCCAGCCATCTTCGCGTCAAATCTGGTGTCTTTGTCACTCTCAACAAGATACAAGGAAATCAGACTGCGCTAAGAGGATGTATTGGAAGACCCTATCCCACAGAGCCCCTCATACAGGCAACAATTCAATCAGCAATAGATGCTGCCGTAAACGATCCGAGATTTCCTCCGGTTACGGCAGAGGAGCTGGACTCAATTGCGCTTGACCTCAGTGTCCTGACACCCCCTGAGAAGATCGAATACACTGATCCCAAGGAATTACTGGAGAAGGTCAAGGTCGGTCGAGATGGTCTGATTGCTGCTAGAGGAGCTTGGCGAGGTCTCCTTCTCCCACAAGTCCCACTGGAATGGGGATGGGATGTGAAAGAGTTCTTGGAACACACTTGTAACAAAGCTGGCCTACCAAAGAACGCGTGGATGGACCACCAGACAGAGTTCTACTCGTTTCAGGCGGACGTATTCGGAGAGAAGAAGCCAAAAGGTGAAGTCATTAGAAACCCCAAGGGAGATGTCTGCAGGAGCTAGCAAACCATGAACGAACTACCTCCCGGAGCTATCGATGCGCTCCGAGGATTCCTGGATGAAGATGTCAGATCTGGAGACCTGACCACCGACTTGATGGGACCGCTGACCGCTGAAGCTGTCGGGACAGTCTATGCGAAATGTAAGACAATCGTGGCAGGAGTGAAAGAAGCAGTAGCCGTTGCCACCATGACCGGACTTGAACACAAGATTTTGGTGTTCGAGGGTAATTGGGTATCACCCAGTGCAGCGATTCTGAAACTCACAGGACAGGCAAGAACACTTCTCACTGTGGAACGAGTCATTCTGAACATAATGATGAGGATGAGTGGGATTGCAGCCAAGACCTATCGTATGCTTGAGGCTGCCCGGAGAGGAAACCCCTCCATAATGGTCGCAGCTACCAGAAAGACGACTCCTGGCTTTCGCTTCTTTGAGAAACGAGCAGTACAGATTGGCGGAGGAGACACACATCGCTACGCACTTGACGATATGGTTCTAATCAAGAACAACCACATCACGGCCATGGGGGGTGTTTCTCAGGCGGTGCGTGCAGCAAAGGAATCCGTTTCCTTCTCGAAGAAGATTTCATGTGAGGTCAGTTCGCTGAGCGAAACACTGGAGGCCGTGGAAGGGGGAGCAAATATCGTACTTCTGGACAATCTGACACCTAAGCAGATCAAGAACATCCACGAAGTACTCCAAGAGAGGGGACTCAGGAATAGAATCATCCTAGAGGGCTCCGGGGGCATGGATGAAGATAACGCTGAGGAATATGCGAAGAGTGGGCTTGATGTCATCTCATCCGGAGCGCTGACCCATTCCTACGATTCTGCCGATTTGAACATGATCTTGCAGTTTTGAGAGAAGATAGAACGTGTGGTGCCCCGGCCGGGATTTGAACCCGGGTCGTCGGATCGAAAGTCCGAGATGCTGGGCCGAGCTACACTACCGGGGCCTATTCGGTGCAGACTCGGACTTCATGTTATTAACATTGCGCAAGTGCTAAAGAAGGGGCGGAGCGTCAGGAAGCACGAGGGGTGGGTTCTTTCTTTGACTTCTCCGAAAGGGGAGGGGGAAACATTGCTCTGGATGAGTCTTCTGCCGTGTTCGATTCTTGTTCAATTGAAACAGCGATGTGTTCTGCGGATGTTAGTTCCGCCTTACGTAGTAGCAGTGCGTGGTCTATCACGCTAGCTGGCTCACCAAAGTCCGCAGTTCTCTCAGAGAGAGCACGAAACATGAAGGATCTCAAATCGTCGGGCTCTGGAACGCCTGAGAGGGTACTAGAGCGTGCTACCATGGTGGGAACTGTCATGATGCCATACGCTTTGGCAATGCGTGCGTACCGATCCACATCAATCTCGTACACTACACTGTCACCTCCAAAGACACCTGCCTCTTCGAGTATCATGTCCTTCAGAAGGTCACACCAAGTGCAATCCTTCGATGTGAATAGAAGAATCATCAGGGAGTCCAGTCCTTTTCTAGTTGTCCTGATGTTACCATTTAAGGTCGGACTCTACGAAATGGTGCTGCCAGATAGACGGAATGGCAGTCACATCTCCTGAAGCTGACGACTACGCATTTCAGCGGGTCCATACAAGCGGAACAAACGTGAATACATAGAGTACGATGGAGATGAAACACCAGTAGACCAAGAAGGCAGCAAAATAGCGGAGGGGTTTCCCTCTCTCTAGTGCTGACGGTACCTCGTGGATGGGAATCCATGAGAGCCCCATTAACATGAAGGCAGTCTTTGATTGATAGACTCGGTAGGCTTCTCCAATATCTCCAAGCAGTCTAGTCTCTTCCCAATCTGAAATGGCAATCAGCAGGAATGCGATGAGGGACCAAGAGAGCAGGTCGCCCGGACGTATTCCAGACCAAGCTGCTGAGTGGATTGGATTGATCAGTGATGTGGAGAGGACAAGCAGGATTATCCCCAAGTGTTGAGGATGACGGATTCGAGCGTAAGGACCAGATTCCACTATGACTTTGGCTTTCGCTCGTTCTCGCACCATGGTCATAAGAGCCCAGAGGAACAAGATGATACCAGCAAGGAAGGCGGATGCCTGAAAGAACACAAGAAAGACGGAGAGAACTGATGAGATGAGGCCGTCGCTCCAAGTGATCCATAGTCCGCCCCAGATATCCGAGAAGGGGAAGATATAGGAAACCACATACCATGCAGTATACCACGCCGGAAGAAGCCAGAGCATGGGTGTGATAATGCCAGCAGCGACAGGCAGGTATAGGCCGAGGGATGATGCATATACGGCCAGCCGGCCAAGTATGCGCTCTCTCACGCGGGGAATCTCCTAGTAACTGAGTAGATGCAGACTCAGATAAACATGACATTCTCCGCGTTTCGCAAGCTTAATATCGAGAGCTCGGGGGCATGATTCTGGATAACGGGCCCATAGCTCAGCTTG
>SDNO01000163.1 GCA_004524435.1 Candidatus Thorarchaeota archaeon | reverse complement strand
CAGAGAAAATCACTAGGCTTCGTGAGTAAGCGTATCAAGAAAGGCCCAGCTCTTCTGCAGAATCTCTTCGCAATGAAGCTGCAATCACGCCTGCAACACGAACAGGTTCTGGCGCTTTCCCTTGATGCGTGAAGACATTCAGCAGCTTCTTCGCGTCCCGAACCGTAATCCCGCGGGTATTGACAAAAACGTCGAACCCGTTTTCCAATGTTACCCGAGAACGGTCCCCATTTCGCACTAGGATTTCGTATCTGGTTTCCCAGTCAGCAGGGAAGTACTCCTCAAGATATCTCTTGATTCCTTTGGATTCCTCATAAGAAACGCTCACCACAGGCAAACCTGTCTGGCGGTGGAGGATCTCGAGATCCACGATGTTGAACCATGAGATGACTGTACCCCCTATGATGATTGCTCGCACATCACTCCGTCCTAGTCGCGAGTACATAGAGAGTATCTCACTCGTCGCATCCAAGCCCCCCACACGAGGGTGGCAGAATGCAGCGCCGTCAATCTTCAAGTCGCCCCTCATGACCACACCCACTACGATGCTCCTTTCATCCTCCCTCTGGAAGCTCTCTGATATTCCAAGAGCCCTGGCCCCAAGTTTCCAATCAGTGCCGCGTCTAGCCTGCTCGTCTAGGGTGAGATCGACCTGTCTTGACATGACCATCTCTCCATCGGAGATGTTTGTCTGCTACACTTCTCATAACGGAAGCAGGATATATCAATCATGACCAGTATAACTTTATTAATGCGCATTTCCCAAGCAGAAACCACAACCCAAACCACCAAAGGGAGTGCCCGCTATGTTCGACGCCGATTTCGAGCAGCTTCAGGTTTCTCTGAGAGAGATCATGGAAGAGGCTACAGCATTGGCTACTGGAGTTCGGGCATGGATGCTTCTCTCTAAAGAAGGACTCCCCATCGCATCCGCCGTCCCTCAAGGGTTGGAGGAGGCGGAGATAGCAGCCATGGCAGCATCGATCCTCGGCGTTGCAGACCTCGCGGCCGAGCGAATGGATCAAGGACTGCTTGAGGAGATCCTCTTAACCAATGAGCATGGTCTGATGATTCTGAAGAGCGCAGGTGAAAAGGCGATTCTCGTTCTGGCTGCACGGAAAGACATGAAGACGGGACTCCTCGTCTATGCGGCGAAGACTGCATGTGAACGGATTGGCCCCATGCTCTAGTTCTAGATGATCCCGATTAGCCAGAGGACTATTTGTCTTACCAGGTTGTCATTGTCGTCTGACGAGTATCTTCCCGACAAAGCCCAGTTATCAACGAAGTAGTTGCTACCGCTGCAGACCAATCGTGCCCCATCCTGCCCAGTAAGGCCTGCAATGACACAACGGTTCTCGTATTGATAGAACGAGCCATTCTTCACCCGAACCGTGGACCAAGCCAACGGGAAGCCTTCACCTGTTATGTTAATCGAGCATCCAACAAAATCGACTGAGTCAATGCTTTGGGTCACGGGATGTTCTTTGAAGTCAGTCACTGAAAGCGTGGATTCCATATCGTTAATTACTATTCGCGTCTGGGGCAGCCGATCGTAGTTGAATCGCAGACCAAACTGTGAGAGCAGAACATTCACTGCTGAGAGATGAATACTCTCATTTGATAGACCTACAATGAACAGCCCTCGACCGGTCGCCCAGTATTGGGAATATGCGTATATTTCTGCTGACGCATATCTTCGGGATTCTCGAACGAGCGTACCATTGAGCAAGAATGTATCATAGGCACAGGGGTCTAGAACGACAACTGCATCATACTCTAAGAGACGATCCAATGTGATATTGGAGGGCCATCCAATCTCCTCCACGGCAATCCCTAGGTCCGTAGTGATCTCATAGAACTCTCTGAACTGACCATATATTGAATCAATCGACCACGGAGTATGACTGACATCGAACGCAATCTTTGCAAGGGGCAGCTGTGCACCAAACCGTAGGCCACATGTCACATATCGATAATCAGGCGAACTAAGAGTGATCTGAATCCGGATATCTTCGATGCGTCTGTCAGATATGACATGAATTCTTATGTCGAAGGAGCGGGTCTGGTTGACCTCGATTATAGCGGGACCGCCCACGTGAGGAGAACCACTGCCAGAATACGTGATTGACCAGGTATCATTGCTACTCGTATAGACTAGCAGAGAAACTCGATTCGTCGAATTCACAAACCAACGTTCGAAGTCGTAAGGTGCAGAGGTGGGCAGTACCCATGCAACTAGCGGGAGTCTTTCTCTTCTCGGCACGTTCTCCAAGTACGTCTTAGCAGCCTCTACGTCAACCAGCCCTGAGCCGACTTCATAGACTTCTGAGGAGAGTTTCCTGCTACTGGCTAGCAACAATGCCTTCAGCATTCCAGGTGTCCACTTCCAGTCGTTTTCCTGGCAGAATGTCACAACCTCCGCAGCTGCAGCCGAGACCCGCGGTGAGGCAAAACTGGTCCCAAAGACAGTCCCTCCCACCCCGCTGAAATATCCGGGTGCCACAATGTCAGGTTTGACGAGGCCACCTCTTAGCGGCCCTCTTCCTGAGAAATCGAACGGTTGTAGATTTTCGTCTACTGCACCAACGCAGATGACTTCAGGGTGCAAGGCCGGTGTGTCGATTGAGCTGCCAGCGACGCCTCCCTGACCACCGTTTCCTGCAGCGGCGACAACAGCCACGCCCCTTGAAACAGCCCAGAGTGCTGCCTCCCCGACGGGGTCAACGCTCGTGAGAGGACCGCCAAGGCTAAGATTGATGACTGAGCAGTTCTCTGCGACAGCCCAGTGTATGGCATCAACGATTGCATTGACCGTGGCTTGGTTATTGGTTGTCACCACCTTGGCGTTGACAATTCGTGCATTCAAGCTGTTCTCGGTGATTATCCTGGCCACAATAGTGCCATGCTGGACTCCCGAGGGCGCACTATCCTCCGTACTATTATCCGTGACGTCATAGCCATAGCCCTCTTGGATGAAGCTTCGTTCAGCGACAATGCGTTGCTCTAGTTCGTTGTCAGGGCTTATTCCAGAATCAATGACTGCCACACGAACAGGAGTCTTCGCTTCGACTCCATTTCGTGGACCAATGAAGTAGACACCTACGGTGGCACCGACAATAATCAGGGTCATGACTAGGATAGAGGTTCCCCTAGTGCGTCTGGGCACCCAATCACTGTCATCCAAGCCGGAGTCACCCTTTGTTGTATGCGGAAGGAGCAACAACTTATAGATGTTGGAGAGCAGCAATTTAGCATATTCGGCCTAAGCAAACATCCAGACTCATATCCAAATCCTTATGATAATCTTGAAGAACATCTAGAGGAGGAAAAGCAGATTGGTCATGGAAGACCCCGACGAGTACGAGATGGAACAGACAGAGGGAATAGGCATATTCGTTCCTGGCTCTTACATCGAACGAAACATGAACTGGGACAGCTTCTTCAGTGTGCTCCTGTACACAGGTGCGGCAATAGGTCTCTTTCTTCTGGCAACCGTCATTGTGCTTGTTCCACTAATTGCTTTCGGCTTCATTCAAATCAATCTGACAACACTTGAGATAACATTCGAACCCTGGGCCTTCCTGATTGCATCATTTGCCGAGATTGCGTTCATCATTCCCCCGCTCTACTACGTCAGGAAGAAGGGAATCAACCTTCGCTCACTGGGTATCAAGACCAGCGATCTAGGCAGAGACATCCTCATCGGCCTAGGCGTTGGAGCGATCATGCTTGTTTCGAATATAGCAGTCACTTGGTTGACTTTCGAAGTCTTCCCCGTTTCTGAAGAATCACAGATTGAGTTGACATTCGCAAGCAGTATGCCCGAACTGATTGGTTGGTTCTTGGTTATGTTCTTGGTTGTCGGAACAACTGAGGAGTTGCTCTTCAGAGGCTTTCTTCAACGAAGAATGGAGATGTACTTCAGACAAAGCAATAGAAAGCGATACAGACTGCTTGCTCTGGTTCTGAGTTCGTTGATATTTGCCGCTATACATCTCGAGCTGCTGGGGATACCTACTCGCTTTGTCCTAGGTTTGTTTCTAGGCTACCTAGCACAAGAACGGAAGTACTCACTCGTTGCACCGGCAGTTGCACATGGACTGAACAACTCGATAGCCGTGCTTCTCACGTTTCTTGGGTTCTAAAACAAATGTGTGTGAAGGGCTGTAACTTACACCCCTTCACTAGTACCTTCAGCCTTCGTACTTGAATGCCACTTTGATATTAGCTCTGAATTGAGTGACCTTTTCCTTCTCCACCTTACAGGTGAAGTGGTCTACATCGATGCCCACGATATTGCGGACAGATTTCGAAGCGGTCTTCAAAGCTACCTTCACAGCATCTTCCCAGCTATCAGGCGATTCACCGATTAGTTCTATTACTTTTACAACACTCATACTAATCACTCCTAACCTTTTGTGTAGAACACACAGTCCTTCCTTATGACCCTTGCTTATT
>SDNO01000039.1 GCA_004524435.1 Candidatus Thorarchaeota archaeon | reverse complement strand
GTGTCCATACCGCCGGTCTATCCCAGGAGTATGGACTACCGTTTCTCTAGAGGAACATTAGGATTGCGCCGATAATCACTAGTATTCCCGGCAGACCGCCTCCGAAGACGTAGAGGAGAATGCCCAGAATGAGCATGATTATCCAGTTGTTGTCCATCTTCAGCGCAGGTATGTCGACAACTCCACTTGTTGCGAGCACAACGAGAGAGAGTACAATCAGGATTATACCTGTGATGAGGCCACCAAGCATCACTCCAAGGCCGAGGCCCGGAAGTATTGCAAATCCCATGCCGAGTATCTGTAGAACCCCGTAGAGTAGGCCCAGAAGCCCGCCTACGAGAATCAGTATCTTCGCTATTTGTGTAAACTGACCTTTAGCCATTCAATTCCACTCCACGCGTGTGAGCGCATGGAAGGAGCCTGCTGCCCAATATAACCTTGTTGCATATTTAGATGTAGAATTCGACAGTCACCGAACTCATCGGATGGTGTCACCAGAAGCAGAAGAACCTCTTGGGTCCTTCTGTCAAACGCGGCTAGATTAATAATGCGTCGCACTCTGTGTATCTGCATACCCCATGGAGACTGACACCCGGTGGATTCAACGGCGGCCCCCTCCTCTGAGCAAGACTCATCAGATGACCCCAATGAGATGTTGGAGATTGAGGGAGAAATCAATCCCAACACCGAGATTCCTGACGGGTCGCGGATTCTGGTCATCAGCAAAGACCAGTCATATCTGACTCATGGCATCCACAAATTTCCCGCCAAGTTCTTCCCCGAGTTGCCGCGGTACCTCATCCAGAGGTACTCTCGTGCGAGGGACTCAGTACTCGATCCCATGTGTGGGAGTGGAACAGTGGTCTTGGAGGCGATGCTCAACGGGAGGAGAGGAATAGGCATAGATATCGATCCCATTGCCCAGCTCGTCACTCGGGTGAAGACCACCCCCTTGAACCCCCGCCATCTTGACAGAGCAAGGGATGCCTTGATACGCGAAGCCGAAACACGTGTCAGTTCTTCATATGAACCCCCACTACCTGACTTCAACTACCGTGACTCCTGGTTCAAACCTCATGTGCTCAGGGAGCTGGGCATTATCATTGAATGCATCAGAGATCTCGACATATGGGATGGCGGTCTTGAGAAAGAGAAACGGGGCAGAGTGTGTGACTTCCTCCGAGTAGTCTTCTCCTCCATCATCCGTGGAGTGTCAAATGCAGACCCTCACTGCACTAGAACCGTCATTCGCAAGAACAAGATTCGAGATATAGACCACGGAGAAACGCTACGAGAGTTCTGTGAAGCCCTTGACAACCAGATTGATGCCATGAGGCAGTTCTGGCGTGTCTGTGAAGAGATTGCCCCCTTAAAGCCAATGCTGCCGTCAGCCACGGCCATAGAGACCGACCTTGAAAACCAATCAGCGGACCTTGCGATAACTTCACCACCATACATCAATGCGGTCGACTATCCCCGAACGCATCAGCTGGAGATGTACTGGCTTGACATGGTTCCAGATGGGCCGCTCTCTGAGATGAAACGGAAGTACATCGGCACAGAGACCGTGTACAAGGAGAACTACAAGCACCTCCACATCTCCAACTTGGATGCGCTGGACCCGCTTCTTGAGGCTATCTTCGAGGTTGATCCGCGACGGTCCTACATTGTCTTCAAGTTCTTCAAAGAGATGGAGGCTCAATTCACCGAGATGTACCGAGTCCTGAAGCAGGGGGCTTGCTATTGTGTTGTGATAGGCAACAATGTGATCCGCGGCAATGAGATCCCCTCTCAGGCCATTCTCACCGAGATTGCGACCAGACGGGTGGGATTCCGTTTGGAGAAGCACTTCTTCTCTGGTCTTATCCGCCATTTCATCAATATCCCCCGTCCAGAACGAATGGACGGTGAGTGGGTCTTGGTATTCCGAAAACAAGCGTAGTCTCTAAGAAGATAATCCTTAAGTGGAAACTCGCAGGGTCATGCACATCATAACCAAGGAGGTCTACAAAGATATGGCAACAATTCAATGGAGGAATCGTGTTTGCCCGTCGCTCGTTCTTATCGCTACCTCCTTCCGCCAAGTTCCTGTACGTTCTGCTTAAGCGGGAGCGCCGCATGTCCCGACAGGACTTGATCAGCACAACCTATATGCCTCCTCGAACCGTAAACTACGCCTTGAGTCGATTGAAGGACCTAGGCCTAGTCCGGGAAGAGGAACACGCTGAGGATGGAAGGATGGCAGTCTACGCGCTTACGCAAACGCCCTTCTAATCAATGGTCACTGTCCAGAGTGGCAGCGCTAGGCCAAAAGCCTCATAATCAGAGGACTCCCGACTTGACTAGTTCCAACAAGAGGAATCAACAATGAACTTCTACGAAGACGCAGGTGTGCATCCGGTTGATGCCGAGAGAACACACTACACCATCGAACTCACAGAGAAAGACGTCGGGGCGCAGGTCGTGCTCTTTGGATGGGTGCATATTCTCCGCGACAAGGGTGGTATCAAATTCCTTATCCTTCGAGATGAACGCGGCGTTGTTCAGGTCGCAATACCCCAGAAAAAAGTACCGGCAGAAGTCTTTGAAGTTGCGGGAAACTTGGGTGCCGAGTTTGCCGTTGAGGTTCGAGGAGAGGTCGTTTCGAGCAAGTTCACCGAGTCCGGTATCGAGATTCTTCCTACTTCCCTGAAGGTCATCAATACTGCAGAGCGACTCCCCATCGATGTTGTCGAGGGCAAAGCAGACATCGATCTAGACACCAGACTCAACTACAGGATTCTGGACCTGCGGAAGCCTCGTGTCAATGCGGTCTTCAGAATACAGCACTGTCTTGCAAGATTCTCTCGTGAGTACTTGGAGAAGAACGGATTCGTCGAGATACACACACCGAAGATTGTGGCCGAGTCAACCGAGGGTGGTGCCAACCTCTTTGAGATAAAATACTTTGAGCGTCCTGCCTATCTAGCTCAAAGCCCTCAGTTCTACAAACAGCTTATGTTGTTGGCCGGCTTTGGCAAGGTCTTCGAGATTGGCCCGGTCTTTCGAGCCGAGAAACACAACACTCGCAGACATATCAACGAGTACACATCATTCGACTTAGAGCTGGCGTGGATACGCGATGTGGACGATGTCATGAAGGTGGAGGAGAAGATGCTCAACTATGCCTTCGAGAAGACGTCTGTGACTGCATCTACAGAACTGGATCTACTCGGAGTGGAGCTAGAGGTCCCCTCAGTGCCATTCAAACGCATCAAGTACGCAGAGACAATCGATCTTCTTCAGAGTGAGGGAAAGGAGATAACCCTCGAGGACGATCTTGATCCCGAGAGCGAGAAGATTCTTGGTGAACTCTTTCCGGAAAAGTTTGGAACCAATATGGTCTTCATCACACACTATCCTTTGGACCTGCGTCCTGCCTATACCATGCCGAGCATGACGGATGAGGGGATGACTGAGAGTTTCGACTTGACCTACAAGGGCATGGAGATCACAACAGGGGGTCAACGCATACATCTCTATGACCTCCTCGTAGAACGTTTCAGGGCTAAGGGGTTCAACCCAGACGATTTCACATTCTATCTCGAACCCTTCAAGTTCGGTGCCCCTCCCCACGGAGGCTTCGGCCTAGGGCTCGAGAGGCTGACAATGCAACTCTTAGGGATTGAGAACATCCGAGAGGCAACGCTTCTTCCAAGAGACCGTGACCGTCTCATGCCGTGATTATGTCTCTTCAGGCCATGTCCCGTTTCGATATCAGTCAGTGGAATGAAGATGGGCTCTTCCTCTCTTACCCACTAGTCTCAAGACGCCCAACTTCCTGAGCGTATAGGTCATCTTTCTTGCCAAGGCCGCAGGGCGGCCGATGTATTCTGCCAGTTCAGAGTTAGTGAATGGACAGTCTAAATCTCCCGGTATCAGTCTAACGAGATCCGAGGGCTTTTCGAAGAGCTGGCTATCTATGACCTCTACTAGCTCGGTGTCAATGATACTCCACCCTCTGCGTCGCCAACTGCCCCGGCCATCCCTTCTTCGGATCTCCTCTGCCTTGACCACCACGACGTGGATGCTGAAGTTCGGCCTCTCAATGAATCGAGGAAGGTAGACCATCTCGTAGAAGACATCATGGATGCTCTCTCTCTTTGGCGAGAGTCGCCTGTCGATGACTTTCGATCCGTCCGGTGTTTCTTTGATAATATGCTTCTCTGCTATGACCGGGTACACCAGCCGGACCCTGTGTCTTTGTAAGAGATCCCAGAGCTTCCCCTTGATTGCAGAGAAGTTGGTCGTCTGTATCTCGATTAGCAGGTCGTTTCTGACTATATCAATCACGTATCCATCTACTTCAACTTCTATCCGGTCCCCGGGTTCCGCATACCACTCTTTGAGCCCGGCATGGAGCGAACGCTCTTGCAGTGTTCCAATATGTGGGCCTGAAGAACTTCTTACCATGATGGTACCCTTACTGTACACCAATTTTAGACTTGGGAATGTGCAGGTACGGCGCATTAGAAAGAAGATACGGCTGCGGATAGAACCTGCAGCCGACACGGGGGCGAAGTAGATTCAACACCTACTTCTTGAGCTGCAGGTCTTCCCCACAACAGGTGAAGCTGCATCCGCACTGCCCCTCGTCATTGCAGCACTCGGTACACTCGTTGAGGATTTCAAGTTCGAGGCCACAGGTCTCGCACATATAGACCTGCCCCTTCTTCATATCATGACAGTGTAGAGACATCTCAATTATTTCTCCTGATTTTGTTTTTCTACTTCATGTACTTGATGAATATCTTCTTTGCGATATGCAGAAGGGACTCGTGTCTTCAGCCGTTCAGATAATACTCCCTCTTAAAGGAGGGCCCTCCCAACTAGCTCTAGCATAGAGTCGACCATATACACGCGAGGTAGCTATAGAGATGCATGATCGGGTTGAATCTGAGCTCTACGCGTCGATTGCCACGCTGGACCAGTTCAAGAAAATGTTCGACATGGGCGCAGTGGATGTCCGCTCCTATGAGCGTGAGTCAGAGGCTCTCATCATTGATGTCCGAGAGAATCTGGATAGAATGCGTCGGATGGGTCGGGATGTGAGCGGATTCTTGGAAAATGAGCGCATCATTTCTCGCTTTCCCGAAGCCTCCGGAATACTACGTATTCTTCCTGAGCAGACTGCTGCCTCTATGCAGGGCATGACCTCTGATGAGTACTATGACTACATCGGGCTGGCAGTGCTTGATGTCGCAACAGAGAATTCATCAAAGGGCCTTATGGGTCTTGCAGAGTTGATTGTGGATGTCGTGCGAAGACTTCCGGAGCTCAAGTCCGTAAGCTACAACGATGTGATCGAGGCCGTAAACCGAGTAGCAGAACATGGCCTTATTCCCGGTATTCGGACATTGAGCGGCGGGGTCAAGGTCGTTGAGCTGAGGCCCCTCGAGCTTCGCCAAGACCAAGCAGATGTCATCAATCTGGCAGCATCCAAAGGCTTCGTTTCAATTGAAGAAGTGATTATGAAACTCAAGTGGTCCGAGGATCACGCACGAACAGTCCTCTCTAGCCTTGTGGAAGCAGGCATGGCCGTTGCGGATATTCGCTTCAGTACGGGAGGCAGGTATTACTTTCCGGGTCTACGGTCCAGAACCGATATCGCCTCAGAGGGCAGACATAACCAATAGTGTGCTATATGACAAGGACAACGGCTCCCCGTTCTTTGTCTACCCATCTTGCATAGCCGCGTTCTATTAGCAGTTCCATGATACGATGCAGGTCCTCCTCTGGGAGCCTCCCGAAGCCTTCCCTTCCCTGTTGAATGACAATGGATTTTACGTCCAGCCGCATTGAGCCTGTTTCCAATGCCCACCGATAGATATGATCCGCCCAGTCCTCCAATGGCCGCCAGTACACACGAAGCTGACGCTTCTCTTCTCCCACCCACTGTGCCACGTCGTCCTCTACGAGTCTATCTCCAAGAACCTTGAACGCATCAGTCTTGCCCACAATATCGGTGAACGGTCTCTCAGTTATGAAAGTAGTAATCGATATGACGTGAATCCCTTGGCTTTCCATCCACCCGAGGATGAAGTCTGACCACTCTTCTGCCCACATCTCTCTGTCTTCTTCGCGATCTGGGACTTGATACATCCACTCAGAATCCTCGGCTGAGCCCCAGGGAGGCAATATCTCCTGCGGTTCGACGGTGACTTCTTCCGGAACAGTTCTCTCTTCCTGGGCTTCCGAAACGGAAACGTCCTCTTTCACAGTGACTTCAGGGACGTGCTGAACTGGACTTTTCTTCGTCACGACCTCTTCTTCGGGCTCTTCTCTGGGCTTCTCCTTCTTCTCACTTTCCTTTTCTTTCTCTTTTGATCTCTCACGAACGCTCACGGGCTATGAGCCCTCCGCCCAGTCTATGTAACGTTTGATGTCCTCGGGAGATGTTGCTGGCTTGATATTCTCAATTGCTGACAAAAAGTCATAGCGCTCAACAGGTCTCAGATCGAATATCTCCGCTTCTTCATCCATCCGCCCGCTTGTCTGAAGCTCTCGAATCGGCTCCATTGCCGCTTCCCGGCAGACAACGCTGATGTCACGTCCGCTGTAGCCCTCGGTGAGGTCTGCAAGCTCTCCAAAGTCAACGCTGGGAGCGATTTCTATCTCCTCCATATGAATGTGGAAGATCTTCTTTCTTGCCTCGTGGCCCGGCAATGGCACATGGATTCTCTTCTCAAACCTCGACCGAAGCGCGAAGTCCAATTCCCAAGGAAGATTCGTTGCTCCGATGACAGTGAGTCTCTCATCCTCACGACTACCAAGGCCCTGTAGCTCGGTAAGGAGCTGAGTCTTCAGGCGTCTCTCTCCTCCCACATCTTCGCCTGAGCGGGAAACTCCGACAGAATCAAGCTCATCGATGAATATGATGGCGGGGGGATTCTTCCGAGCCAATTCGAAGAGGGTCATGACCAATCTTTCAGACTCTCCAAGCCATTTGCTCACGATATTGCCCGCTGATACGTTGAAGAATGTGGCATCAATCTCTGAGGCGACAGCCTTTGCTATGAGGGTCTTTCCACACCCTGCAGGCCCATACAGCAGAATGCCTCTCCATGGTTGTCTCGCCTTTCCACGGAAGAGTTCAGGATGCTTCATCGGTGCAAGGATGGCGTCATCGATTGCCTGTTTTGCGTCCTCGAGATCTGCTACTTCTGACATCTTGACATCTGGTCGCTCAGAGACTATCGTGTCCTCTATCATATCCCGCAGTCTTACAGTGTCTTCGTCTGCCTCTTTCTCTTCGGGTGAGGTTTGAACCGGAACCGGTTCCTCTCTCTCAAGGGGCTCAAGTGGTCTGTCGAGGCCATGAATGGGTCCTGATTTCTTCTTGATGCCAGAGAGATAGCGTACTCTATCCACACACTCCTGCGCCCGTTTGAGATAGTGCTTCCTGACGGATGGTAAGGCTGCCGAGTTTGACAGCTTGATCAGTACTTTGCTGGCCTTGAGATAATACTGACAGGCCTCCTTTCCCATACCTCTCTTGTCCAAGTCTATGGCCTTATCCAGCAGGGCCTTGAGACCACGATCCATTCTATCTGCCATTGAACCTCACACGCGATTAGATGTCTTCCGTTATGAACTTCAGTATTTCCCAGTTACCATCCTGCTCATATATTGGCAAGCTTGGTTGTTCTACGAAGGTTTAAACGGTCTTCTTTCAAAGCATGTGTATACGCCAATAAGATTAACGAGGGTGTGACTCTTGGGTCCAATTCGAAAGGCTTTCAGATGGGGCAAAAAACGTCCAGATGTCGGTGAAGTCACAAGCCAGCTTAGGGTTCTCTCGAAGCAGCTGGCACGAGAACGCAACAAACTCGAGAAGGAAGCTCATGATACTAAGGCTCGGGCTGTACGTGCGAGAAAAGAGGGCCGAATGGAAGCATACAAGACCTATGCCGCCGAGATGATCCGTTTCCGACGCTTTGCTCTGTCTGTAGACAAGTCGCGGCTTCACATCCTGAAGATTCTGGCTTACATTACTCGGGCACAGACTACTGCCAAGGCAAATATGGCACTGGAGAAGGTTGCGGATATTCTTGGTCTGCTCGGGGACACCACAGACACCATGAAAGTCGTGGAGAATGTGGATGAGATCGGTCGTCGCTTGGAACAGTTTGAAATCGAGTCTAGTATCTCATCTGAAGCCCTTGACACTACAGAAGTTGGGGAAGTCACCTCGGATGAACTTGCAGCTGCCATGGCTGAAATTGATGCAGAAGCCGGTGCAGTCACAGCGGAAGAAAAGAAGGCACCCATGACCGAGTCTGAGGAACTGGAGGCCGAAATCAAGTCACTCGAGAAAGAGCTTGGAGTCTAAGTTACCAGAGATAGTCCCGCCTATTGTCTACTACGTCGTCTATCTCTTTTCTGGTCCTGTACGCGTCTAGCATCAGACTCCTGTATCTTCTCACAAAATCCTCTGGGACGAGTCTACGGTTTCTAAACAGGTCTACAGTTCGGTGGACTGCCTGCTGCAGGTCTCTGGCATCTCTCTTGAGCCGTTGTATCTGAGGATTATCTTCTCTGAATCCGTTGTCACTGTTACGAGATGCCCGAGAGAGAAGGTCTTCAAGATGATCAGTGAAAGGCTGAGGGCCCCGACCGTTCCCTCCTGCGTACCGGGCTGCAGGATCCCCCTGCCGTCCATATCGGGTGTGGTATCTATCTCTCACAGCGAAGTCATTCGAGTTTCCTCTATGTCCACTGGATAATAGTGAATACACAAGCTCCTCTATCTTAAGACGCACATCACTGATATTGAGACTAGATTGCTCTATGCGACGGACTCTTTGCATGTCCGTCTGCATATACCTGTCGAATTTCTTCGCTATCTCGAGATAGTCTGGGAGAATCTCTTCCGTCTGTTCGTCACAGGAAATCTTGAGATCACCCTGCTTCATCTTCAGAACCAAGCGCTTTCGGATTCTGCCATCCTCTTCCATGGAGTTCAGATAGACTAGTGGGAAATCGAATATGACCTCCATCTTCTTGCGGAATGTTCCCACTTCTGCTATGAAAATGATTCTCTTGTTAGTTATGTAGAGGGTCCCTGTTGCCTTGTCATGTTTTAGGAAATCGCTACCAGTGACCTTGATCTCCGGCAATGCACAGACAGGCAGTTCATTGACGGATAGCTCAGCGTGTTCATAGAAATCCGCGAATTCCTTCCGATAGAAATCGAGCCCCTCAAGTTGAGTAGTAGTTTCATCCAACCGTATGACACAATCATCCAGTGCCTCGTCAACGCCAGACTTGAAATGCTCTCCCAGTTCGCCAATGTGGTTTACAACTCCCTCGATGAAGGGAAATTGCTCGGGAGTCCACGTGTTGGGATCGATTATGCCCTTGGTTTCGGCAGCCATCTGTCTTCCAACCATGTCCGCCTGATTTACCACTCGTTTCTTCACGGCCAAGGCTTCGTCTTGAATGCCCTCAATATTGTCCTCGATCCAGTGATAATGAAGAAAGTTGGCCATCCGCAATGAGACAAGTAGCCTCTTTGCGGCGGTGAGTCTGCTGTTGAACTCCCTCAACTTGAGATGTCCATACTGCAGTGTAGTGATGGACTTTCGTAACTTCTTTGCAAGACCTCTTCGTTTCTCATCTATCGAGACTGTTCTAGACGAGTGACAACGTGGGCAGATCTCTGCTATTCTCTTACCAATGCTCATCTCTTCGGAGCCGCATTCCGGACATTTCTCGAACGATTCTCCAGGCTCTGGTGTACCAAGGGTATGATGACATTCGGAGCAGACGTAGTACTCTGAGGTTCGGCTGTCAAGACAGTCGAGACAGAAGATCTCGCCACAGTCCTCACACATGTGAGTTGCCGTATTCTTCTCGCAAACTCTGCATCTTTTGTGGGAGTTGCCTACCTTCAACTGACTGCCTCCGCTGGTCTTGTACTAGTGTCTACTATAGCTCACAATAATCTGAGTATTATCATGACAATACTCCCGCTGAGCCTGAGTGGGCCAATCTACGGCTCCTGCCAGGATGGTCCTCCTTCAAAGGAGTTATATCGACACCATTATGCTGAGCTCTGACGGATGCATACATGGAAGATATTGCGCAAGCCGCCATCGAAGGGGCTCTGGGAAACGGGGCATCATTTGCTGACATTCGTATTGAGAATACTGTGACGACCATCATCGAGATGTCTGACGGCATCACGAGGAAGTCACTGGCATCCCGGCTGAAGGGGGCAGGGATTCGGGCGTTTGCTGACGGCGCCTGGGCGTTTGCGCAGACAACCAATCTCACTCGTAAGGGCATGAGAGAAACGGGCGAGGCAGTGGCACGACTGGCGGTTGCTACGAAGGATCATGTGGCAGAGGATTTCATCATCGATGGGCCCACGTTTGAAGCCAGAACTACGCTTGACATCCGGAAACCTTTCGAAGACATCTCCCTAGAGGACAAGATGGACTTCGTGAAACGAATTGATAGCCAGGCCAGGGACTTTGATGACCGAATCGTGAACACAAGAACCGTCTACGGCGACCTCTCGTCCAGCGTCTACGTTGCCAACTCCTTAGGAACCAGTGTATATTGGGAGAACTCCCTCCCGAGAATAATATCTGCTCCGACTGCAAAAGAGGGAAGTAATCGGCAGAGGTCTTTCAAGTCCGTTGGCGTGCGTGGTGGTTACGAGGCCATGGAGAGTGAGGCCGCAGAGACCGTTGGGACTCGGGCTGCAAGACAGGTGATTGATCTTCTCTCGTCTGTTGCAGCAGAAGGCGGTACCTACGATGTCGTTATGGACCCTGTTCTGAATGGTGTCATGGTGCATGAAGCCTTTGGACATGCCACAGAGGCCGACAACTGGCCTGCTCACACCACCGTCCTTGAAGATAAGGTGGGTAAACGTGTGGGCCCAGAGCATCTGAATCTATCTGATGACCCTACCTTGAAAGCCGAGAGGGGTTCCTTCGAGTATGACTGGGAGGGAACCAAGAGCAGGAGGCGTTCTTTGGTCAAGGATGGGGTCCTAAACGAGCTTCTCCATAGTCTTGAGACTGCGTCTCGCCTAGACATGGAGCCTAACGGTGCGGCAAGATCGCAGTCATTCATGTACGAACCTCTCCCCAGGATGAGCAACACATTCATGGAACCTGGCGATTGGGATGTCGACGAGTTGATTTCCGACACCAGAGAGGGCATTCTTCTCTGTAGTTTCAATTACGGATATACCGATCCGTCGAGGGGGCAGTTCATGTTCCAAGCCAGTCATGGCTATCTCATTGAGAACGGCGAGAGGGGACAGATGGTGCGTGATGTGTCATTGGCGGGCCAGATTCTCGATGTTCTCTCAAAAGTCGATGCAGTTGCGAATGACTTTCGAATGGATGCCGGGACCTGCGGCAAATCTGGTCAGTCGGTGCCCGATATGACCGGCGGCCCTCATGCCCGTATACGAAGCGTCCCTGTTGGAGGGATATGATATGAGAGAGAAGCTTCTGAGTATTGGTGAGAAGGCAATAGAGGACGTGGAGAAACTCGGAGCAGACCAAGTTGAGGTCTATACATCTTTCTCCAAGTCATTTAGCATCGATGTTGAGAACAATGCTGTCAAGTCTGCATCTCGGGACACCGATGGCGGCTGTGGGATTAGGACTATCATTGACAATGCAGTCGGCTTCGCTTACGTTACAACACTGCAGAGTAAAGACATTGCCGAGGCTGTCGAGCGCTCTGTTGCACTAGCCCGTGCCTCAGTACCGGACCCCGATTTTGTGAGTCTTCCAGCTGTCAGTTCCAAGTACCCATCCGTGAAGGGACTGTTTGACCCTAAGATGGAGTCAATATCCTCGGAGGACTCAGCTGAACTCATCCTTGCAGCAGTTGACGCGGCTCGTGAAGATCTCTCTGACAAGAAGGTTGCCGTGGAGGCGCGAATCAACCTCGCAGTGAGCGAACGAGGTATTGTAAACTCTCTCGGGGTTTCAGGTTCTTCGAAGACAAGCTTTGGATATCTCTACATATCGCCAACGATAAAGGAGCCAAACGAACAGACGTCGAGTTACGAGTATCGCATATCACGAAATGTTGGCGATCTAGATCCTGAAGAAGTCGGGGCCATCGCCGCGCGAAATGCAAGAGGGAATCTAGGTGCTCGTACAATCGAAGGTGGTGACATGCCAATCCTGCTTGCTCCGATGGCTGTTAGCACAGTTATTGGCGGCGGTTTCTCAGGGGCGGTGAATGCGGAGGAGGTCCAGTACGGACGTTCCTACATCAGTGATGCTATAGGCGAACAGATTGGCTCCGGCATCCTCTCGATAGTGGATGATGCTCTCTTGTCTGGTGGGATTGGATCACGGCCCTTCGATGCGGAGGGATTTCCATCATCACGTACTGATGTTCTTGAAGCTGGGGTTCTCAGGAGCCTGCTTCATAACTCGTATACGGCCAACAAGGACGCCGTTGACAACACTGGGAATGCGTCGCGTGCCTCGTATGCTGGGTTGCCTTCAATTGCAACATCAAACCTCGTAGTTGAGCCGGGTCATCAGACACAAGAGGATTTGATTTCCCAGATAGACCGCGGAATTCTCTGCCGCCAAACCGGCGATCGTCCTAATATGACAACAGGCGACCTGAGTGCCATGATAATGGAGGGCTCCTACATAGAGGGCGGTGAAGTGAAACATTCACTCAAGAACACCCTATTCGGCATCAACATGCTTGATCTTCTGGATAGAGTCAAAGCAGTCGGGAACGACACTCGGGTGACAGTTGGTGCCATCACTCCCTCAATACTCATCGAATCTGGGAAAGTGACATCCGGCTAGTTCACATTCTGTCGACTATAGGGATGCCGAGGAGTCCTAGGCAGTTTGCCATGGTCATTCTGAATGCACGGACCACTGCAAGTCTTGCCTGTTTCAGTTCCTCCTCTGCCTTCAGAACAGGACAGTTGTCATAGAACCTGCTGAACAACGTTGCGAGCTCATAGCAATACGCAGTCAACCGGTTAGAGCTGAAGCCAGTTCCCCATGCGTTTTTCGTGAGCCCCCTGACAACCTCAAGTATCTCTTCAGGAAAACGAGAGATGGCTTTCACGAGAGCGAATTCGTGTTCGGAATCTAAAAGAGACAGATCGGCATCAGATCCCTGATTCTCGGTCTTCTCCAGTATCCGCTTTGCTCTAGCGTGTGAATACTGCAGATACGGAGCTGCATCACCATTGAAGTCCAGCGCCTCATCCCACCGAAAGGTGATCTTCCGGTCAGGTGACGCGCTAAGCATGAAGTATCGGAGGGCTCCTGTGGCAACTTGGGCGGCCACTTGATTCAGGAACGCATCATCGGCATCAGGATTCCTCTTGGCTACCTCTTCTCGTGCAAGCTCCTGTGCTTGGTCAAGTACATCGTCGGTGGTATATCCCATCCATGTGCCCTTTCTTCCAGAGAAATCTGCCTCCTCTAGGCCGACAAACTCGTAGGCGATGTGGTGGGAGTTTTCACTCTGCTCATGGTATCCCATTATGTCCAGCAACGAGTAGATGAGTCTCTGTGGATGCGCCTGACCAGAACCGATGACATTGAAGACCACATCGAATTTGCCCAGGTCCATTTCATCTCCATCCAGGGCCGTGCGATACACTGTACTTCCGTCGGGCTGTACTGCAAACTGCCGATACAGAAATGGGTCTTCGACAATACCGAACTTCCACATCTGAAATGCAACATCGGCTCCTGTGTATGTTCTGGTTCCATCCGATCTGAACAGGACTTTGGAAGGATCTTGCATATCCTTGAACTCATCGATTGTATCGAGTCGTGCTACAATGCATCCTTTCTTCTCGCCGCTCTCTACCCTCTCAACATTCTCACAGTCAAGCATCATGCTGCGTGCCCGGGTGAGCAGGCCACTATGGGCAATCGAGCTCTCCCAGACCTGATAATCGTGATAGATTCCCAATCGATAGGCCGTCCGATTCTGTGCCTCGAGGCATCTAGTAACCATCCGGCCACTAGTCTCGGCCTCCTCGGAGTCAAGATCCTCGAGACGTCTCGCAACCTCTCTGATTTCTGCTTCAACGACCTTGTTGTTCTCAAACTCCTTCTGCACCTCAACATAGATCTTGCCAAGGTAGTGGTCGTACTTTTCGTCCGGTTCAATGTCCTCCATCTGCATGAGTTTCCATGTCAGCTGCGCGATTTGGAGGCCCAGATCATTGATGTAGTCAATCAGGACCGCATCATATCCCACTGCTGACAGGATCTTCGTCAAGGTGTCTCCGATGGTGGCATTGCGCGAGTGTCCGATATGCCATGGTTTCGAGGGATTTACGGAGGGGGATTCAATGAGGGCTCTCTTTCCTGCATAAGTTTCTGTTTGACCGTAGTTGTCACCCAGTCTGGCAACCAGAGGCAGCACAAACCCTGCGACTTGCCCGGGGTCGAGAAATATGTTGATGTATGGTCCTTTGGTTTCCACTCTCTCAATCAAGGTCTCTCGCTCAAGAAGCTCCTCTAAGGAAGCAGCAATCTCGGCAGCGACTATGGCCGGATTCTTCTTCACGGTCTTTGCCAGTTCAAAAGCAACTGTGCAGGCTAGGTCACCCAAAGCGGCATCCGGGGGCGTTTCTAGATACTTGACAATCTGTTCGCACTTGACAGAACTTGCCTCCGCTAGGATATCACTCACCTTTCCTCGGATCACCATCCAAGGGTTCCGGATTGAGTCACTGTCATTCATTCTGCTGGGTGCCTCACTGTCAAGCAGACATATTTACATGATAAATCAAGCGCTATGAGTGCAAGGAGTCCGCAGTATATCGTCCGAACCCTCATCTATGTCGGAAGATGAAAACGGAAGAAGAAAAAGTGTCATACTTCGATATTGGAACGCCTTGAAAAGTATAGTTACATAATTGTAACGAATCTGAAATAATCAGTATACATTTTGAAAGAAAGGGGCAAAGAGTTATTTACGTTTACTGCAAGCAGAAGGGTGTTGGTTCTTCCGAAGAACCGTTCCCTATTGGCCCCGCGTCATCGTCGTGTTCTTCAAACGCCTTGAAGGGCACAAAGCATAGGTCCCCCAAGACAGCTCTGACGACAAGTCCTTACCTCAGGACTTGTATGGAGATGATCGGACTGGCCAGCAAACAACTGAAGACCCGGAAAACCAAGGAGCAAAGCCTCAGCGCGGCCAACTACGTCTGTTCAGCTTGTAGCTCTACTGAAGTATTCATAGACAGTACTCGGGGAGAGGTTATCTGTTCTAACTGCGGACTCGTTCTCTCAGACCATTCTATCGACATGGGCCCAGAGTGGCGGGCTTTCACTGCTGATGAGCAAAATGCACGTCAGCGAGTGGGTGGTCCCGTTGACTGGACCAAATTTGATCAGGGTCTGACTACTATCATCGGTCGTCAGAACGTGGATGCATCAGGACGAAAACTAAGCTCAACCCGAAGAGCACAGATTCACAGGCTACGGAAGTGGCAGATACGCACGAAGGTGCACTCCTCAGACAAACGAAATCTTGCTGTTGCAATGACAGAACTCCATCGGATAAGTTCACAGCTCAGTATCCCTTATTCGATTCGTGAGACCTCAGCAGTCATCTACCGAAAGGCCCTGAGAAAGCGGCTCACTCGGGGACGCACCATTCTCGGGATGATTGCAGCATCTCTCTACCTTGCGTGTCGTGTACACACTGTACCTCGGCCTCTTGAGGAGATCTGTGATCAGATCCATATCACCCGAAAGGAACTCTCTCTGTGTGTACGCCTGATACTTAGATATCTGAATCTCAAGATTCCCCATAGCAGCCCGGTCGATTTTGTTCACCGTTTTGGCACTGAACTCAATCTACCTGGCGATGCAAAGAAGAAGGCAATCGATATCCTTCACGATGCGAAGAGGGAGCGCCTTACGATTGGGAAGGATCCAAAGGGAATGGCGGCTGCCGCAATATACGTGGCTAGCATTCTGACAGGTTCACGCCGAACCCAACTGGAGATTGCTAAGACCGCCCGGGTGACTGAGGTGACTGTTCGTAATCGTTACAAGGAGATGGTCGAGAAACTGAACATATCGACCACATGACCCGCCCCATTGCCATACCAAGAATACAATGAGGATTCGGGCCTGCTGAAGGGGCAGAATATCCCTGTTTCTTTGCCTCTTTCCCGCTCTCCAGAACTGATCTGGCACCAGCATCTCTGGATAAGCTGCATCCAGAATATGCTTATTTTGTTTTGCGAGGAAGAGCCGAATGAGGAGTGCGATTCAAGTTGGCCGACCGTCGCTCAATTCTAGGAATGTGGCTCATAGAGAGGGGAAGCGGTCGGAATCTTGTTGCGCGAGCGTATGATGGCATCGAGATTGATATGGACCTGATTGCACCCTTCTTGTCAGCGACGCACACCTTCATTGACAAGGCATCCAATGAAACTCTGAAGACAATTGACACAGAGAACAGTCGATATGTCTGGGAGGCGAGCGAGCATCTACTCTTCGTCATGGTGATTTCAAAGATGGCACGAATCGGTCACATGAGATTCATGCTAGAGTACGCCCTGAATGAGTTCATCAACAACTTCATCCCTGAGGAGCGAGGGATAGACAACGTCCTCAAGGAGTGGCATGGCGATCCAACAGCATTCAGGGAATTTGGACACTTCCTCGATGAGCTTGTTGCTCAGTATGAAGAGACCGACGAATGCCTACTTGCTGGGAAGTCTATGGACTGTCTTGAGGTCTATAACCACCTCTTTCGCGAGATTATGAAGATTGACATGAAGAAGCAGGTCAAACAGAAGATTGCCAGCAACATACGCAACCGAATCGAACCACTCAATGACAAGTATGACTTTCTTGAACATGTTCCTATTGATGGCCACGGAATTGAGGTTCTCGAGATAGACGTGTCAAATGGTGAAATCTCATATCGAAGTCTGCGCAGCGCTCTTGAAGAATTGCTCAGGATTGCCGCCGAAGAGGTACAAGAACAGGCCGGAATGAACAACTACCGGCAGATGGTATTCGAACATCTCATGCCATATGTCAAGCGCGACATCCAGAGGCTGCAGACATATGCCATTCTCGACGACGTCGTACGGTACCTCTTCTAAGAGATACTAATCGTCATCACTTGTCTCTGGACTACTTGTCCCCATTTCCGTTCTGGGAGGAGGTCTCTGTTGGGCCGAATCATATAGTCTGTATCCCTGTTCGGATCTTTCTTGAACACGCCGCCCGGCAGCATCTTGTGAATACGGAATGGAGTTTCCCTCAACATGTCATCTAGGTCAACTCTCACTCTTCCGCCCTTGGCATTGATTACGGGGATTGTCATGGCAACTTTGCCATCATGCCTGAGTATGGCGGCGAGAGATC
>SDNO01000038.1 GCA_004524435.1 Candidatus Thorarchaeota archaeon | reverse complement strand
CTTTCTACGACCACACTAAGTTCATTCTGAGACGGATCCCAGTCCTGGTTCTTCAACTCAACAGCCCCTTGGGAGAAGTGCATTGATGTACTGAGCACACAGGGAATCGGGGATTCAGGCTTGATGGTCAAGAGCCTGCAAGTGTGTGGCTTCAGGGCGTCTATCTTCACAACATCCTCTGTTTCGCCCTCGTACTTGTGTTCCCAGAACTCAAAGATATGACAAGGCGCCTTCTCCTCACGGCCTATGGAGTCAAGCGGGAATTCGACATCTATCTCTCTTTCTGTCAGATTGACGACGGCAACCACACTCCATTGCCCCATCGGGCAGTCAACGGGCACTGCAAAGACTCGAGGTTCAGATTCGTATAGCGCATCAGGACTGAATCCCCTTCTTTTCAGAGGGGGCAACACCTTATCGGCAAGTGCCAGTCGCTCCTCGTTGACCTCCATCATCCGATCACTGAGTAGCACGGCTCCGCCACTTACCGCAACAATAGAGAGCCAGAGCCTAATCTCATCAAGAGTCAGGTTGTTATCGTCCTGTCTTACAAGAATACAGTCCGGGTCATTGATCCAGAGCCTGTTGTGCAGATTTGCTCTCGTGATCGTGTTTATGCTACACTCATAGACGCCACCACCCCACTCCAAGCGCCAGTCTGTCGCTATGTCCGTACCTATTCTCATCATGTTTACAAGACCAATACACGGTCCGAGGGGAGCTCCACAACCCAGAATCAACGATTTACCGACCGCTTCTCGTATCTTCTCCAAGCCCTGTCTCAACGCCTGAGTGCCTGTCAGACTGTTGTCATATCTTCTTCCCTGAATTGCAGCATGGTAAAGGAAGTCGATCTTGAAGTACTCAAAGCCATCATCCTTCAGGGTCTTGAAGAGTATCTCAATGAAGTCTAACACAAGTGGGTTGGTGAGATCGAAGGCATAATACTTGCCCAGCCAGAGAGGGTTCTCATCAACTGGGATTGGTTGATTGTCATCATCCCTGACGAACCAATCGGGTTTGTCCTTGAATATCTCCGAATGCTCAGAGGCAACAAATGGTGCGGTCCAGATACCCGCCCGGTATCCTGCATTCTCGGCCGCTTGTACAATCCGGCTGAGGCCCGATGAGAATCTGTCATTCTCTCTCCAGTCACCTACTGCCTTCTGGTACCCGTCATCCAGTTGAATCCAGCCAATCTCTGGATATCTATCCTCGAGGAACGTGATGTTCTTCAGTATCTCTTCCTCATCTGGCATGACGTAATAGAAGTACCAGCTACACCAGCCAGTAGGAACTTCATCCCAGCTGACTGCCTGCATTCTCCTAGCAAGAGTCCCAAGATACATGTCCAAGCATTCTTTGGGATCTTTTCCTACTGTCACAAGCAGTTCCTCAGACATGATAGTGGCATTGTTCTCCACAGCAACCCCGTCCGTCGAACAACTCGTCGCTATCTGGGCAAGCCTTCTCTCTTCTTCATCCCTGCCGAAGAACATGATTCTTGGGTGTTGATCTGCGAGAGTCACAAACCCCAGACCGATCGAGTTGCCACTCTCGGTGTTATGGAGAACTGAATAGTAATGACTTAGATTCCTTCCCTTGGTAATCTCTAGGGCTTGGCTCAACTCCCAAGAGTGGTAACCATTCTTGAAGAAGCGTAAATTCTGAGCCTTTCTCCCGGTATATACACGTGTTGCGTCATCCACATCAATAACAAATGGGTCAATGGAGTCTATCTTGACTGCGTCACCAGTCCTGTTTTTGAACTGTACAACGCATGAATATCCCGGATAGCCCTTCGTTATGCTGAGTTTGACATGGATCTCAGCTGTCCGCTCTGCATTCTGCAGTCTAATCACAACCGCCTTACCCTCTCCGCGTTCCTCTCTGAAGTCAAGAGTGCTGAAACTCTTGTAGATCATCTGCCGGGAGTCGAAGACCTCCTTCTTAGTATGAATCTGAACGTACCCCCGCGAGAAGCACATCTCCTTCTCATCAGAGGAGGTGAGCATGAGGAGGCCCAACTGAGTGTCAAAGAAGATTGCGACATCGCTGTTGCTTAGCCGTATTCCTTCCTCCGTGACTACAAGCTGACACGGATTAATCTCATCAGGCAAGTGGTTACCAACCTCTGCTCTGCTCCCTATCCCGGACCCTCTTATTCTTTGCCTGACAGTCTAGGTGGACAACTCCGCAGCCTTCTCCATGGCATCTTCTGCAGCCTCGTACTCAAAGAGCCTCTTGTGGGCGGTTGCCAGAAGTTGCCATACTTCCTTGTCTTTCGGCTGCATCTCGAGGTACATCTTGCAGTAGAGCTTGACTTGGTACCACTCATTCCGTTTCTCGTATATTTTGGCCGAGTAGTACAATGCTCTCTTGTGATCCCTCTCCGGACCCATAAGCTCCTGAAAGATGGCCAAGGCGTCATCATACTCTTCATTCTCATAGTGTTCCATAGCTTTCTCAAACTTCAGCTCCATGTGGCTGTACTCGGGAATCTTGGTGGCTATCTTCCCTGTTACAATGGTGCTGGAACAGCAAACAATGATCATCGTGGCTATGACTGTGATTCCCAGAACCATGGCTGGCTCGACGGGCAAGTAGTCATGCCCACCTAGCCATGCTATTGCAATACCGGATATGAGCACAACTCCTCCGACGGCGAGCATCATCTTGACTCGGTCTCTTCCTTTCTTTTCAGGGACCTTATCCAAATCTATGCCTTCATCAAGCATGGAACGATTCTCCATCCCGCCGCGTAGGTGTCTTTGCTTTTAGGTCTGCTGTCCTACTCAACCGGTCGGTTTCGGTCTTCAGCTTCAGTACGATTGGCCTTCTTCTTCCTCTCTTCGTATTCCTCATGTTGGCGTTGAGCGTCTAGATTCCGGATCGAAACCCCGATCCATTGGTCCACATGTGGCTTGAGCGAGGGGTCAAGCTTCACAGCCAAGTCCCCATACACAACTGCCCTCTCGTGCTCGCCTTCTATGAAATGAGCATTTGCTTTGTTGTAGAGGGCCTCAGCGTATTCGGGCTTCAGTGCCACGGCTCTTGTATAGGACTCAATGGCCTTCTGACCCTCGGTTAGCCGGGAGTAGCAGTTCCCGAGGTTGTTCCAGACCTCTGGATCATCGGGATTCAACTTGGCCGCTCTCTCGTAGCAGTCTCTGGCCTTCTCATAGTCATAGAGCTCATAGAGAGCATTTCCCTTGTTGAACCATATCTCAAATATCATATTATCAATAGAGAGGGCTTCATCATATGCCTTGATGGCCTCTTCTGGTTTCCCAGCCTCTTGTAACGCATAGCCTAGATTATAGTACCCCTCCAAAGAGTCTGGATGCTCCTTAACGAATTCATGAAGGGTCTTTACTGCCTCCTCGCACATCCCTGCCTGTATTTCTTCAATTGCTTTCCGCAGTTGTTCATTCCCGTCTGACATCGATACACCGAGGAAGTGTCACCGAATAAAGACTTCCGAATCAGGACTACTCGGACGTACTCGCAGTCCTTCGACCAATTATCGTTAGGATGATACCTATCCAGCCGATGGATTGTGCTATCGCCTCAAGGAGGTTGATTAGGCCTTCAAAACCTGCGAAGTAGACTACCTTCACAAGCTGGATGATAAGTCCAATAAGACCCATGCCAGCAGCAATTCCAATGACGAATTTTCCAGTTCCCACACGGGGTGTAGTCAGGAGGAACCCGCCGGCAATGACTCCTATGCCGCCAAGACCTGCTATGAATGCCAGCGCCTTGAGCAAGAGATCGATGTATGGGACAAGAAACTCAAGCTCTGGGATTGTACCGATTAAGGTCAGCAATTCGAGTGCACCGATGCTTCCCACGGCTCCCGCGACGATGAGAAGAATTCCACCTATCAGACAGAAAACGAATGACTTCTTGTTCTGCAAGTTTCCACACTCGGTATTTGCTATGTACCACAGGCTATTGGCTCTGCCGATTTCATTCTCCCTGAGGCATCCAGAGACGATCGATTCCGAGGTTAGCAAGCATCTGGCAGGCATCGCTTATGCCCATACCTACGTCACTGGGTCTATGTGCATCTGAGCCCACAGTGATCTTCGTGATACCGTGTTGGATGAGTGCCTGGGTCAGTTCTTCAGTCGGCATGGGCTGGCCCAGTCCTCTTCTCAGGGATGATGTGTTTATCTCGAATCCAACATCGTGTTTCTTCATAGCCCTCGCAAGTTTGTCTATGTACGGTTTCCACGACGTACTAACTGCTTTACCGTAGTGAGGTTCTCCATACCGCCTGTAGAGGTCAAGATGGGCTATGATATCAAAGATTCCAGTTTTCACAGCTTCCACAAGTGAGTTGTAGTATATCGACGTTGCTTCATCGAGGGAGTATCTGTTGAAGATCTCGTCTGCACCCTTGGGTGCTGAAATCGCAGTGTGATCAATTAGATGAACAGAGCCAATCAGAATATCAAAATCAACATCGAAGAAGCTATCAGGGAGTTGATCCTCAACTCTCGAATGGAAGTCTATCTCAGCACCTAGTAGCACTCTCAGACCCATGCAACTGTACTTGTCGCATGCTTGTTTGACCTCTCTCTCGTATTCCTCGACCCATTCGTTCGAATGCACCGGTACACGCTTTCCACGGACAATCACGAAGCAGTCCTCGGTAAGGGGGTCGGTGTCAACATGGGTTGTGAATGCTATCTCGTCTAGCCCCTTTTCCACTGCAGACTGACAGAACTCGTCGATAGACCCAGTTGCGTCAATTGAATAGTTGGGATGGACGTGATGATCGTGCATAGTTGCCTCCACCTATTACGGAATATATGATATTTCGCTTGCAGCGCAAGCAGCATGCTACCGGTGTCACTGATCAAAAGTTTTCGAGAACAGCTTCTGAATCCAATTCGCTTGAGATCGAAGCAGGTCTCTCTCTCATGAAAAGAGCAACGACCGTCGCGAGGGCACTTGTGGCAACAAGAAACAATATTGAGGCTTGAAGCCCATAAAGATCACCTATCGCACCAAAAATCCAAGGTGAGATTGCTCCAGGTAGCGCTCCTATGGAGAACAAGACGCCAAACGCAAGACCTTTGCTGTTTCGAGGGCTAATTTCCGTCTGATATGCTTGATACGGTGGGAGCCCCCAGTAGTAAAAGAATCCAATCCCCATCAGTGCTAAGGCAAGAGGTATTGGAGCGAGGGCAAAGTTCAGTAGAAGAAGGAAAGGAGTCATGACTGCCGTGCTCATGATGATGAAGGGGACTCTCTTGCCTATCCTGTCCGAAACGGGACTTGAGATTATCTCTGCGATGAAGCCTGTCCCTATCATCAGTGTTGTGAGTGAGCCGGCCCAGACAGGCTCATAACCGTAGCTAACAACCAAATAGAGTGGCATGAGGAGATTCGTGCATCGGAAGGGTATGCCTCTTAGTCCCGAATACAGGATCGCCAGATAATAACTCCTCGTCCATCCATCGGGTCCCTTCTCTTGCTCTGTTTCTTGTTCACAACTCAAATCTAGTCTGTCTTGGCGCATGAGGGCCGCGACAGGCAGGAAGACAATGAGCCCCACGAGCCCCAGAAGAATGAGGGAATCTCGCCAATCCCCAAGGATTACAAGCAACGCGACCCCAAGAACCGGTATAAGTGCCGTTCCAATCAGCCCTCCCATTGCTTGGACACCAACTGCACTGGCCCGTTTAGTAGTTGGAAATCTATCTGCAAGAGCAGGGAATGAACAGGGGTGAAATCCGGAAACCCCCAACCCGAGCAACAACATACAGACTAGAAGGTAGAGAAAACTGCTTGCGAAGCCAGCCAGAAGTATGAACAGCCCCCCAAGAAGCACGCTAATCGGAATGAGCCTGTCCCTCCATCCCTTGTCTGCATAATATCCTACTGCGAGGTGCGCCAGGGTCATTGTTAGGATTGCCGCACTAGTGATCATTCCTGCCTCTGTCAGGCTCATGGAGAGTTCGTTTCTTATCACAGGCAGAAATGGGGCAATTGCTCCAGTGTAGACATGGTTGAGAAAGTGAGCGACTGTACACGCAGCCAATACTGCAATTGACGCACTGGTTACCTTTTTCACAATGTGACCTCATGTTTCGGGGTGTTCACGCAGGCTGAGAACTGAGAATTAAGAGTGCTGGTATCAACATAAGTCGATGTCACCTGAGAAACAATCACTTGGAAGAAATAGAGTATCAGGTAAGCTGATGACCAAGGATAGCCTCGGCCATCAGCACATCCGATTTCGACTCGGTTTTTTGTGTAATTAGACTATAGTCCGCTCCCTTTTAACTTTCCGAATCAAAGCAATCTAAGTGTATTCGGAAGCACTTGTCACTTGTAGTTGCAGTCTAGAGCAAGCCGGTTATCCATAGGGTGATCTTCAGAGCTAGGACGTCATTCTCGTTGGAATTATACTGACCTCTCATGCCCCAGTTGTCGATGAAGAAGTTGGACCCGCTCACAACAAGGCGCCCCTTGTCCTCCTCCTCAAGACATGAAAGTACGACTCTCCCACCTAACCTGCCCAGTGTAATCGCTTCCTGAGGTATTGTCATGGGGGCTCCAACGAAGTCGAAGTCAGCTATGCCGCTTGTGATTGGATGGGGGGAGAGATTGGTGACGAGCGTAGGACTGGAATCGAAGGGGAGTCTTGTGAAGTTGAACTGAACGCCCGTCCAGTTCAGGAAGTCATTGAGGGAGGCGATATCGAGACTGGAATTCGACAATGCTGCAACAAAGATTCCTCCCCCTTGATCATAGTACTGCTCGTAGGCCTCCTTCTCTTGCTGCGTAAACGGCAGTGAGAACGGCTCAAACTGATCCGGAGCGGTTTCGTTGAAATCCCATGCACATGGGTCGAGAAGAAACACGCCGTCAAACTCCTGAAGGCGGGCAAGGGATGTCTGGGAACCATCTCTGATTTCTGTAACCGATATGTCATTCGAGACTAGTTCTTCATACAGTTCCTTGAATTGACCATAAGTTGTATCGATGCTCCAGGGCGTGTGGCTGATGTCAAACGCAATCCGGGCCGCCGCCTCATCAGCCTCGAAATCTATGAATAGATTCGTTTCAGCTGACCCTGTGCTGAAAGAGATATTCGCGGCGTAGTGGCCTGGTCCACTGGTGGGAACTGTGATATTGACCCTCAATACGTCTGTCTGATTGATTGAATAGGTCGTAGGCAGCCCGAATACGTCAGGAGTTTCACTCTCAATCTCTATGTTGAAGGTATCGTATTCCGATGAAAAGAGCTGGACATTGAAGAAGTAATCATCACCAAGAAACAGTCGCTCGAAATCCATCGGAAGACTCCCTGGGTGAACATGTGCAATCTCGGGTAATGTTCCGGACACATTGAATTGGCCAATCATATCAATTGCCGTAGAAACATCAAGTCTTCCAGCACCAACAACATAAGAGGCATAGGACATCGGCGCGGCCGAGTCCAAGAGCAGTGAGAAAACGAAACCAGGCGTCCACTCGATGTCGTTGGATTGACAATATGCAATGATGTCCGCTGCGCCTGCACTGACTCTGGGAGCGGCAAAACTTGTTCCGAAGTAGACTGCTGAAGTTGTTTCTACGTAGCCAGGGGCTGCGATATCTGGCTTTATGATTCTACTAGCAGTAGGTCCTCGAGACGAATATTCTGCAGGAAAGCCGTATTCATCGAGACCTGCCACAGCTATGCAGTGAGGATAGACCGCAGGTGTGGATATTGAGTTTCCTGCCAGCCCTCCTTCACCTGAGTTACCTCCGGCGGCAACAACGACCGCACCATGATAGAAGGCATATTCCATCGCTTCTTCCAGAGGGTCCCCAAAGGTGGGCGAGCCGCCGAGGCTCAAGTTGATGACTGTGCAGTTCTGTTCCAACGCCCAGTGAATGGCGGCGATGAGACCTTCGCTTGTTGCTCCTCCCTCCCGCGCCATGACTTTTGCATTGACTAGTAAGGCGTTGCTGCTCCCCTGGACAATCCCCTTGGATACCAGCGTTCCATGAGGTGTCCCCTGAGGACTTGAATCGGTTACCGCTATGTCGGTGAAATTGTAACCATACTGGGGCAGGATGAAGCTCCTCTGAGCCACTACTTTGCCCTGAAGTGTGAAGTCGATATCCATTCCCGAGTCAAGCACCGCAACCCTGACTGAAGCATCAGATTCAGAAACGGGCCAGTCCAGTTCGAGGACCATCAGGATTCCCCCGCTGAGTAGAATCATCGCAATGATGATGATTGCTAGGATCTTCTTGACGCTTGAGCCAGACCTCTCAGGTTGTCTAGGTGATGGTTCCCAGTATCTGTACAATGAATTCACCAGCTGGGCCGTTTTCAACGCGGCAATTCTGCTCCCTCTTGAGCCCACATGAACCTATCGGCAAGGGCATCAGTTTCTCGAGAGCATGGTAACATATATGAGTTACAGCCATTTCTGTTTGTAGGAGGCGGCCTGGACACAATCGCGATAGTCAGGTAGAACAGAGACTCCTTGAGCTGAAGCAGTGCTTCGGCTCTGGCATAAGTTCATTTATTTGGCTGGGAACGATTTGCTGCTCTAGACCACGAGAGGTAGACAACTTGTCCGACCAGCAAGCCATCACACGCCCGCCATCAGATGAGGCGAACTATCATGCGATGACCCTTGAAGATGTTGTCGAGCAGCTATCAACAGATGTTGATAATGGCCTCTCCGAGGACGAGGTTGAGGTACGCCAGGAGAAGTATGGGCCCAATTCCATCAAGAAAATCAAGGGTAGCTTCTGGAAAGTCTACTTGGCACCCATTCTCAATTGGCTAATCACGATCTATCTTGTCAGCTCCTTTGCCCTTCTTTTCCTTGCATGGGTCTTCCCCTCACCCGAAACCGACATCAGCCAAGCTATCCTTTGGCTGGCAGTGGTCGCCGTTAACTGCCTAGTAGCGATATTTCAGCAGTATCGTGCACAAAAGAAACTTGAGGCTCTGGAGAAACTATCCGCTGGGGAGTGCCGGGTGATTAGAGATGGCACAGAGAAAGAGATCTTGCCTCAGGAGATTGTTCCTGGCGATATTGTCAAACTCGAACAAGGCGACCGTGTGCCCTCCGATGGTCGGCTCACCAACGCTTCCAATCTAGCTGTCAACGAAGCATCTCTGACAGGTGAGAGTGTTCCAGTAGCAAAAGATGAAACTATCATTGTATCCGAAGAGGCTCCGCTCACCGAGATGAAGAACATGGTCTTCTTTGGCACATATGTGGCCACAGGGACTGGGCGATTCATTGCTACAGCAATCGGGAGTGGTTCAGAGATTGGGAAGATACAGGGTACTCTCGAGACCCTGAACACAGGTGACATTCCTCTCAGAAAGAAAGTGAATCGATTGGCAAAGTACCTAGGTATTGCAGCCGTGTTCCTTATGGCCGTTTCAATAGTCTGGCGCGCCCTGGTCCTTCCACTGTTGGATGCCTCGGGTTTTGATTTTAGCCTGTTGGCAGTTGCAGCTCATCTCACCGAGGGTATCACTCGTGCAATGACCATTATGCCCATCAATATTCCTCTTTTGACTACGATTGTGCTCTTGACCGGCGTGTTAGCAATGGCAAAGAGAGGGGTAATCATTCGTGACCTCTCTGCTGTAGAGAGTCTGGGACGAGTCAGTGTGATCTGCTCCGACAAGACGGGAACTATGACCCGCAACGCTATGACCACCACTTATGTCTGGGACGCAGAGAACCTCTACAAGATAACTGGAACGGGTTATGAGCCTGAGGGAGCCATCTATCGTGTAAGGGACTCGAAACTCCTCGATAATGCGAATTCTGAGGATCTCTCTCTCGTACCAGATGTTTCGAATGTTCCTGGACTGAAGAAGCTCATTGTGTGTGGCGGAATCAACAATGATGCCGCGATTATCAAGAAGCAGGTCACCGAAGAAGGTGAAGAGGTGTGGACGCCACTGGGAGATCCAACTGATGCGGCCCTTCTAACTCTGTTACGGAAAAGCGGCTTGGACGAGAGTGCTATCCGTTCTCATTACAAAATCATCGAGGAGTATCCATTTGAATCCGAGCTGAAGAGGATGTCAAAGATATGTGAGGATGGGGACCAATACATCACCTTTGTCAAGGGCGCGACCGAAGTCCTGCTAGAGCGCTGCGACTCTGTTCAACAGGGTGATAAAATATCAGGGCTTGACTCTGAGATGCGCCGTAAGATAGAAGAGCTCACTGTCTCCTTCGCAGAGCAGGGTTATCGTGTCATTTCGCTGGCCTACAAGAACATGAATACAGTACCTCGCTCTGCCCAAGCACGTGAGGAGACCGAACAGGACCTTACATATCTTGGGTTTGCCTCGTTGGTAGACCCCCCCAGATACGGCGTTCGGGAGGCCGTGGATGCCTGCCACAATGCAGGAATCAATGTCATCATGATCACAGGTGATGCGTCGGCAACTGCGGAGACTATAGCCTCAGGTCTCAATATCATGTCTGAACACTCACTTGTTGCTGAAGGCACTGAGATACCTGATTTATCTGATGATGACTTCAGTAGAGTGAATGTGTTTGCCCGTGTCAATCCCGAACACAAGCAGATCATTGTGGAGCGGTATCAGGATCAGGGCAAGGTTGTTGCCATGACGGGGGATGGCGTCAATGATGCTCTTGCGTTGGCGATGAGTGACGCAGGCATTGCAATGGGCATCACGGGCACTGACGTGGCTAAGGAGGCGGCTGACTTGGTAATCACCGACGATAGTTTTGCTTCCATTGTCACCGGAGTTCATGAGGGAAGAGGTCTGTTTGCAAAGATACGAACGATGGTCTACTTCTACGTGGCTATCAACCTCTTTGAGAGTATCATATTCTTTGGGGCGTTGTTCTTCCTTCCGGCATACATCACCATGCTGTCTACTTGGCAGAGCCTGTATCTCGTTGTTACTACGCACTCATTCCCTGGTCTGGCTCTTGTGTTCGATAAGGTGTCGCCCAATGCCATGAAAGAGAGACCTCGAGATAGTGAAGAGATAATCACCAAGCCCTTTGCTAGGTTCATGGCACTAAATGCGATACTCATGGCTTTTGGAGCAGGCATGGCGTATTTCTTAACACTGACTGGCTGGATGGGCGTTGTCACCCTATACCCTGAGAACATAGCTGGAGTCTATGCTGGTATGGTGGACGCTCCCCTGAAAGCCACCATTATGATGCTCACTGTTATCCTTTTGGTGGAGAGTACCTTGGTCTTGATAATACGCAGAATCAATATGCCCCTTCACGAGAGCTTCAGAGAGCCCGGTACCATCCGGTATGTATTCTTCCTCGGGCTTATCTACCTGGCCCATCTCCTGTTGATGTACGTGCCAATTGTGCAGGGGATTTTGAGTTTCTATGGTCTGGATTTCTATTTCATGCCGCTGACCACGTATGATTGGCTCATCTGCATCCTCCTGGCAGTTCCGGCAATTGTCGGAATGGAGCTCTATAAGGCGTATCTCAGGAGCCAAGATATCGAGCTCTGAGGGATCCCTGCCCTATGCTACTCCAGAACCCAACCCCGGCCAGTCAGATTGTACCTCTCATCGTAGCCGCTATGATTTTCGCGGTCATCATAGGCGCCATCATCGCATGGAATTCCAAGACCCGTGCTGAACAGGTCCGACGATTGGATAATATGTTGGAGTATCAACCATCGATATCACTCCTCAAACTGAGCACGAATCTTGATAACAGGGGTCTTGACCGCTCAACGATGATTTCTCTTGTGAATCGGTCATCAAATGGCATTCTGAGCTTCGTTGGGTCTAATGTTATCTCGCGACCTATATTCTCTCAGAAACTCAGAGAGCATCTCATGGACTCTCGCTTTGTTGATGTGCCCCGAGTTGCCATTGATTGGGGCCTTACTGAGGACGTCGTAGAGAAGACGCTCAGAGAGATTGCGGCCAGAGAGAGCCTGGATATTGTCTTCACCACCGAGGGCTGCTGCATTCATCTACCCGAGTTCAAAGCGAATCTGCGTGACACACTACGTCTTCATGGTCGTCTGGATATATCGTCTGAGGCATCGCGAATGGGCGTTGACTTGGAGGAACTTCTCAATCTAATCCGAGGTTGGGGTTGGGATCTAATGGAAACCACGACCGGGTTAGTCATCTCCATAGAGTGGCTGCGGAGTCAGTTGGAGCAATCTCTGGCCCATAACCACTCATTCGACATCAACGAAGAGGCCGTTCGTCTGGACATACGTCCTGAGGATATTCAATGTGCCATACGTCTGTTTGACTGGAAGATACTCGAAACAAACGAGGGCAGACTCATGACCGAGGCTCATCTGAGAGATCTACTGGAGGAGCGGCTGGAGCAGGCTGGTGAACTCGACCTCCAGGAGGAGGCAAGTCAGCTGGGAATTGATACTGGCAGAGTTCGCAACGCATTGCTTCAGCATGGGTCCATCGTGGAAACCGACGATGGCAACCTGACGAATTTCAATCAGATACGGCGAAGAGTCCAAGACGATTTGGAACTGATGGGGCAGCTGCAGGCCGAAACCGAGGCCAAGTCTCTTGGTGTAGATGCCAAGTTGGTGGAGCAAGTACTCAAGCAGATTCCTGATGCCAGACAGGTCAAAGATGGCCGTTTCATCTCTATCGTTTCCTTCAAAAGATGGGCCCATGAGCAGGCGAAACAGAAATGTCTGCTGTCAACAGATAATATGAGAGATGAATGGGGTGTTTCAACAGTGGATATCCATGCGCTGTTGAAGAGGGTGGGAATCAGCACGGTGACCACCAAAGATGGGGACTTTTGCTCCATTGCGAGCTGCGAACGCGAAATAAGAAAACAGATTGCAGAGGGGAATGAAGTTGATGTTTCTTGGCTTGAGGTGAGATTCAGACTGGGCAAGGGTTACGCTCAGGCAATCCTTGCAGGGACTGAGGCTGATGCAATCCTCTCCAGCGATGGTCAGCTCATCCCTAGAGCGACCCTAGAAGCACAGATCAAGCAGAGGCTGGAGTCAGAAGGTCATATTGAGCCAGGTCAGTTCTGCAATGAATCCGGTATCCCCCGTGCCGATTTTGATTGGATGATTCGTCATCTCACCAGCCCCCTCCTTGAGGCACGCGATGACAGAATACTTGATGCACAGAGAATAGTCTCCAAGGTTCGCAATGCTCTTGCTAGGAGAGGGGTTCTCGACATCAGATTACTCTCAGACAGCCTGAGAGTTGAGTACATGGATCTCTTTATTCTCCTTGATTCGCATCTTGAAGATGGAGAGGTTCTCTCAGACTCACTGGGGATAATTCTTCGTGAGGAACTTGTCGCAGAACTTCAAGAGCTGAGAGGTGCATTTCGGGTTTCGGGACTGGCACGGAAGTATGAACTCTCACGGTCGCTGATGCTCAAGCTACTCAGGCGCTTCACGAAGGGACGGTATCTGCCGGACAGAGATCTATTTGAGATCTAGGATCAGTTTCTCTGCATAATCTCTATACACTTCATATCTGCCATGGGAACTCTATATATAACACTCAGATTCAATCCTACGTGGATGTGATAGCCTTGGCAAGAAAGACGACTCACAAGATACAGCTGATGAAAGAGAAGGGTCAGAAGATTGTCATGCTCACGGCCTATGATGCTCCAACGGCAAAGATATTGAGCGAGTGTGGGGTTGACATCATCTTGGTAGGAGATTCTGTTGGCAATTCTCTTCTGGGCTATGAGAGCACCATCCCTGTCACGCTTGATGATGTCATTCACCACTGTGCAGCTGTAAAACGTGGGGGGCCCAAGTCTTTGATTGTGGGTGATATGCCTTTCATGTCCTACAAGGTGTCCATAGAACAGGCGCTTGAGAACTGTGGTCGGATGCTGCAGGAGGGCGGCGCCGAGGCAGTCAAGATTGAGGGGGCAGGCAGGGTCCTGCCTACTGTCGAAGCCATAGTGGATGCTGGCATACCTGTCATGGGCCACATTGGGCTTACTCCACAGTCAATATTTGAACTGGGTGGCTATCGAGTCCAAGGCCGCACTGCGGACAAGGCCGAAGTTCTAGTTGAACAGGCAAAACAGCTTGAGTCTGCTGGGGCGTTCTCACTCGTGATCGAGCTGGTTCCCACTGAGACTGCGAAACTTATCACCGAAGCTGTGAACATCCCTACCATAGGTATTGGCGCTGGCCCCCACTGCGACGGACAGGTCTTGGTTCTTTGGGATATGCTCGGACTGTTTGAGGAATTCAAACCCAAGTTTGTCAAGAAATATGCAGACATCCGAAGCGTGATTGTCAATGCAGTACGCGAGTACTCAGATGACGTTCGGCAAGGGAAGTTCCCTGATGCGGATCACAGCTTCGAGATGTCCGAAGAAGAGTCAGGTCGTCTCTATGGACGTATCAAGCCCAACGACAATTAGGCTATGCCTCTTCTTCAACTGTTTCGTTCAGCGCGTCTACAAGCTTGTCGGCATCAATGCCGTGTGCACTTGCTCCCTGTTCGATGTTCTCATATCTGGCAGCCATGCATCCTACGCAATGGAGGCCCCATTCCATGAAGGTCCGGGCGGTCTTCGGCCACTTCATTACTACTTCTGATATACCCATGTTCTTCGTAATCGTCTGTGCCATTACAATCGTACTCCGTTAACTATAGCATATTAACTATGATAAAGAATCGGCATGGCCTAATATACTTTGCTGTCAAGACTCGAAGACAAATCGGTCTCCGACGCACCCCCTCACGTAGCGGTCTCCGAAGCTCTGTCGCATCATCATCTGTGCCTTGTTCCCTGTACAATGGATTGGAGTTAAGTAGTGCGGGCTGTACTTCTGCAAGTCGTTGATGGTCGGTTCTATTCTGTCTTCATTCTTGCCCACGAGATGAAAACCACCAAGAATGCTGAGAATTTCCTTCTGCTGTGTTATGTTGGCGGCATGCCTCGTGATGTTTACTATGCCCGCATGACTGCATCCTGCCATGATTACCAACCCCCTATCTCGAACATGTGCTACAAGGCAGCTATCGTCAATGACATCTTGATCTGGAACCCATTGACCGTCGATGTACGCTACATGTCCAGGAAAACCCCTCTCGTAGTGTGTGATGCGAGGTATTTCTCCTCCCACCATGAGTGTTGAGTCCGTGAGAAGTGTGGGATTGGGACTGTGTATCAGCTTCCCCCCGAGCTTCTTAATAGCGTCCCTCGTTGGGACAGGGGCTAATTCTCGTATCCGTTTCCAGAAGAGAAACTTGCTCTCAACGCCTCTCTTTCTGAACATCTCCTTGTGAATGTAGACGGGAATCTCCTGTCCTCCTATTGCCTTCAACGCTGCGAATAGGCCTCCCATATGGTCCCAGTGTCCGTGGCTTATGACAATGGCATCCGTTTCGCTGAGATCCAGTCCCAGTTGCCTCACGTTGTGATGGAAAAGCTCGTCGGAGGGGCCAGTGTCATAGATTACCTGATGGATATCTCCATCAAGTTCGGTCTTTACTAAGAGTGACAGACCGTGTCCTGTTCTGAGTTTCGTGCTTTGTCCTTGCCCTGATTGAGCCCACTCAGTTGCCCGGGATACAATGCTAGTTTCTGAGGGCCTCTCACACGATGCGTTGTCAACAAGGATGACGATCTCGATTCTGTCGATAGGCTGCAGGTCGACCAACTTACATGCACGCTCCCTTCCCTAGAGAACCATGTGATCGAGTCCTTTGTCCCGCAAAACCTCAGGGAAGATATCGAAGAGGGGTTTGATTTTCGAGAGGAGTCCCAACGCTTTGGGTATCGACCCATCCATTTTGACTTCTCTCTTTGCCATAGCGATTGTGGTATTCAGTTTTCCTTGCCAGAATTTGTTGGTCGTCTCTGAGGTACTCCAGACGGCTATCTCAGGCTCAACATCACTATCAAAGGCTAGTGTGCCAAGATCCCCATCTGGGCCTGGGTTCTTGAAGTCGATTGTGACATGAACCTCGGGCTGGTCTATGTCGAATCTGACCACGATGCCCGATTTTGCAAGCTTTTTCATGACCTCTTCGTTCTGTCTTGCACGTTTCCAGAATTCCTCAAATACATCCTTCAGCTGTTCAGAGCTCTCAAAGTAAGGCACTTCATTCACCAGCAAGAAGACAGAGTACTTCCCTCGATACAAATCTTGTGGGTCAGGTTGATCCTACGCCAATCTATTCGGGATTTCACTGATTCGAACTTGGATTCTGCACCTGGGCTATTCAGCCTGAGTAATAGTCAGAGTAGTATGATGTGGCCTCTTCTGCTCCCCTGTTTCGACAGATCAGGCCGCTGATAATAACTATGACAGCGATGCTCCCAATTGTGATGCTCAGACTAATGAATTCACCCACCTGACCACCAACGGATTCATTCACAATCACGTACACCGTGTCAGTGTTCGAGTTCCCAGATGTGTCATAGACTGCGACTCTGACTTCATGTACTCCTGATTCCAGATTCTCGTCCATGACATAGGTGAGGTTTTCCCCACTAGTCCATCCACCACTTTCAACGAGTGTTTCATTCTGATAAATCTGATACGTGTCCGGCAGAAGGTCCGTTGGAATCCAGGTGACTCCAATGGGGAAAGCCCCAAATTCAACAGTAACATCCGCAGGTCGAGTCAGAACCGGGGCCGTGGTATCTACTACTGTGACCATAACTGAATCTGACAGAATCTCGTCTTCTGTCCCGTAGATGATGGCGGTATAGTTGTAGACACAAGGATTCAGATTGTCTATCGGGACTGTAAGTACACTCGAGGTCATCGTGCCGGACTCCAAGAGGCTGTCATTGCGATATACTTCGAATGATTGTGGCACCATGTTCTCAACAGTCCACACAATCTCGTTCCCTGAGGTTCCAGCCTCTACCTGTAGATTCTCCATGCCTTCTATCATAGGTTGCGGCACAGAATCGCTTGAACCGCCATGGCTTACCGTGATATCGTGAACGTAGCTTGGCATCCAGGTATAGCCGGCAAGCCGTGATGCTCTCACGACCAAGTACCTGATTTCCCTCTGCAGTTCAGGCTCTTCAGGATATCCTAGTGCGGCTTGCCCGTAGCCAGGAACGCTCGCTTTCAACCCTTCTGTTTGATCGAACCAGATACTGAAGACCCCATCAACTGACGTGTAGCCAACAGGCAACTCTGTTCCGTGGAAGACGTAGGACCCGTTGCTGAACCTATACTCCGCCCGTATGTTGCCCTCTGCTTTCCAATTCCATGAGTCGCCGCAGAAAGCGCTGAGTACTGGCATGAATTCACTGTCACACAGATAGATATGGATGATTCCCGAGTAACTGGTAAGAGAGTTGTCGACTTCTAGGTGCACACTGAAGTTGTCAAACTGGGCTAGGGTGAATGGAGTACTGAAATTGTGGGCATAGATTGGGCCGTGCCATCTCACAGG
>SDNO01000162.1 GCA_004524435.1 Candidatus Thorarchaeota archaeon | reverse complement strand
GAAACGTCAGAATCTAAGAGTTGCCTCAATCCTCAAATAGCTCGAAATGCATGCCGCGATCGTCCAGGAGAACAAGCATTCGTTTCAGAGCGGACTTGTCAGGAACCTCAAGAACCAGTATTAGTTCGGCCCTGTTGGGTGCGATATCAGGATCGCTTCGGTCATGCGATACCTCAACAAGATTCACTCCGGATTCTGCGACAGCACTCAGGACTCTGTTTAGGCTACCCACACGATCCAATATGCTCCCTCGCACCCTTACTCGTCTGCCTAGTCGAACCAGCTCCTTGTCGACAACGCGTGAGAGGAAACTCATGTCTATGTTTCCGCCCGAAAGCACAGCCACGGCGTTCTTACCAGCTATGTCTATCTTGCCATGCTGAAGAGCAGCAAGACCAACGCAGCCTGCAGGTTCAACGACGTTCTTTGCACGCTCTAAGAGATGGAACAGGGTTCTCGTGATTTCAAGTTCTTCGACAGTCACAACATCGGTAAGAAGGTCGCGTACAATATGGTAGGTCAGGTCGCCTGGCTTCTTCACAGCTATGCCATCAGCTATAGTGTCCATCTTCTCAGCAGGTGCAGGTTGGCCTGTTTCCATAGAGATTTTCATCGACGCGGCGCTAGCAGCCTCCACACCATATATCTCGACCTCGGGTTTCTGTGTCTTCATCGCAATAGCTATGCCACTGACAAGTCCACCACCGCCTACTGGCACGGCTACGACATCCACCTCCGGCAGTGCTTCGAGTATCTCGAGGCCGATGGTTCCCTGACCGGCTATTACATTCTTATCATTGAAAGGATGGATGAAGGTGGCGCCTGTAGACTCAGCTATCTCATAGGCACGAGCTAACGATTCATCAAACATCTCCCCGTGAAGGATAACTTCCGCCCCGTAGCCTTTTGTTGCCTGTATCTTTGCAACAGGAGAGAATACGGGCATCACGATTTGGGATTTGATACTTAGTCGGGTTGCAGCATGAGCCACACCTTGGGCGTGATTACCAGCTGATGCAGCGACGACCCCTGCCTCTTTCTCGCTATCGCTCAACTGCGAAATGGCATAGGATGCTCCCCGGACCTTGAACGAGCCGGTCTTCTGAAGATTCTCCAGTTTAAGATAGACCTCACCTCCACTCATCCTGCTGAACGTAGAAGATCGGTCCAATGGAGTTACCCGCGCGATGTCCGCTGTGACTTCTCTTGCCTCATGGATTCGCCCATAAATATCGGAGTAGTCGCTCATGATGCTTGCACGAGCTTTGAAGTGGTTCGTCTCCTGATTAATCCTTGCTGTCACACAATCCTTCGTTCTATTTCGATTCCTCGTTTTCGCAGGGCCTCAATGAATGGCTCTGGAGGAATCGCGCGCTCTGGAGGAAGAACACCATTCTCATCTACAGTGCCATCAGCAAGCATGACAGCAATAGTAGCAGCCGGAAATGCTGTCGTTCGCATCATTGATGTAAGACCTGTCCGATCATCAAAGTAGTCGATCATGTTATACTCAAGTCTGCGCGATTCTGTTCCCTTCCAACCCTCGATGGAGATACGCATCAGAGTGACATCATGCTCGGCCTTGGGGAGATTCTCGGTCAGCAGCCCCTGCAGCACAGTCCTGGGAGCTACCCTGATACCATCGAAATCATGCTCGGTGCTGTCCATGAGGCCCAGCTTCATCAACACCCACATCGAGTGACCGTGGCCGGGATAGCGAATGGTCTTGTAGTCAAGACTATCCACAACCCCCTCATAGGTGAGAGGAAGGGTTGATGTTCCGCCACTGGTGTTGAAGGCCTCCAGCCTCCCAAAAGGCTCGGGAAACTCCACTTGTTCGAAACCAACAAGGGGATCTTCGTATGTGATCTTCCCATCCTTCAAAACCATGCAAGGCTCAACGTATTCGTTGATGAGCCCCTCGACTGAGAAAACCATCGAATAGTTGAGCGGAGGTCTGGGTTCCTGTGGAAGTCCTCCCACTCTTATCCGAACGCAGTCAATCTTGTCCAGATAGTCAATACCGTCCCTCACAAGGACATTTGCCATGCCAGGCGCAAGACCTGTATCAGGAACAATCGTCACACTCGCATCTTTTGCTTGGGAATTCAGTTCCAGTTGTTTCTGTACGACCTTGAAGTTCCCCCCTAGATCGCAGAGATGCGTTCCAGTTTCAACTGCCATCTGGGTGTGGAGCAGGTTGACCTTGTAACTCACACAGCTTACGACAGCGTCAGCATCAGAGAAAGCATCTTTCAGGTCTGACTTCTTCGTTGCATCAACCTTTCGAGCTTCAACCTTCGAGCCAACTCGCTCAGCAACAGCCTTTGCGGCGTCCAAATTGATATCGGCCACAATCACGCCTTCAACTGCGTCATTGCGAGCGAGGTCAAAAGCAGCAGCTGAGCCCATTAATCCTGAACCTAGAACCAGTACTCGCACCAGATACACCCCAGCAAGGTACTAGATGCTAACCCAGCCTTTAACAGTATCGTCGAGCGCTATCTATTCGGACCCTTTAGACCTCTCTTGAGAAAATCGCCTGTTTCGAAACGACGCTGGGAAGCAACAGTCGCTGCCTAGGTGCGAAATCGGTCTTGTCTGATATCTCTGTCATCAGTTCTTCCAGGGTCATCTTGACCTGATCACCTTCCACTCGCCTTCGCACTGCTAGGTCTCCACTCTTTTCCTCTCGGTCACCAATCACACAGATATAAGGAGTCCAGAGCTTCTCTGCAGCTCGTATCTTCTTGCCGACTGTCAACTGACGATCGTCTATCTCGTAGCGTATGGTCTTCTCGTCGAGTTTCGCCCCGAGTTCCAAGCAATGGTCAATGTTGCTGTCGTCAACAGGGACAAAGCGTACCTGAACTGGGCTCATCCAGAGCGGGAGCATTGGTTTCTTGCCCCGCTTCATGTCCTTGTTGGCCTGCTCAAGAACACCATATAGGACTCTCTCAACCGATCCAGAGGGCGATGTGTGAAGAATAAGAGGTCTCTTCTCTTCGCCATCTTCGTCAACATAGGAGATGTCAAACCTCTCAGCATTCTCAACATCAATCTGGATTGTGGCGAGGCACGCTGCCTTCTCCTGTGCATCGACAACGTTCCATTCACCCTTGAAGATGAAATAGGCGTATCGCTCCTCAAAGAGCTCAAGCATGACGGGCTTGCCTACCATCCCAACGACCCTCTCTACGAATTCCTTGTTGTCTTCATAGAAGGATTTCAGAATCCTGAACGAAACTTCGTAGTCAACTTCAAGTTCGCCCATCAACTTCCCCACGAACTCCATCTGATTCAGGACGGATTGCATGGCCATATCCCGATCTGCAACGAACTCATGAATGTCAGGCATCGTGAAGGCTCGCGGTCGCCTCATACCGGCCAATTCACCACTTTGCTCACGCCGATACGACGGGGCAATCTCGAACATTTTCAGTGGCAGCTGTCTGTAGGAAACCTGAGCCTGGGACAACATGAGAAACTGGCCAAAGCAGGCCGAGAATCTCATGAAGTAGTCACTCGTCCCAGAACGGACTACATACTGTCTTGATGGGAAGCGCTGTAGATACGACTTGAGAGATGGATGGGCGTAGTCATAAATGAGAGGAGTCTGGACTATGTGCGCACCATAGTCCAGCATCTCTTGTACAATTCGTTCTTCAATCGCCCGTTTCAAGGTGTATCCTCGGGGAGGCCACCTGAAGTTGCCCGCATCAGATCCCGGCTCGTAGTCGACTAGCTCAAGATTCTTCATGAGATCAATGTGCGGTGGGGGATCGTGGGCTGTGCGGTCCTTTGCCGTTTCATAGTTCACGTACAGCCGTAACTCTTCATAGCCTGTGTAGTCGAACTTGTCGTACTTCGTGAGTTGTCCGTCGGACTCCATGATATAGAATGCTGAGGATGCTCCTTCTTCGGCTTGAAGAGCTGTCAGATCCTCACCCACCGTGATATCTTCTTCTTCAACCGACATAGTCGTTATGTCCAAGACCTTTGAGCGCTCAGCCAGAGGATGACCCTTACAGTGAATGCTAAATGACTTATACCAGCCAAATGGGACTCTCACTATGTTGTAGCCTTTCTCAGATAGAATCTTTGAAACACCACGAAGAAGCTTCAACGCCACATCTGGGCGTGAGGGGGACTCACTGAGGTGAACCCACGGATACACCACCACATTCTTCTCTTTGACTTCGTCTGCGGCGGCTGCAATCATCTCCGCAGTAATCTGAGATGCTTTGGCAATATCACTCTGGTCTGTAGTTTCTGCTGCTATGAAATTGACTAAGCATGAATCATTAGTGACATACTTGTCAGATTCGACTTCCTCTGCCGTCTTGATTGCCTTTCGTTTGGTCTCGTAGGAGAATCCATCTGAGTGAATCTGCAGCATCCTCATTCGTGTGACCTCTCAGTTTGAACAAGACCTCACACAGGACACTTAAGCTTGGCGAAATGACTCACGGTCCGACTCTGACGACTGCAG
>SDNO01000037.1 GCA_004524435.1 Candidatus Thorarchaeota archaeon | reverse complement strand
CTCCAACAATGAGCAGCGTGGGTATCTGAAGGGAACGCAGATTCTCACAGATGTTGAACCCCGCAGAGGCCGCAGTCGCCAAGAGCGCATCCTTTTGCGTCATGTGATCTGTTATCTGCTTCGCCAACCATTCGGCTGTTTCCTGGTCAGCCCTCGGCGGTTTCGGACTGATGGGAGTTCTCTTTGCCATATGGTTCGAGAACTGGCCTGTCTACAGAATGGGTCCGCCGTGGAGGGTGGGCATAGCTGGCACAATCATCAATGTGATTGTTGCCGTAGTGCTCTACTGCATCGGTATGACGTATGTTGTAGCATTCTACGGCACGAGTGCCTGGCAGGTCTACGTGGGCGTTTCGATCTTTGGTACTCTGTCCGGCTCTTGCTTCTCGTTTGGAGTTCTGTGGGTCGCCGGCACTATGTATTGGCCTTTCTTTGACAAGAAACAACCTGGTAGGGGCATCCGGGTGTTCATTGTCGGATGGATTGTGACCCTTGTTGCCTGGTTCTTGCTATTCTTTCCCACGGGTAACTCGCTGAGTCTCAACCTGACAGCCTATGGGTTCAATCTGGGATGGACGCAGTGGACAATCTTCTTCTCGCTGCTGACTCTTATGACCTTCGAATATTGGCCATGGGACAAGCTTGGGAAACAGCCCAAAATCGGCATTGCAGCTTTTATCGTGTGCACGATATTGGGCTTCATCTTCGTGTACCTTGGTGGCTATATCGCGTTGGCGTTTGTGCCGATTGCGCAGGCCCTAGGATTCACTGGAGATATTGGCACAGGAGTGGGCTACATGAATGTCGCTCTGGCAGACTGGCTGATCGTTGCAGTTATTGCAGTTTCGTTGTTCTTTGACAACTGGCCCAAAGGCTACTCTCAGACCAAGAACTTCCTAATTCGTTTCATAACGGTGATTGTGCTCGGAATGATATTCTTCTGGGGCTACTACTTCATCTCACCATTGTTGGGTGGCACCGGCAATCCGTTCAACGACTCGCCGACAGCTTTCTTGCTTGTCCTGCTTTGGATTGAGTTGCTGTTCGCCTATATCTGGAGAAAGTGGCCCGTGTACACGAGCCTTTAGCATCGATGGACCCCTTGGGGTCCTCTCCTCTCCTTTTTCTTTTTACTTCACCTGAACGCACTTAAGCATGAAATAACATAGGCTGAGTTTGGAGAGAGAGTGTGATGTCCGATGCGACTGAACTCCCGGTGATACAGATTCGCATTCGTATTCAGCGACCTCTTGAAGAGGTATGGGAGCTCTTTATGGATCCCATCACCATGCTGCAGTGGCTGGGGAATGAGATCAGCTCTGATTTCCATGAGGGCGGAGGCATAACCTTCCGAGGTAAGAACGCCCCAACAACTCCAGAGATTGGCGACCGCTGGATCATAAAGAAGATTCGGGAAGACAACGTCATCCTCTTTTCTTGGGAGATCTTCGGTGTCGAAACGCTTTTTGTCATCAGATTCCGAGAAATCGGACCTGGAACGGTCATGGAGGTCAAACACGGCCCTGTCCCAGCCGCAGCGCGGGACTACCACCTGCCAGAGCATTGGACATTGCTCTTGGCGAACTTCAAGGCAGTGTTAGAACTCGGTGGTGCTGCCCTGAGATTCGACTACTCCAAGTATCATCCAACCCGAATCACGCATTACGATTCTAAAGATGTCCGACTCAGTGTCCTTATTCGAGCTCCTCCTTCCCTTCCCTTCGATGTCTGGACCAATCCCGAGAAACTCAAGCACTTCATCCGTGCAGAGAATCCGGTAGTTGATGATAGATATGGTGGGCTCTACACATGGTGGGCCGAAGGAATGGGGCCGGTAGTCTTCACAAAGATGGAACCTGACAGTGAGATTGAGTTCTCGTGGGTCTACCAAGATGAACCGGAAACCCGAGTGAATGTCCGCTTCGAGCCAGTTGATGATGACACCCTCGTTGCTCTCCACCACTACGGCTTCCAGAAACCAGAAGACGTTGTGGGCTATCATATAGGTTGGGCCTCGATTCTTGCTGAGCTGAAACTTGTATGCGAACTAGGGGAGTCCGGAATTGAACGGATTAGCGACTGGGAAATCTGAGAAGCACAGCTCAGAGAGATCTGAGGCATTAGGCAAAAACAGGAAAGATACCGAGTAGTGGCATCGATGGAAAGAGAAGCAGCCACATCATGAACGATGTCACAAGCGGGATGAAGAAATTGTCCATCCACCTTGTGGAAAGCAGTTCAGTTACGGCCACAATGAGAGCTACGAAGACAATGTGGGGAAGAAGGCATAGAACACAACAGTCGGAATAGATGAGCAACGAGATAGAAATTGATATGATTGCAAAGAGGAAGACTGCGATTGATCCTTCCACAGACTTGTTCCTGAAACCGGCGTTCACATATTGCCGACCAATGTATCTGCCAAACACCTCGCCTGATGCGTCTGCCCAGGAAACCGAAAGTATGGCCGCTACGAAGATCTCTGGCCTGGGCAAAAACAAGACAAAGGAAAGCGCGAATGAAACCATCCCCATGAATCCCGCTGCGAAGGTGCTCTTGCTGGACTCTCCTGGCCGGCTTCCTGCCAGGAGAAGGTCAAAGAGTAAGGAGCTTTTGTGGGCCCAGACATAGAAAAGGACGGTCAGGAAAATACCCGTTGCGAGTGCCGGTCCGCTCAGGTTCGAATACCCCACGACAGTGAGGCCGATGACAGTTCCCATGCTCACATGTACGACCTTCCGGGGTTTCCATCTCTCCACCCCATTTTCGGTCAACTTGTATGCAATAGCAAGGGCTATGGCCCCGGCAATCCCAGTCAGTAGGGCCATGGTCACATCGATTGCTGTCATCTCCCCGAAATATAGCTCAACCATCGCAGCTCATGCTGGTCCATGTAGGCATGCCTTTTGTCTATTTTTGTCCTGTTATCACTTAGGTGAGGCTGCAACGAAATGGATCAAGACCCAATTTCTTCAAGTAAACTGGCCTGCCGTGACAGACCGGGCACCCCCTTAACCAGTCGAGCCATATTCGCTGCTGTCTGTTGGATTACCTCCTCTCTCTCGATGCCTCTCACTTCAGATAAATGATCAATGACCTTTTTCAGAGGTCTGCTGGGGGGGATATCCGGGGACATGCCCGGTGCATCGGTTTCGGAGAGCAAGAGCTCATCGGGTACGTGTCTTAGTGCAGTTTGAATCTCTGTCCACTGTGGGATAATGCCACGATACTCTCGAGTGACGGCCTGCGAGAACGACATGAATACACCCAGCTCTGCTGCAACCTGAGTAACCTCGTGCCCTGCATCAAACCCATGAATTACTGCACGCCTGATCTGATAAGAATTCAGCATTTCCAGTACCTCCCTATCTGCACCACGACTGTGGATGCTCAGAATAGAGTCATTCTTCTCTGCAGCTTGCAGGAAGAGATCGAAGAGATCGGCCTGAATCGGATAGTGTGTTGGATCTCTCTCAAAGAATCTGTCCAGCCCTACTTCTCCCAAGGCTGAAGCCCGGTTCGCGTACTCTCGGATGGGTTCAGGATTGTCAATCACATCTGCTGCGTTATGCGGGGTTATCCCAAATGCTGGAATTATACGTGGCGTCTTTGCAGCTGCAGCCAGCGTCCTTTCATAGGATGGTATGCCATTCGACACGGCAATCATCATCATTTCATTCTCCTCGAGGTCCCTGAGTGCCATGTCTATGTTCTCTGCATACATCTCGAGATGGCAATGGGCGTCGACGAGCATTTCTCCCGCTTCATTCCAGCTTCTACATTGATCAGATAATAACTCATCGCCGAGCAGACGCGGCTGATAGATGCTCTAATAAGGTGGGTCGGCCAGACCTAGGAATAAGCTTGCTAGGAGTGGACTGAGCCATGACTGAGAAGATGCCCAACATGAAGATGCACCGTGAATTCGCAGTCACGACACATAACGCCATATGGCCCGTTCTTGACAAGGATGACCCATCTGACGAAGAACTTGAGGAGGCCATGCATATGGCACACACGTCTAGGTATCACTGGAGCAAGGCAGGGACTATAGTCAACATTGCGCGAGCTGAGTATATGATTTCCCGAGTGTACTCTGCCATGGGACGGGCCGAACCCGCGCTCTTTCATGCGGAGCGGTGCATGGAACTGACCGAGGAGGCAAAGGAGTCGGATGAATCGTTCCAAGACTGGGACATTCCCTTTGCACACGAGGTGTTGGCACGGGCTCACAGGATTGCTGGCAACAAGAAGGAATGCAGCAAGTATCGGGCCCTTGCTCAAAAGGAAACGGATGCGCTTGAGGGAGAGCAAGACAGGAAGACCGTACAGGGAGAACTAGACAAGTTCGAATGTTAGTCGGTTCGATGTTCTGTAGCATGCTCGATAGTGGCTGGTTTCACGTAGCAGAATGAATCAATGAAGCCGACATAGGGCATGATCGGACCCATCTCTTCTAATCCTAGTTCGGTCCGGCACTCGAAGGATGAATACCTGACTACTCATAGGATTACGGCAGTTTCTATTGTGTTTCCTCTTTGTCCCGTCTCTGCTTGTGCGCGCTTCCGTTGGCTCGAACAAGAAGGAGTCCGAGTACTAGCACCGAGAATATGGCAAGAACGATGATGGTCGCAATAGTGCTGTCGAATACAGTGCTCATGAGTGTGTAGAGCCCCAGAAGAACTGCAGCCGAACCAACAATGGGAATCAACCTGCGGGGATCCACCTTCTTCAGTATGTAGGCTGAGATTGGAGCAGAGAGAAGAGCACCCAATAGGAGTGGGCCCTCAAGTCCGAGAAATGTATCTACTGTAACAGGGGTGCGTCCGAGCACCTCGTACAAGATATATGACGTTGCTGTTGTTGCCGCCTCTGCAATTGCCGTAGTCCCGATTGCCTTTGTTCCATCTCTTCCTGTCAGAATCTGTCCGCCAGCGACAATGGGGCCGTACCCTCCACCACTGATACTCTTGTTCAACGAGGCTATGAAACCGAAGAGAGTGATCCTCTTCCAGGTGAAAATCCAACGAAAACCTCTGACAACCAAGAGTCCAGTCACGATGACGGTGAGACTCACGTACACAGTAACAAACATATCTGTGGAGGAAAATGCTATTGCGACACCTGCGAGTCCCCCCAATACTCCCATCACTGATAACAGAGTGGAGACCTTGAAGTCGCGGGATTCTGAATCTGAGGCGATATTGCCCATTGCTCGATGGAAGAGGGCGGTGATTGCAGCAGAGAGAAACTCAGAAAGAAGCACCGCTGGTACAACCCTGGTGACAGAGTACCCTAGAAGAAGCAGGATTGGTGCAAGCATTGTTCCGTAACCCAAGCCAAGGGTTGAGTCTAAGGTCTTGGATAGTAGTCCGAGCATGACGAGTAGTACTATGATCTCTAGTGGCGGTATCATCTCGCTTCTTCACCAGCAAGATTGCTCAATGGCATACTCTTGTTCAGTTTTCAATAGACTCGAACGGCCATAGGAATAAAAGGCTGACCGATGCGGAGGTGGCTCTTGGCATGAATCCCTCGTGCTTGAGCTAGAAGATAGACTCCGGGGATCGAATCCGTCATGGAAAGTCAGCGATATCTACATGTATTATGTTTCGGCTCCGAGAATCGGCAGCTCTCTTCTCTCGCCCTATGAGACCGACAAGGGCAGCAGATGGCTCAGTGTCGACTTCATCAGGTGAAACGTAGTTGGCCAGATGTTCATGCGCGTATTCAACTATCCACCCTTGTATGCTGTCCGTTTCTCTCACGCTGAAGTCGCCTAGGTTTGTACCCGGTCTGACGGGTCCCCATGCCTTGATGATTGACACTGCGTATTGGGCGGGACTCATCTCGGTTTCATGGCAGAGGACGACTGTCCCAGGTTCGAAAAGGACCCAATTCGTCACTTCACTCGGGAGGATTCGCTTCCATATCCGTACCATAGACTCGATATCCGCTGGTTCCCTGTTCATACTCTCACCGTGACAGCAGAACAGATGAGCCTTTCTAGAACGGAGTATCCCCGAAAGGACTCTCCCGTTTGCATCGTCTCTACTGGACAGACAAAAGGCTTATCCGTTATCGTGCTTTTCCCCTGACAAGAATAGCATGGTGAAGAAGGGGATGAATTTCAGAACATACTCTAGGATTCTAGTAGGTATTCTGTTGCTTTCGGCAGTCTCTACGCATGTAGACTGCTCCAATTGCCAGTTCAGCCGAAACTCGGACACCACGGATTGGGGCGGAGTAGGATCAAGAACTGCATCTATCCACGAGCTAGGCTTCACAGTACATGAGCCAATCCTGATTGAATCAGACAGTGATTTTTCCTCGCAAGGTTTCAGTGGCAGCGGGACCGAGCAGGATCCCTACATCATCGAGAATCTAGAAATCCATTCCGCAGAGGAATGTATCGAGGTCCGGAACACCTCTTCATACTTCATAATACGTAACTGCAGGCTGCAGGGACACTACAACAACCACGGCATTCTCATGACTAACACCACAAATGCCCAGATACGCTCCAACGTGATCTCAAGCACCTTCTATGGGGTTTCTCTGCATTCCTCGCCACAGAATCACATGGCCGACAACTACCTCCTGGATAATGTGTATTCGGGCTTGTGGCTATATGGCTCGGGTTCCAGTGTAGTTTCCGGTAATACCTTCGAGAACAATGGAATCCATATATCAGGATCAAGACGGTCTGAATGGAAGCAGACCATCACATCGAACAACACTGTGAATGGTCTTCCAGTTGGCTACTTCTGGAGCCTCTCCACTGGAAAGATTGATGGAGATCTATATGGTCAGGTCATTCTAGCAAACTGCACCGGTGTGACTGTCCGAGATGGCGACTTTTCGAGCGGAACTACCGGCATTCTGCTGGGTTTCTCAAGCTACAATCTGCTAATCCATAATACGATCTCCGACATGGTGCGTGCTGGTATCTCGCTATACGCCTCAACCGATAATACGATTGCGAACAACTCACTGTCCGAGTCCAATGGTGGTGCCAACGCCTACTACGCCCCAGGAAACTGTTTCGAAGACAACAACGTGTCTGGCAATCAGTTTGGACTTAACCTGTATTCCTCGCCAGATACCGTGATTCTCCGGAACTCCATTGCTGATAATTCGCGGTCAGGTGTACACCTCTCATCCTCTCCATCGTGTCTCATTTCTGGGAATGTCTTTGATCAGAATGGACTCACGATTGACGGATCGGAGGTGAATGTTTGGCATCAGTTCGTAGCGACCAATAACGTTGTCAACGGCCTCTTGCTTGGATACTTCTGGGGACTACGCGGGGTAGACCTTGACGGAGCTACCTATGGTCAGCTGATCTTGGCGAACTGCTCAAACATGCTTGTGGAAGGGGGAACTTTCTCCAACGCATCATGCGGCATTCAGCTCGGATTCTCTTACCAGAATTTCCTCACAGGCAATACTGTTTCCGCCAATGAAATCGCCGGCATGTTTCTCTACAAGTCTTCCAACAATACGCTTTTCGACAACTCGATTTTCAGCAATGGGGATGTCGCGCTTGAACTCCGGTACTCTGACTACAACACACTGAGGGGCAACAGCATCACGAAGAATGAGAACACAGGGATTCTCATCTCCTATGGGTCCAACGGCAATCTCCTATACTTGAACATCCTGGCCGGCAACAACGGTCTAAACGCGCGCGACTACGGTCATGACAACCACTGGAACTATACGACCAGGGGCAATTACTGGGATACCTACGCGGGCTCCAGTCACTACGATGTATACGGTGATGCTGGGAGCATCGACTATCATCCAATGCGCTGGGGTGGTTATCCAAGTGTTGACTGGGTTCCAGTCGTTCTCGCAGCTGGTTTCATTGGACTGACAGTTATCGGACTCTATGCAGGCCGTGCCCGTGGTTTCTTTGGTGATTAATCACTCACTGATGTTGGACCGAGCTTGTGTTCAAGCTGAATTCCGAGGGAGTAGCGCCGTCGCGGAAGCCTGTATTCTTGCTGCCCGCCGTTCCGCTAACCTTATCTTTTATCTAGGAGTATTGAGTAGAATGCATGGGGAGATTACTCAGGTGTTCTGATTCATCTGGTAGGGCTCCCGCTCAATGGATGCACTCAAAAGCAGTCGGCGATACACCTTAAAACAGGAGAGGCACGGATGAGAGACCAAGATGACGGAAGCAGAATCTTGAAGGCTGCCCTCATTGGGGACGGCGCGGTAGGGAAGACTTCAATCCGGCGCAACTATCTGGGGGAGGATTTCATCGAGGGGCACTTGGCGACCATTGGTGTTGATTTGGCAACAAAAAAGGTGCTCTTTGAGGAGGAAGTTGTCAAGTTCATCATTTGGGATCTGGCAGGTCAACCAACCTTCGAAAAAGTGCGTGGGCACTACTATCATGGCTGCAATGGCTTGCTTCTCGTCTACTCGGTTGTGGATCGCGACTCCTTTGACAACGCGAGTAAGTGGCTGGTTGAGGCCTATCGCAACATGGGCAAGCTTCCACCTACCATCATCATCGGCAACAAGATTGACATCCGAGACCGGGCCCCCTATTCTGAACGCGTGTCCACTGCTGAGGGCAAGGAGTTTGCTCAGTACTTCATGAAGAAACTCGACGTCCCTGCTGTCTTCATCGAAACCTCAGCAAAGACCGGGGAGAACATCCAAGAGGCCTTCTCTGAGTTGCTCAGGATGATGGCAGAGGCTGAGGACGACAAGAGTCAGCATTACGTCGGTAAGTGAGTTCTACCCTCTGACTGATGTACCCATCGTAACGCTAATAACTAACTGCACTATTGTTAATACAAGTATGTGGACTGATGGGTATGAGTGAACAAGACAGAAACAGCAAATCTCGCATGTCCATGAAGATAGAAGGAATGCACTGCGCCTCATGTGTCGCGACGATTGAGAAATCATTGCTCAATGAGGAAGGAGTGATTTCGGCCTCAGTGAATCTTCTTGATGAGAAGGCTGTCATCGAATACGACAGAAGCAAGACAGGCAGAGAAACACTCGAGCATGCCGTTGAGTCTACCGGGTACCGACCCGTACGGCCCACCATGAACATGCGATTGGAGCAAACTCCCTCAAGTGAAGATTGGGAGAACATTGTTTCCACTATCAATGCAATTGATGGTGTTATATCAGTCATGAAGTTCGAGGAGTCTCAGCGGCTCTTGGTTGAATATGACGACGAGATTGTAGGCTACGGGGATGTGAAGCGAGAGATCAAGAAGGCAGGATTCGATGTTGTTGCGAGTGGTATAGATCGTTCTGATCGTGAAACTCTGGCAAGGAAGCAAGAGATACGCTTCTACGCCGGGCTGTTCACTTTTGCTTTGATTCTCACAATCCCCGTTGCGCTGATTATGTTTGGAATACTGACTCCTTTCCTTCCTGCATGGATAGACCCTGAGATTCTGATGTTTCTGTTGACCACACCCATTCAATTCATAGCGGGCTATCCTTTCTATCAGGCAAGCCTCCGTGGACTCAGACATGGCAAGACGAACATGGACACCCTCATCATGCTGGGTACAAGCGCTGCATACTTCTACTCAGTTGCAGCTACGTTTGTGTTTCCCGAGTACATGTCATTCTACGACACCTCAGCCATGCTCATAACGTTCATACTTCTTGGTAGAACACTAGAATCAATTGCCAAGGGTCGCACGTCGAAGGCGATACGAAGCCTCATGGACCTCCAAGCAAATGTTGCTTTAGTTGTTCGAGATGGGGAAGAACAGACCCTTCCGATAGAAGAGGTGCAGGTCGATGACACAATCATTGTTCGACCGGGTGAGAAGGTTCCTGTCGATGGAGTCGTCATCAAGGGTGAGTCGAGCGTCGACGAATCAATGATTACTGGTGAATCGCTACCTGTGACAAAGAGCGAGGGCGACGAGGTGGTTGGATCGACCATCAACAAGAATGGCGTTCTGATGGTCCGTGCCACAAAGATCGGTAAAGACACCGTCTTGTCTCAGATTGTCAAACTAGTCGAGGAGGCACAGTCGCACAAGCCACCTATTCAGCGTAGGGCTGATTCCATTGCAGAGGTATTCGTTCCTCTGGTACTGGCTATCTCGGCTGCAACTTTCATCGGTTGGTTTGTGCTTGGAGCCGCGGAATGGACTCGAGCACTAAGCTTTACAATAGCTGTGCTGGTCGCTGCGTGTCCCTGTGCGCTAGGTCTAGCCACGCCCACCGCTATCATGGTCGGGCTCGGCAAGGGTGCACAATATGGCATACTCGTAAAGAACGGGGCTGCATTGGAGGCAGTTCCTGAGATTGATGCTATCATCTTCGACAAGACTGGCACACTAACCATCGGACATCCTACAGTGACTGATGTTCGTACTGTCAACGGACTGGACGAAGAGGGAGTCCTTCGAGCCGTTGCTGCTGTTGAGAAGAACAGTGAGCATCCACTGGGTGAGGCAATTGTCTATCATGTTCAGGAGCTAGGTCTCGAGATTCCCGAGAGCACCAGCTTCTCCTATACTGAGGGGATGGGCGTTTCCGCAGAGGTTGACGGTTCAACCTATTCGATTGGAAACGAGGCGTTGATGGGGAGATTCTCGCTATCTCTGTCGGAGGTCATGCATGACAGCTCGTTCTGGCAGCAAGAAGGCAAGACTGTTGTTTACGTTGCGAGGGACGGCGAACTTGCTGCCGTGATAGCGATTGCTGACAAGCTCAAGGTGAGTTCAGCATCGGCTGTGAAGAAGCTGAAAGAGATGGGCCTTGAAGTCTGGATGATTACAGGAGACAAGGAAACCACAGCAAAGGCCATCGCGAGAAGCGTTGGTATCGAGAACGTCTTGTCGGAGGTCTTGCCTGGGGACAAGGCAGCAAAGGTTAAGGAGATGCAAGATGCTGGCAGGACGGTCGGAATGGTCGGCGACGGAGTGAATGATGCTCCTGCTCTGGCCCAAGCTGACGTCGGCATCGCCCTGGGTTCAGGAACGGACGTATCCGTGGAAACTGGGGACATCGTACTGGTCAGGGACGACCTTCGTGATGTCATATCTGCAGTTCAGCTCGGCCAGAGGACTATGGAGAAGATCAAGCAGGGATTCTTCTGGGCTCTCATCTACAACATGGCTCTCCTGCCCATCGCAGCAGGACTGTTGTTCCCCTTCACAGGTCTTGCTCTTAGACCTGAGTTCGCAGGTCTTGCCATGGCGTTATCCAGTGTTAGCGTTGTCAGCAATGCTCTTCTGCTCAATAGATTTGAACCCGCAGAGGTGGATTTCGCACCCGCCACGGAGCTCACGCCAGAGGACCAGGTAGAGGGGGGGATAGCGATAGATCCCATCTGCAAGATGGAGGTCGATACTGCCACTGCTCAGCTCTACTCGGACTATGAGGGAGAGCGGTACTACTTCTGTGCCCCCTACTGCAAACAGACATTCGATGAGAATCCCGAGCAATACATAGAGTAGCGCCAAAACCCTAAGGCCATACTTTCATCGTGATGCCCGACAGTGCTTAATACCGGGATGTATCCTTACTTCCTGCACGGTTCCAAAAGGAGTGAGGATAGTGCTAACAAGATTTCAGAAGATATACTTCGGAATGGCCCGGCTCGGTCCCAGCATCATGCTTGATATGCTATCACTGGCAACGACGTTGTTCTACTATTCGTTTCAGAATCTTCCCGGTATCTACACAGGGATTTCGTTGGCAGTGAGTTATCTGGTGATTGCTGCTTCTCAATTCGGGTTCGGATATCTCAGCGACAGGACACCGACGAAGCGGTGGGGACGCAGGAAGCCCTATGTCATCATAGGTGCGCCCCTCATGGCGCTTTCCTTTCTGTTCATTTTCACACCCCACTGGTTCGTTGCACAGAATGATATCATCGGATTGTTCATCTACGCTACAGTGACCCTTGCAGTCTTCAAGATGCTCTATGGAATGGTCACAACCCCATTCCAATCATGGATGCCAGAACTGACCGAGCCAGAGGAGCGCCCCTCTGTTTCTCAATGGCAGAATGTGGCAAACTTTCTAGGCTTCGTCATTGGCGTCCTTATGACCTCACTCTTGGCCGGCCTTGCTAGTGGTTACGGCCTTCCTACTGAAATACTCTTCTTGATTCTTGCAATCATGGTTATCCAAGTTGTCGGTTTCATTCCATCCATCGCCAACCTGAAGCAGGAGGGTACGTTCATTCCTCAGCCGAACCTAAAGAAAGATCTAGGCGTTGTGTTAGAGAACCGCGACTTTCTCGGATGGTTGCTCGCCCAGGGTCTTCTATCAGTCGGATTCGCAATGGTGACTTCTCTAGCCTTTCCCTACGTGAATGACTATCTGAACTTTGGCACCCTAGACATCCTCATTTTTGGGGTTGAGCTCCTGGCCGTTGTCTTTCTGTTCTTCTTGATCTGGCGGTGGGGTATCAAAAACAAGGGTAAACGAGTGACGCTGCAGGCAGCGATGCTGCTGGGAGGAATCACCCTTCCATTCACGCTCTTTGTCGCAAGCAAGCTTGTTGGTTTCATACTCATTGCCCTCGTGGCCGCATCCGTTGCAGGTTACTACCTCTTTCCATATATTGTGTATGCAGATTTCGCGCACAAGGATGAGCTTCTCACAGGAGAGGGTAAGGCAGGCCTCTATACAGGATTTCCCTCAATACCCCTCAACATATCGCAAGCCTTCTCCGCTACACTCATGGGCTTCATTCTCGACCTTCCCAGGAATCTCTCTGTTGTTGGTACAACCGGTGAGTGGGTGACTATAGGCTACAAGGCATGGGGGCCTATAGCTGGAATCTTCGTCCTACTTTCAGTCTTGGTTCTTTTCAAAGTGGATCTAGACCCAGACTTTGAGGCAATTGGTGCCCAGAGTGTTCTGGCCGTTGAGCCGACCATCGATGAGGATACCCTCATACGAACTCATGAGTTGGAGCCTGATGAGGATGAAAGCTGGTCTTGATGGTGGCGATTGACAGGGACTACCGAGAAAGCTGGGTGGCGACCGATCGTCATGCAGGTCATGATGTCTGGACCTGTAACGAAAACGATGGGCAGATACATGGTACCATTGTTGGCGTTCATCTCGAGTCCTGTATCGGGTGCATGAAGTGTCAGGATGTCTGCCCCGTAGACGTATTCATTGCATTTGAATACGACAATTCTGCAGTCGTAGATCCAGTGAGAGAGAAAACTTGCATTTTCTGTCTGGCGTGCGAGGTTGCCTGTCCCACTGAGGCCATAGCCGTTCAGAGCTCAATGGGGTCCGACGACACCCTTAACGCCCTTCTTGGCTGATTTGCATTCGACCTAGGCGGGTCTGATTAAAGGGTAGAGTCTTTATGCCCCTTTTCCATCCTATTCGTTGCGAGGTTAGGAACGTGTTTGATGTTTTGTTGACTAACGACGAAAAGGCCATCCGTGACGAAGTACGCGCGTTTGTTCGAGATGACATAGATCCCGAGCTTCTTGTACTGATGGACGGAAAGGAGAAGGAGTATCCCTACGAGTTCATCAAGGCCGCTGGGAAGAAGAACCTGCTGGGTCTTCGATTTCCAGAGGAGTATGGCGGTCGGGGCCTCGGCTGGGTTTCTGAGATGCTCGCCATCGAAGAGATAGGCGTTCTCGGGATAGCTCTCGGTTGTGCCTATTCACTTCCAAGTATCGTAGGAGAGAGCATTGACAAATTCGGAACGGAGAAACAGAAGAAAGAATACCTCAAGCCCACGCTCGAAGGGAAACTGATCTGCGGAGAGGGCTTGACCGAACCAAGGGGCGGAAGTGACTTCTTCGGAACAAATACTACTGCGAAGAAAAAGGGTGACGTCTTCATCGTCAACGGCCAGAAGAGGTTCGTGGCAGGTGGCGTGGGTGCTGACTACTTCGTCATCTATGCAAAGACGGACTTCGATGCACCACCACACAAATCTCTCAGTGCATTCCTCATTGACCGCGATATGGGCGTGAAAGTCGAAGAAGAGTATGAACTCATGGGATGTCGTGGTATGGGCGCTGCTCGCATAATCTTCGAAGACCTCGAAGTACCGGCTGAGAACCTCGTTGGTAAATTGAACGGAGCCAATGATATCTTCAACGCGATGATGGTCCCTGAGCGACTCACATCAGCTGCAGGCCCGATTGGAATGGGACGTGCAGCACTAGAGATTGCGGTTCGTTACGCTGACAAGAGAGAGGCGTTTGGCAGAACAATACGGAGGTTTGAGGGAATCAGTTTCAAGGTGGCTGACTGTGCCACGCTCCTCGATGCCGCACGGGGACTTGTCTATAGAGCTGCGAAGGTGGCTGACACAGGTCGGTGGTGCCGCAAGGAGGTTTCACAGGCAAAGGCATTCTGTACCGAGGCGGGTCTTGAGGTTGTGAGTGAAGCGATGCAAATCCTCGGTGGTATCGGGTACACGGATGTCTATCCCATTGAGCGGCTGTTCCGTGATGCTCGACTTGCCACTATCTGGACCGGGAGCAATGAGGTTCAGCGTTTGATAGTCCAAAATGAGGTCTTCAAGGAGATACTCTCAGAGGATCGTTCAGCCAAGCGGAACGTCGAGCTTGATACTCCCGGGGCTGAAAAGACTGAAGAGAAGGTGTTCTCGGAGGCGCTTGACAAGTACTGGTGAGTAACCAACTACTGTGGTTCGAATCCAAACTTCGTACTGATGTGGTTGCGTCTGTTGTATCAAACCACTCATATGGTGCCATATCAGTAGATTCGTCCACCACTTGAGGTAGTCGTAATGAACACAAAGAAGATTGTCATTCTCATCGGAGTGATGGCGCTGGTAGCAAGTTCGTCAGTCCTCGTCTTTCTCTACCTGAGCTCGATGTCCCCACCCGATGAATCCAACCAGCCACCTGTACTCGAGATTACAAACCCTACGCCAGGCTCTACCGTATCTGGCACAGTGACAATCAACGTGACAGTTATCGACGAGGAAGACCTTACTGCAACCATCTTCATCGATGGCACGAATACAACCATGTCGAATCTCTATGCTTGGGACACTACTGCATATCCGGATGGGAAGCACACGATTCGGGTTGAGGCCTATGACAGCATGGATTGGTATGACAGGGAGAGCTTTCAAGTTCTGGTTGATAATGTGGACGAGCTTCGTCCTCCCTATGATGGTCTTTTCAAGACGATGGTCTATAACATCAAGGAATCAGGTCGCAATTATGACTGGATAACCATGGTGAAGCAGGAGAATCCTGACGTACTTGTTGTGGTAGAAACAGGATTCTGGGATGACGACGCCAACGAGGAGATGAATGCGGCAGTAAGCCAGTTGAACGCCTACTTCGAAGATGAGATGCCCTATGAGGCCTATTGTGCTCAGAACGTGGAGTATTCAACCACAGGCGAGGCCATTCTGAGTCGTTTTCCGATTCTGGATTTCAATCAGATAGAGAAGGTTCCCATGGATGACGGGTCGGAGTACTACGTTACTCATGACTTCATTGAGGCCGTTTTGGACATCAATGGGACCGAGGTACATGTCTTTGGAGGCCATCTCAAGGCAAGTGATGGTGAGACTAACATGTGGCGTAGAGAGCAGGAGCAAGAGGGGATCATCAACTACATGGATGCTTTGGGAGAAGTCCCTATTCTCTATATGAGCGATCAGAACTCCTTCTCACCTGCCGATACGGGCCAACTGGCTCCAGAAGGAATGGAGCTCGGCTTTGGCCCCATGACCATGATGCTCTATCCAAATGATACAATCTACGGAAACAGGTCCTCAGTGGTGCATAACTTCACTGACGTCTATCGTACATTGAATCCATCGGTCCCTGGTCATACGTATGGACATCAAGACGGAGCAGTATCATACAGAATTGACTACATCCTAGTGAATTCATTCTTTTCTGACGGCCTTCTCAACTCATCTGTGGTGGACGAAGAGCCGGCTGATACGGCGTCAGACCACTATGCGGTTTCTGCCTTCATAGAGTGGAATTCTGTGAGTACCGTGCCAGCCCTTCTTGCCGAACCCTCAGGCAAAGAAGATCAACGAGACACAGCCCCTAACAACATCGTTCGAAATAGGGTCCTTCTTCCGGGTATGTGCGCATGTTCTGTCGATTATCTGTACGTAGGAATCACAGCTGAACCGAAGGAGTATCCCGAAACCTAGAGTACTGGGGCATGATTTCCCGGGCAATTCGAAGTAGCATGAGAATGAGACTGATTACGCTGTTCCTATGATTCATATAGAAACGATGTGCCTACATTCTTAGGGTGCGTTCAAGCATTCGTGAAGAGATATGGCGAAATTAGCTGATGCCTTTGGAAAGCATCCACAGTCCGGTCGGAGGAAGTCCAGCCAGTCACCCGACGATTCTTCTACGACCGGTGAACACTGAGGAAACCCCTCATTGTTTCTCTCCTCATCGCCAGGTAAGCTTCGCGGATCGCAAATGCTCGTCCTGTGGGGATAGGTCTGACTCTCTGACTTCCTCATATCAAGAGATGAGTCTTCGGTCTGCGAAGCCCCTGGTTGATTCCTTCTTCGATGTGCTACGCTTTCATTAGGGACTCGAGAGATTGGGAGGTTCCCGTTTCTACTATTTCAGCTATTAGCGTAGCAGATTCTGACGAAACATCCAGAATTTGCTGAATCTCCTGGGGATTGCGGAAGTCACCAAGATCCTGTTTCTGGGTCATCACCTTTGCTGCAGCTTCCATCAAGGGTCTCACCCTGTACCACGAGTCACCTTCTCGGAATCTTCGGTAGAATGCTATGTCATGCAGGACTTCGACAATCCGTGTATTGATCACGTGTCCCCCCGGGGGAGTCTGCCTCGCCATACGATCGGGAATTCCGATCTCTGTGCATATCTTGCTGCCCCGTTTGTAGACGTTACAGGGGAGGATCTTGTATGCCGGTTCTCCATACTTGTCATCATTCTGGTAGATTCTTTGTATCTTTGGATAGTGGTCGGGGAATCTTTGTCGGAGAACGCTCATGAAATGGTCCTTTTGGCGGCCAGGCTTGAGGGTGAGCCCGGCCCACTGTATGAAATCGCCTCCTGCATCCTTTGTGCTTTTGGCGAGTGCAGTCATATTCTCAACGGTGTCCCCAATGCCGGGAATGAGTGGCATGGCCATGACCCCAGCATTGAGACCTGCCTCCTTGATGTGTTTCAGAGCATCGAATCGTTCTGTCGTGGAAGGCGACTTGGGTTCAAAGACTCTCTTGACATCTTCATCGTGGAGTGTTATCGTGAATGCGACTGTTGCAAATGCCTCCTCATTGATTCTTTGAAGAAGGTCGAGGTCTCGAAGTACTAAGGTGGACTTCGTCAGGACGAATACGGGCATGCCGAAGTCCAGTAAGACCTCAAGCACCTTGCGTGTCACCCTGTGTTCTTCCTCAGCCTGCTGATAGGCATCCGAAACACCCCCGGATACGCCAATGCAATACTTGATTGGATGACTCTCTTTAAGCTTCTGCGCATCTTCAT
>SDNO01000227.1 GCA_004524435.1 Candidatus Thorarchaeota archaeon | reverse complement strand
ATCTTCCCCTTCTTATGAGCAACAATGGTGCGTAGGTCCTGGCTCTTCTTCTTGTCGCGTAGCACACGCTCTGAAGTATAGGCGACTCCGTGAGTGAAGCCGCCGGGCCAGCTGTCGGAGTCGTCGAAGGAGTTGAAACACTCAGCCAAGAGTGCAGCATCTTCTTCTGTCAACTCAAAGTCCCGTATCTTGCCTTCGGTATACTTGGTTTTCATGGTGGGCACTTCCTAGAAGAAGAGTCAATCAGAGGGAACTGCGATTCGGATAAAAGAATTCCGCACCTAGCAAGATTCTCCAAATCGAGATTTTGAGATGTAGGTCCAACCGATAGAAAAAGTGGGGAGAGGTGGACTCTCCCTGAGGCTGCGATTAGGATACCGTCAGGACAGCACTTACTGCGCCTGTGCCACTGCTTGCAGTGATTGTCAGTGACTGCTCTGCAGTGTCGAAGTCTGGAGTCTCGTAGACATCCCCTTCGATGTTGTTCCAGCCTGTGGCAGTCACATCTACCTCGCCGAGTGATGCGGATCCTGAGAATCGACCACCAGCAGCAGTTGGTAGGTCAACTACCGCGGCGATGGCACCAATGCCTGTTTCCAGCTTGAATTCGGGATTCTGATGCAGCTGAACCGTCGGATTCATGACCAACGATATCGCGCCGGTGGATGTCTTGAGAGTCACATCACCAATAGACGCGGTCTCATTCAGAACTAGAGATACTGCACCTGCCCCAATGTCAACCTGCATAATGTAAGTACAGCCCGTGCCTAGAGTAACATTGACACCAGCGGCCTGGTAGTCCAGTGCTATTGTTCCGGACTCATAGGTCACAACTGGTGCACCATGCTGTTGGACCGTTTCATTGGGAGTTTCGGCCATGATTCGATAAAGGAGCGAAGAGTCATTCTCGAACGAGATGGAAACAGCACCTGCATCGATATCTAGATCGAGTGTGACAACTGCAGGCATACTGGCCTCGCTTCTTTCGAAGTTATACTCGACGGTATTGTCCCAATCATATCCTGTGTTCCAGTTGAAGAAGTTGGTCCCATAGTAGGATAGAAGACCGATGGTAAGAGCTCCGGCCACAATCACAGCTACGATGCATAGGACCACTCCCTTGTTTCGCGTATAATTGCTCACTTTCGTTGTTTCTCCTGTTCATGGTTTCTTAGAAACGAATGCCATTTCTCCCGGAGTACTTGGTACTCAGTATCTTTGTCCAAGACGTATCGTCGCATAATCCGCGATGCATCCTTCTGCACGGACTCGGAGAGCTGTCGATACACCTTCTGATCGCGTATCGGGAGACTTGCGCTAACCTTGTTCTCCCGTTCTATTAGGGGTTGCAGTATCGCAATAGCATCTTCTGCCTCTTCTTCCGGAATCTCAATGCCATAGACCGATAGAGCCGATATCATCGACTCTAGTCGCTTCTTAGCGAACTGCGCCACACCGTTGTCAGCCTGCATCATGCCACTCAGTCCAAGCCTGTACTCCCTTGCTGTGGCACGATAGTATCTCTGAACGATGCCAGTGACGGTCGCCTCGGTCCGCTCTTGTACGACAAGACCGGCCTTCTTCAGTTTGTCAATGTGATGAAGAATCGTGCCTGGGTTCTTATCGAGAGCATCGGCAAGCTGTTTCACTGTCATGGCGTTGTTCACGAGATACTTGAACACTATCTCAGCCCTAGTCGGCTCAAAGAGTATCTTGATGGTACTCGGGTCATCGATGATGGCAAGATCCTTCATTGAAGCAGGATGCTGATTCTCTGTCATGACTAGACACCTCCAACCATGCCGATACTGGGATGCTCCTCATCCCTTGGCACGCCGTAATCACCACTGAGAATCAAGTAGACTCGATTCAGAGCGATGACAAATGACGGTACGACTATGAAGATCAGGAAGAGGCCCATGATAGTACCATAAACGCCAAGCACAACTAGGTTTGGCCAAGGCCCTGCTGGCGAGAGCGCAACTGCTGGCAGCACCAACGCAATACCCAGCAGGAGGTAGGCAATCCAGACACCAAACACTCGGTCGAAGTAGTCGATGCTCATCCGTACCGACTGCCTGTAGGCTTGGAGTACCGGAACGCCGTCAATCACTGCTGGAAACATCATAGATAGTATACCTATGGACATGACGAGCCAGACTGTGCTAAACACGGACACTCCCGCAGCTGGAAGCCCTATAATCAGCCCTCCGTAGCCCAGGCCCAAGACAAGGATGATAGCGCTTGGTGGTATCAGTACGGTCAAGAAGAGCAGTCCTCCGGCGGCCGCAAGGGGACCGAACTTGGATTTGTACCAGGTGAAGACGCCCTGTGCCGTAGTTCCCTCACTCTCTACAATTTCACGACCCATTCCAAAGAGCGCGCCTATCGCAACGAAGAACGGACTCAAGATGGGAATGACAATCAGCGAACTCAGGCCGATAGCAGTTATGCCAAAGCCCGTGGTCCACTCATTCCCAACCTGGAGGAAGAAGGCCTCAAGCGCGGCAAATCCGCCTCCGGAGGAGAAGACCACAATGAGAATAGGGACGAAGATGAGAATGGCAACTACCGCGAGGAGAAGAACGGATACAATCAGCACGCCCAGCATACCCAAGAAGAAGGACACGATGTTCTTGGCTGCAAAGCGGAAGCTGACCTTCAAATCCTGAAGGATTGTTTTGAAGTCGGTTTGTTTCTCAGACATGTTTCTCACCAAAGATAGTAGTTCGAGGCCGGAGAGCCGATGGTCCGCCGACCTCTATTAGACTTGTTCTATACCATTGGAATATCAGGCTCTGGCTCCTGTGCTACCTGTCCACCAGTGAACTCGATGTACAACTTGGTAATGGCAATCACGGCCATGGGGAGCAGCAGCAACAGCCAGAGGAAGCCTGCCACCACAGTCCAAGCCCCGATGACTGCGAGCACCGGATCAATCATGATAGGCGGTGTAGTTGGCATCGGTGGCATAGGTGCATTGAGTATACCCCAGACTATCATTGGCGCAAACATCACAACCGCAAGGATGATGATTGCAGTTATCAGACCATAGACACGATCAAATCGCTCGATAGCAAACCTGTAGGACTCCTTGAGCGCCTCTTGTACCCCCTTACCCTTTGCAACTGCAGGGAAGGACAGCACGAATAGACCCACTGTGATGTAGGTCCAGACGAAGGTCACGATAGAGAGAATTGACGCGGGTATGCCAGTGATTGGCCCGCCCACTATGATCGAGGCTGCGCCCCAGATAACGAGAGACGGAAGGATGATGATCACCGTCAGGACCACCCCAAGACCAGCGAAGCTCAGGAACCTGTGCCTGAAGTAGGAGAATGCTGACTCAGCTTTGGTTTCACCAGTTTCGACTGCCTCAGTGCTCATGCCGAACACCGACCCTACTACAACGAGGAAGAGGGCTGCTATCGGAATGAGGACAAGTGTGCCAATGCCACCGACCAGCAAAGGATTGTTCATTGCCCAAGCTTCAAGCTGCTGACCGAAGGCTACCCAGAAGGCTGGATCAACGGTGAGGGCAGCTACCGCAAAGGGGATTGCAATAATCGCAAAGAGCACACCGATGAGGACAGCCATGCCGAGATTCGCGAGGAAGTAACTCAGCATATTGTTCTTGGCGATGCGCAGACTCTGCTTCATGTCATCGACAATTGTTCCGAGAGTTGTAGACATTGTTTGATTCACCACGAATGTTTGATATTTGTCAAACATCGTTTTCTTATAAACGTTTGGTATTTGTCAAACATTCCTTCGATGCGCGGTTGCCAAACATTCGCTATCGATTGCAGAGAACTGTGCGATAACTAAATAGTGAAGCAAGGGAATGAGCATCCATGCAAGTACTGCTAACTGGAGCCTTTGGAAACGTTGGGGAGAGTACGCTGATTGCTCTTCTCGATAAGGGGTACGACGTCCGCTGTTTCGATGTGCCTACGAAAAACAACGAAAGGAAGGCACGGGAACTCGAGGAAATCGGAGAGTTTCAGACGGTCTGGGGTGATATACGTGACTCTGATGCTGTGGGCATGGCTGCACGTGACATGGATGCAATCATTCACCTAGCGGCCATCATCCCCCCAGTAACGGACAAGAATCCAGAACTTGCTCGAGCCGTCAACGTTGGGGGTACAGCTAATCTCTTGGCTGCCGCAAAGGAGATGGACCCAAGTCCCAAATTCATCCATGCCAGCTCCGTGGGGACGTATGGACCCTCCAGTCCTGATGGTCCACCAAAGACCGCGTCCGACCCTCAACTCGCAACTGATACCTACGGCACTCAGAAGATTGAGTGCGAGAAGATGGTGAAGGCCAGTGGACTACCGTGGAGCATTCTAAGATTCGGGGTCATTCCTCCACTGGCTCTCAGTATGGAGTTGGACCCAATGATGTTCGAGATTCCCTTGGACCAGCGGTTCGAGTTCATTCATACCAGAGATGTTGGCCTGGCCTGTGCGAACGCAGTGGATGCTGAAGCCGTCGGCAAGATCCTCCTGAT
>SDNO01000226.1 GCA_004524435.1 Candidatus Thorarchaeota archaeon | reverse complement strand
TTGATTGCCTTTCGTTTGGTCTCGTAGGAGAATCCATCTGAGTGAATCTGCAGCATCCTCATTCGTGTGACCTCTCAGTTTGAACAAGACCTCACACAGGACACTTAAGCTTGGCGAAATGACTCACGGTCCGACTCTGACGACTGCAGTACTAGAGCTTCTGTGCGAATTCTTTCACCTGATGATCGAACTCGCGACTTCTCATGATTGTCTCTGTCTTCTCACCACGTGGGATGACTTGAACTGTCACATGCCCGAGTTCTGAGACAAACTCGACACAACAGTTCTCAATATCATCTCGCTTCTTCAGGCCGAAATGGCCATCGAAGTAATCACGGGCCATTTCCAACACTTCCGTTTCACTGCGAGTTGTCTTCTTTGATAGGACTATCATTATTCTTCACTATAGTTTAGATACTGATGTCCTAAAAGGGTTTGGCTACGGGTGAATCCTCACTAATTGGGATACAGTAATATGTCCGAAAACAATGGAAACGAAAACACACTCGACTATCGGGCAAAGAGGAGCGTTACACATGCCTACGAATTCGAATGAAATCGGACCAGTGCCAGCCATTCCCCGGCGCCACCTGGAAGAAGAGATGGAAAGGTATAGCCTGGAGGTATTCGAGCCGAAATCCCTTCCGTATCAGACGAAGTCATTGTGTCCCGACTGTCTTCTTCAGGACAAGGAGGTGCGGGTAATCGACGCCACCGTGTATGAGGAAGACGGAAAGGTCATGATGAGTAAGACTTGCCCGGACCACGGGGACTTCAAGGAAATCTACTGGTCCGATGCAGAGATGTTTAGACGCTCCATGAGGTACTGGTTCAAATCGGTGGGTATCGATAATCCACGGACCGAATGTGAAGATGGGTGCCCCTTAGACTGCGGACTGTGTGAGAATCATCTAGCCCATACTGCACTTGGTCTGATCGACGTGACGAACCGCTGTAATCTCAGGTGTCCTATCTGCTTCGCGAACGCAGCAGCCTCAGGCCGAGTCTATGAGCCCTCTCCTGAACAGGTCCTCGAGATGATGAAGAATCTTCGGAGAAATCTGCCAGTGCCATGCCCGGCAGTTCAGTTCGCAGGTGGGGAGCCCACAGTGAGCGACAACTTGGTCCAGTACGTCAAGTGGGCCAAGCAACTGGGATTTGACCACATCATGATCGCGACAAATGGAATACGAATGGCAAAGAGTGTGGATTATCTCCAGCAGCTGAAGGATGCAGGTCTGAACACCATCTATCTGCAGTTTGACGGCGTCACAGAACGACCCTATCTCGAGGCTAGAAATCAGGATCTCCGACCAATTAAAGACAAGGTCCTGGATCATTGCCGCAGCATCGGACTGGATGGAGTCGTCCTAGTACCGACCATAGTCGGAGGCCTCAATGATGAGGAGCTGGGAGATATCGTCAGATACAGCATCGAGAATCGAGATATAGTACGTTGCATCAACTTCCAGCCTGTCAGTATCACGGGTCGGATAGACTATGAAGAGAGGCAGAAGATGCGTATCACGTTGCCTGATGCCATCAAACGAATTGAGGAACAGACAGACGGGCTGGTCAAGGCTGATCATTGGTATCCCGTTGCCTCCATGCTAGGCGTGGGACGAGCCCTTGGACTCATGAAGGGTGTTCCAACAGTTGAGCTTCATTCCCACTTCGCCTGCGGAATGGCAACTTTTCTCTTCGTGGAGGACGATGGAACCGTCTACCCGATTACCGATGTGGTTGACATAGAAGCCCTGATCAATACTCTGGGTGAGGTGTGTGATCTCTATGCTGGGAGGAGCATGCTAGCTGGAACAAGAGCAAAACTCAAGCTCCTGGGATTTCTACGACATATCAAGAAGAAGAACTTCATGCGTCCCATCATCACGTCCTTCTTGAAGAAAGGCAGCTATAGCTCGCTGGCGGCCTTTATGCACCGCGTGATCATGCTAGGGATGATGCACTTCCAAGACCCCTTCAATATCGACCTTGAGAGAGTACAGCACTGCACCATCAACTATGCGACCCCTGATGGACGAATCATCCCGTTCTGCAACTACAACACAGTCCATCGCGATCTGGTTGAAGCCAAGTTCGCGGAGAAGATTTGACGTATCAACGACCTTGTCCGTCTACTTCTTCCTAGCTTGCAGCGTCTTCGTCCCAAATACAATGATCACGACAATGCCGACTACTGTTGCGGCAAGACTGACGGGGTGCATGAACCCAATCCACTCTCCACTACCATCATCCGGGGGCTCTTCTATTCTGACCCAGACAGTGTCGGAGATCGAATCACCATACGAAGTCGCGACCTCTATTGTGCAGTTGTAGAGCCCGATGCTCAGACTGTCTAGGGAGAAGAAGATGGTTTCATAGTCAGAGCTTAGGCTGCCGTTCCGACTCACCGTGGAGTTAAGATAGATGAAGTATTCTGAATCAGAAGCGTTGTGGACCGTCCAGTTCAATTTTGAACCTATGGCATCAGATGATACCGTGACATCTCCGTAAGAAGTGATTATTGGTTCAAACTCGTACGGCGATGGCCACTCTGCCGGACGCCTGAAGTAATCTGGATTTGCAGTGAGTTCAAGGTAGTCATCCTCGACATAACCAGTCACATTGAAGGGGCCCGATGTTACCATTGGTTCCTTAGGAGGATTGGGATTCCACTGTCGCCAGTCTTCAGGCGGCATCTCTTCGAAGACATGGCCCGGTATGATTGGGACTTTGCCAATGGACTCAAGATGCCAGTATGACTCTGTAGCGAACTCCACACGCATCGAATAGGCGTTGACTGAATTGCATGAAGTTATGTTCCTCACATATGTACCAAAGGGATGCCCGGGTGCATCTCTGTAGTAGTTCAAGGAAAAGACAACATCCTCAGCAGTGAGAGAAGAGCCATCAGTCCAAGTCGCATTCTCTACCAGATTGATATTGAAACGCGTATGGCCCTCCGGGACAGCGGGATTATCATCGTGGGTCTCAGCTAACACCGATTCTAAGAGCCAATATGTTGGCGTGCCTACGGGGTCAGGTTTCAGGAGAGTGTCATAGAGGGGTAGCAGTGGCCAATGGCCAATGGCGCTTGCTGTGGAGAACATATTGATAGAGTCCCCGTAGTCATAGAAGGCACCAACATTGAATGAGCCACCGAACGGCCCTCCTGAGCCGTCCCGCAGATGGACTCTATAGAATGTCCACCAACTTGCTGTCCCTTCTTCTGGAGTGGAATAGAACTCCTCGAAACGATCTGTCCTGTAGACACTGATGAATGACCTCTCGTACAGCATAACAGCAGGGACCTCATGAAGGCAAATTTTCTGCAACTCGACTGCGGCTTCCTGCATCTCCACGTACCCTGTTGGATACAGAACCTTTTCCGCCCAGTAGTCCCACGAAGCGTTGTGGAAATTCGGGAAGTTGTAGTAGTCAGTATATTGAGTCATGTAGTCGTACGCTAGTTCCTGGATTCCGGCGTAACTTCCCCCGAGGAAGGCAAAATCGTAGTCGCCATGGAAGGACAGACGGGCCACATACTCGTAGAACCCTGTGGGCTGCGAATATGCATCGATATTGACTCGCTGTAAGGCATCTGCAAGAAAATCTCCACAGGCAACCGCAATTGAAGAAGACTCAGCAACTTCAATGCACACGTCGAAATCACTGCCATCGGGCGCTTCACGGATTCCATCTTCATCCACGTCCACAAAGCCAGAATCATCTAGAAGGGTATGTGCAGTGGCCAGATCTTCTTCGTAGTAAGAATAGTCAAGGGTGCCTTCAATCGACAGGGGATCCGTCTTGGGGACGCAAGAGTCAAGGGGCTCTCCCTCTAGGCCGTCAAGAGACTCGATCAGTGCCCACTTGTCCAAGGCAAATCCAACTGCGCGACGGAATGCTGTGATATTGAAGGGATATTTGACACAGTTGATGCTGAAGTACGCGTAGCTATCTGAGAGTATCCTGGAAACGTCTATGCTTTCAGAAGTTTCCAGTGTCTCGATGGCTGAGGAGCTCAGAGTATCAGCTATGATATCAATCTCACTCTCTTGCAGAGACTCAACAATGTCTGGCTCTGCATCGAAGACCTTGAAGACGAGCTTATCAGTCAGAGGGCCTGCGCGGGCATCGTCAACAGACACAGGCAGCGCAACTGCAGCATATCCAGTGAATCCAGCATAGCAGCACAAGATCGCTAGTAGCAGCAGAGGCCTAGTGTGTCTACCTCCTAGGAACATCTTGACTCATCTCCACCGTGTAGTTAGCCCTACAACGTCCATAGATTATCCCCAAATGTAAACTGTCTTGTGCCTCGAGTCACACAACGTCCACCTCTTCTCCTCTGAAGCGAAATGAATTTCGCGAGCTGCTGGGATTGCTGACTTCGCCACCGTTCAGATTCCCATCTCTCGAATCAGATTTCCACCCACTACTATGATGACGCCTAAGCAGACCGCTGTGATAGCGAGACTCACGGGATTGAGAAGCCCATCCCATTCTGTACTCCCGA
>SDNO01000036.1 GCA_004524435.1 Candidatus Thorarchaeota archaeon | reverse complement strand
TTCTGTAAATTCCAGACGCTGGGTCACTCTCCGAATGTGTGTATCGACAACAACGCCCTCGTTGATGTCAAACACAGTCTGGAGTATCACATTTGCCGTCTTTCGTGATATGCCCGGCATCTTGGACAGATCCTTGATGGTCTTTGGAACCTCTCCCCCAAAGTCCTCCACCAGCATCCTCGCAGTACCCATGACATACTTGGTCTTCCTATTATAGGTGCCCACTGGCCGGATTATCTCCTTGACTGCGTCGGGGTCTGCATCCATCAGTGCCTCGGGATCCGGATACTCTTTGAACAGCTCCGGGGTCACAGAGTTCACACTCTTGTCGGTGGTATGTGCCGAGAGAATGGTTGCTATGGTCATCTGGAAGGGATTCTCATAATCTAGGTATGTGGGTGGTGCATCGGGGTATTCTTCTCTCAGACGTTTCATGACCTCTTCTACACGTTCACCAAAATCCATACGTATCTCAACTCAAGCCTTCTCGCTTCGGATTCTATGGTGAAACGCCTCGCTGACCCTTAAGATTCCTCGCTTTCTACGGCTGGCTCTTTTCCTCCGTTGATATTCAGTCCGCCACGATGAATCAAGCCCAGAATGAGCAGATTCATGAAGAATACGATGACGAAGAGAAAGACCGGACTGGAGTACTGGAAAACGAGCCCTGCAATTATCGGGCCTATTGCTCTTACTACATAGACCGTGAACCAGAAACAGGCAAGCATTTTGGCAGTATCTGTCCTTGGCAGGGACTTCTGTATCATTGTGATGAGAACGACCCACCACAGCAGATCATTGACATACTTCAACACGATGGCGACAAAGGGAACGGTAAAGATTGCTCCCAGCCCCGGCCACATCGATTCCGCCAACACATAGAGCTCGGTAGGGCCCCAGAACGTCACATAAGAAGCAAGGATAAGCAGAAGAACGGAAACAGGCATGAGGGAGTACACGGCGATTCCTGCTCTTCTTATCCCCACCCTGTCAGAGATTCGACCCACCTTCAGAACAAGAGGACCGACTAGAAGTAACGATGCAAGCATAATGATTGTGATTCCATTTATTGAAACTCCGATGATCTCGTTTGTATAGATGAGAGCTCCAAAGTGGAACATATCATCACTTAAGGCGTCAATGATGACGACAAGGAACACGCCCGGGACAATGGAGAAGAGATTTCGTGCAGCACTGGCATTCTCAGACAGGAAGTCCCTGAGAAGAGATGTGGCTTTTTCCCTCGCACCGTTTCCCTCTCCGGGCAACAGCAGCCTATCGCGTATAAACGCGCATATCAGTAGAGAAATCCCGGTGAAGAGATACAAGATTCGAAAACTCTGGCCAAACCCAAAGATGGGGATTAGAGCCGAGAATACTAGGAGCGTGATGACCCCCAAGGACTTCCCGGCATTGAAAAGCGAGAGGGCAAATCCGCTGTCGCTCTTTGGTATATTGTCCATAATGAACGCCGTGGAACCTCCCTTTGCCAAGTTCGTCAGGGCATAGATATTGAGTGAGATGAATACAATGATGAAGGCATCAGTTATACCAACCAGCAGGTAATACAGCGCTGACATGGCAATTGCCACGACAGAGAGAGTCTTTCTATCATAATTGTCTCCGATATATCCCCCACCGAGCCTTGCAAGCGCAGCCACCACACCGGTGGTACTCGCAACGGCCCCAATCAAGATATAGTCCCATCCAAGATCGCGCAGATATAGGTTGACAAAACCGGCCATACTCGCCAATGCGCTGAAGGTCCAAGAGGTAAGTAAATAGACCACGTAATTCCGCCAGGAGAAGACTCTTCTCAGTGACGCAACAACACTCTTGCCCTCAGTAGTCTCCCCGTTTCCCTCTTGCGGAGGGACGCTGGGGATGGATTCCCGGTCCTCCGTAGACAGCCCCCCTTTCTCGTCTTCTTGTAGACTCTGCATGCAGCACTCTCCTGCCTCGTAAACGCCGAGGCAATCTTGACATCTGCGTGGACAGGTCAACGCAGAAGCTATTCTTGAGTACTGACATAGCTATTTAGCCTCCCATCGATTCTTGCTGCCAAGGATTACCGGCCCAACTACTTGGGCCCAGCAATCCACAAGGACAGCTCTAATCTCGGGCTACTCATCATATACTGTGACACTAATGCTTCCATCTGCCTTCGGAGCAGCAACCAGTTTGTGACTGCAGATGTCTGCAGTCAGCATAAGACACTCCGGTGATGAATTAGCCATCATCAGGTTTCGGACTGCCATCTCGAGGTTTGCCGCTGTTAACCTGACAATCTCAGGGTCGTTGAAGGGATCAACTTCCCGTCCATTCTCAGGCTGAACTAGGAATGCTAGCGTGTCGATGCTTTCAGTTCTAATCAATCATTTTTCCTCCAGTTTTCATTGTTCGTTCGAATATTCTCGACATTTTTTTAGAATGGTTCTGGTTCTTCCCATGGTCCTGCGTTCATTTTCTCTCTCATCCTCCTGTGAATTGTTGCTGTAAGTCGATGTCGTCAAACATCCGGCTTACGGCCAGTCAACGCCGTCAGCTGACCTTTCCCGACCTCAGTCTCCTCGTAGCAAAAACTGAAGTCTAGAAAGGACAAGGATCTTCGCATGGAGGCTGTACGATGGTCGATAGATCACCGACACCCTTTGCACAGAGCTCGAGAACTATACGACTCTCAGTCAAAGACTCGTAGACTTCTCGCATACTTGCGGCGCTGATTGTATTCACCTCCTGGCCTGTTATCGCCAGATGGTCAGGTATCTAAGTATCCACACTGCAGCCGTGTGGCTTCCAGGTGCGCAACACTTCATAGAGACCGTTCTTCATCGGACTCCATTTCCAACTGACAAGTAAGAGAGGGCTTGGTCCTAATTAAAGGAAGCGGGGTGCGAAAAATCGGTATTCCTGCCCTTCTGTCTCCATTCTTCTGTTTGGCCAACCGTTCTTTTGCGCATATGTTCTGGCAAACCGAAATTCTTGACGCCCATTTGACCCATAATCTTAACAAGTGGTCACGCATATCCTGATGCGACGTGACTTGAAACCCCTTGGACCCTCTGAACTTCGAGTGCTGAGACGCTTGGCACTCGACCCTACCGAGAGACAAGTCGGTATTGCAGAACAGCTTGGAGTCAGTCGCTCTGCAGTGAGCCAGATATGGAATCGTCTGACGGAGGAGAGGAGTCTCCGCGTCCGGTGTCTCCTGGACTACAGGTCCCTTGGCTTCTCGATACTGATTGGCTGGGCCTGGAGTGAGGAAGACGCAGCGGCCGTTGAGAAGTTCTCGAGATGGCTTGACGCAAATCCCTTTGTCATTGCGAAGGCGGACGCTCTTATGAGTTCTAAGACGGACGAGAGAGTGTATTTCGAAGTACTACTGCCTTTCGGACCGCATCATTCTTCCTTCTTGGAAAAGCTGGTACGGTTTGAGAAGCGCCCTTACAATCTCACTGTCGAGTACGAACCTGTTTCGACGATAACGGCGCAGACGAACCTTGGGCTCTTCAATGGCAATAGCTGGGATTTCAAGGCCAATTTCAGGTTTGAGGCATCAATCGACGCAGCACGAGAATTCTCCGAGATCCTTCCAGCAGAAACTAGATTGAACCAGGGGTCGCACCCAGAACCCTCGACCGATATCTTGGTCATTGGAGCATGCCTTGAGAATGACTACTATTCTAGTGCTGCTCAGGTACACGACTGCATGCTCACCCTCGGTCTTTCACCCCCCTCACTTAGGACAATCCGAAGGAGGCTCTCCCACTATAGAGATCAGCTGGGCACCCCCTACATAGAGATTCAGAACGTAGGACTCGGTCCAAGTATCATTGCGTGTGTCGATGATTTGACCGGGGGTAGTGGCATTTCAAGGCTCCTGCATTCCCAGGGCCATCTGCTACCACGAGCCAGAATTCTGTCGGGGAGTCGGCTTGTAGCGATGGATATCAGTCTCCCTAGTGGTTCCGATTGGTTTGGATTCTCGATTTCGCTGTCCAACATGCTTAAGTCAGACGCGCAAGTATGTACATTCATAACGAAAGCACGAATTATTAGAAAAGGATTGGAGGACGTACTGCCGTACCTCTTTTGACCAGTATGGCAGGGTCCTAACCAAGGTGGGATACGACTTGGATACCGAACGCGACGTCTTGTCACAGATAGTGACTCCCTATGATGAGATAGTCCCCACCACAACTGATGAAACCGTCAGCTTTTATCTTGACGCAATCCGCATCTATCTCGGTCTGTGTTCAGGAACTGTATCTTTCGATCTTGCCTCTGCGGGGGTTTCAGAGCTCAAGAAGAACCCCGAGTATACAAAGTATCCCTTCAATCCAATCGCCATTCCTCTGAACGAGGTTGTGAAAGAGAGAATCATCGAGAACTTGAGAACACTCAAGAAGTATAATCTCAACAATGCCGATTCCGTGAGATCTGCGCTGACTTTTGCCTTTCTGATGCCCGAAACACCGATTGCGGCGAGTGACCTTAGTACTCTTGCATATTTCGCCAAGCATCCGGAATCATCTACAGCCGATGCCTCTCGTCGTCTAGATATTTCATCCCGTACTGTAACGCGTTCCTTGAAACGTCTAACGGAACGATTGTACCTTCGGTTTTCCTGCTTCTTGGATACGACCGCCTTTGGAATAAACTCGGTGGTAGTATTCTTCAGGCTACAAGATGACGCTGACTGGCCAAACATAGAAACAGGCCTGGCCCATTTTCCCTTCACAAAGACGATTCTCAAGACGACAATGACCGATCTAGGCTATGCAACATTTCTTTTCCCTGGAGGAAAGGAACGGATCTCCGCTTTCAGCAGGAGTGTTTCGAAACTCACGCATAACATCTTCGACTATGCAACCATTCACGTGCAGCAGGCGACAGGGCAGCAATACAACTTTGGCCTGTTCAACAACAACAACTGGGCCTTCTCCGAGCATCTTACTGTGCATAAGGACGATGAACTTCCGGTGCAGGAACTGAATCGCTATATGCTCAGATGCCGTGGACCAGTTGAAGGGTTCTCCCCCATTGATTTTGTGGTAGGTAGCCAGCTCAAACTTGATTACCGCGCTCCACCCAGGAAGTTGGCCAGAAACCTTCAGACCAGAGGCCTCGATTTCGATGCAGCGGAGGTCGGAGAGATTGTTCGACGTCTTAAGAAACAAAGAATAGTCCTGCCCTACATCAGCTTCGATGGACTAGGACTCGACTCCGGTTTCTGTTTCGAGATAATATGCAATGAGCACGGACAGCACTATATCCTCCGTCTTCTGACTCTTGTACCACAGGCCACCTACTATTTGTCTCCTGAGGGCATCATCGTATGGTTGACCATCCCCAGCAAACACCAAGTCCAATACTATAACACATTCAAGCATCTGGAAGAGCGGGAGGATGTTGATCTTGTTCAGCCAATCATGACGGTTAGGATGAAGGGGTCGCGAGGAACCACCGACTTTGCCACGGAGTGGTCCTACGGACGGGGCGACTGGGAAATCGACCCTTATCAGCTGGACCTCTCTCGCTACATGACTTGAAATCACAGGGATGCTGGTTGAGGTTGTCTGTCAAGGAAACACCCAGTAAGAGGACTCTCAACAGATTCAGGAATGCTGTAATCTCTTGGTTTGATGATAACGGCCGTGACTATCCATGGCGGGAAGATACAACCCCATATCGTATTCTGATTGCCGAAATGCTCCTGCGGCGCACAACGGCTACTGCAGTACTACGGGTATACTCCCCCTTCCTTGCTACGTTCAGCAGTATTGAGGAGCTAGCACGGGCCGATCAGGCAGAAATTCAGAGGACAGTGAAGGGCCTAGGCCTTCAGAGGGTGCGAGCCAACCACCTCTCCCGGACCTCAAAGACGATCCAGAATGATCACGGCGGAGAGGTTCCGAATGATCTTGATGTTTTGCTCAAGCTTCCGGGACTCGGGCGTTACAGCGCTGCAGCAATCCTCAACTTCGCCTTCGGTCAGTCTGTGTCCATGGTGGACGGCAACATCGCTCATCTGGTCTCCCGAGTCCTCGATTTCGAGTCTGCTTCTCCTGATGATGAGAGTATATGGAAACTTGTCGACAATATTGGTCAACCCGACCACGATAGACGACTATACTGGGGAATGATTGATCTCGTCGCATTGGTGTGTCTCAGGAGCAACCCACGGTGCCAACTCTGCCCTCTCAACAATCTATGCGAATACTATCGGAAGGCTACCTGATATCAAGCGGTCTTCTTCATATTCTTCATAAGGAAAGGTGACATGGTCGGGATGCTCATAGAGGTGGTTGCATCGTGACCGCAAAGAACGTCGATTGGCTGAATCTCCCTGATGATCTAGAATTCGGCGTTGTTGAAACTGACCAGGAACTTGATGAACTGATAGAGTTCAATGCCACGATTCACGGAGCTGAAGATGCTGAACCTCTCCGTCGAATGATAGAATCCTTTCCGGGATTCGGTCGGGAGATGAACTACTACATACGTGATAGTGATAGCGGCAAGATTGTATCCTCTCTCAATGCAATTCCCAGCGTCTGGTCCTATGAAGGAACCCCACTCAGGAACCTAGAACTAGGCTTCGTAGGAACCCTTGAGGAGTACAGACGCAAGGGGCTCATGGCGTGTCTCTATCAGTACTTCGACAGAGTCCTAACAGAAGGCAACTACGATATCTCCACCATTATGGGAATCCCCTTTTTCTACCGCCAGTTCGATTACGATTTCATCATTCCTCTTGGACGAAGTGTCTACCTACGACCAAACCAAATCCCGGACACGCCCGCAGACGAAACTCCCGATTTCATGTCTGTCGAGATTCGGCAAGCAACCACTGAGGACATAGGGGATCTGATGGTGCTCTATGATCAGCTTTGTGACCGTCTTCTCGTCAGCTCGAAACGTTCGAGGCCTTTGTGGAAGCAGCAAGAAACGACGCGAAAAGAACACTCTCAACCCTTCAGCACCTACGTGTTGGAGTATGCTGGCCAGATTATTGGCTATTTCCGGGTTGCCTTGCGAAGAGAGAAGGACGCTGAGAAAATTCATCTTATCGATGTCCTAGAGAGCAGCATACGCAGCTATCTCGGTGTTCGACGCGCACTAGCACATATTCGTGGACTGGCAAATGATCACAGTGTCTGCAGCATTGCTCTTCCAGGGACTCCAATCTGCAATATGAGCCAAGTTGGCATAGATCTGGGAGGACAAATGAGTCGTGGTTGGCGTTACCAAGTCAGAATACCTGACATGACAATGTTCCTGAGAAAGGTGGCTCCAATGCTTGAGAAACACCTGGTGGGCACAATGTATGAATCTCTCACGAGAGAGTTCGTCATCAATACCTATCGTGACTGCTACGTACTTAGCTTCGTTGGCGGACAAATCACATCTGTGAAGAATATCGGCTTCCAAGGCCACGACAAGCATACTGAGTTCAGAACCATGCGTCGGGACTTTGTCAGGCTCTTGCTTGGCCAGAATAGTGTCGAGGAACTAAGCGAGATGAACTCGGATTTCATTGTGAGTGGAGGAATCCGCTCGTTGGTTGACATTCTCTTCCCAAAGAAGGAGAGTTACGTTCCATTCTATCATTGCTAATGAATTATCATCAGTCCAAATCGGGGATTGGGATATCAACAGAGAACCTGTGCCCGCAGGGGCAGGTCGCGTTTATAGGGAACTTGTCTGTGGTATCGATGTCGATTTGCACCCCATCTTGAGCAGCCCTATCAATCATCTTCTGCATGTTGTGTATCATATACTTGGCGAATCCCTGAACTAGATCTGGAATGGATAGATCGTTGATCCAATAGACATAGCGCGAGCAATGCGGGCAGTGGCTCATCAACACGCGAGTGCCGTCCCCACAGTTTTTGCAGGTCAGGTCTTGGTGGTGGAAGTCAGGAGCCTCGGGACATGGAATCTCCAAGGTGTTTTTCTCACCACATCGGTAACAGTAATAGCTGAAGTCTACAGTTGTCAATCTCGTACCTCCATGATTCAGACTCCGATGAACAGGTAGGTCGCGCACACCGGTGAATACGGGACACTCACAAGACGCGCTCGTAAGCACTCCCCGGGAATCAGTGAATCCCAATTATGTTGTCGGAGCTAATAAGGCATCGTAAGAACGCATAAGAAAGGATGTTGATGTTGTGCAAACCCTGTCTGGACGTCGAAGGCTCATATCCCTTCTACTGGTATACCTATCTGAGAACTATCCTGACTCCTTGAACCCGTGCTCAGTATGTGGCAAATCACTGGTATATCTGGGACGGACCTTCCTTGTATCTGGGCAGTGGGTCTGTGTGGACTGCCTGATGAAGCGGATGGAATGTAAACAACCTTCACCCAACCGACTGCAATCCGAACAATGAAAAAGGAAGCAGACCGCATCCATTACTCGGTGGCTGATGTGAAACGTCGTATTCAACCGCATCTCCGCGTTGGAGAAGGTGATGTAGAACGAGTTACATTGATTGCTGGAAACCCAGATAGGGTCCCAAAGATTGCAGCTGAGATGAAGGATGCGGAAGAAGTCGCTCGGTACCGAGGTTTTGTCACCTACCGTGCATACACCCCTGGTGGAATCCCGGTCACAATCTCGGGAACAGGAATTGGTACACCTTCCACTCACATCTGTATAGAAGAACTTGCTACTCTTGGAGCGGAGGTAATAATCCGTATCGGCTCGTGTGGTGGCATAGACCCAGAAGTGGTGACAGGCGACGTTGTGGTCCCGACGGGATGCATTCGTGATGAGCGCACAGGGCTGAACTATGCGCCGATGGAGTACCCTGCAGTGGCCTCTCCTAGGTGGTTCCAAGCCCTCCGGAGAGAGATTGGCCAATTGCTTCCACCTGACCGTATTCACACTGGTGTCTGCTGGACAAGTGATGTCTACTATGCAGATCGGATTGTGGACCAATTGGAGATCTGGACAAGGGCTCGGGTCAAATGTGTTGAGATGGAGAGTTCCTTGGTATATGTGTTCGCAAGTACTCACGGACTTGAAGCAGCATCGATTCTATCCTGCGACGGCAATCTCCACGGTGCACAGAAAGGCGAACAAGAGGATGAGGCCGAGGAGTCTGGCGAGCAGAATCCTCTACTTGTCGATGCTGTCCAGAAGTCGATACAGGCAACGATAGCAGCCATTGATTCAATTCTCTCCGAATAGAAAATACAGCTCAACAACAGATTGTTATCCATGAATGTGGTATGCTACTGGAGGATTGAACGATGGCAGCTGATGGAGTCAAGTCCAAGTCGGATTCTTCTGTTCATTCATACCTGATTATGAAGGCCGATGCCCAGAAGGCACTGGAGCTTGCCACCGAATGGTGGAAAGAGAAGGAGGTGCCTCAGTATGTTACAGTCAGGAACCTTCACCGAGATGAGATGGAGGAATTCGTCGACCTCTACAATCGCTGTTTCATCGCATCACCCGACCCCTTCTGTCCTTTGACACTGGAGGATGCCAAGAAACTGGATACGGAAGGAATCTTTGTTGCCGTACTCTGGAAAGAGCTGTCGGGGTTCATTGCTTGTTTTGTAGAGAAAGATGAAGGGTCTGTATACGGTGAGATAACGGGAATTGGAGTCTTGCCCTCTCGCAGACGTCGGGGAATCGCGACCGCCCTAATCGAAAAAGCCTCTGAGTATTTCCTCGAGGCGGGCGTGGAAGAAGTCTATTGTGAGGTATACGAAGAGAATCGTCCCTCTCGCTTGCTCATCACAGCATATGGATTTGAGCAGGTTGGCCGCCGGGAGGTTCCAGCAGAGTCATCGGAAGATAGTGATGGCGAAGAAACACGGATGCCTGGTGGAAAGATAATGCGTCATCTTGGTCTTAGACCCCGCCCTGGCTGTAAGGACTGTCGTGATCTCTAGCCCCTGGCAACAGAGGGGAAAATAGGCCCCCGCCCTGTCTGATGATACTTTGTTGGATGGCTTCTCGCTGATGTGAACCATTAAATACGGAAAGCTATGGTGGCTAACTTGAGTGGTGGGAAAATCCCCTCTCAGGCGGTATCAGGGAGGTCAGAGTGTAGAGATGTATCAAGTGGTGGTCGTGGGAGCTGGTCCATCTGGGACAATCGCTGCCTACGAACTGGCCTCTCGAGGTGTGGATGTAGCTCTCTTAGAGAAGTATCGCCTTCCGCGGGACAAACCTTGCGGCGGCGCAGTCATGTATCGAGGCATCCATATTCTTGGGGGTGATCTGCCGAGGAGGCTTGTTGAACGAGAAATCTACGGTCTGAGATTTGTGCTTCCGAACGGCTCAGCGCCGGAATTCTCCTCGGAGAGGCTCATTGGAATAACTACCAACAGGGCAGCCTTTGATCACTATCTAGCAAGGCGGGCCGAAAGGGCAGGAGCCCATCTGGTAGAAGGGCTGCCCGTTGAGGATGTAATGATTGAATCAGACCGTGTTTGTGCACTGACAGAAGATGGAGACGAATACCAGTCAGAGTTTCTCGTAGGTGCAGATGGAGTCAACTCTGTCGTAAGTCGCTCCTTAGGGCTCCGACCTCAGAGGAAAGACCTAACAAGAATCGGATTGGGTATGGAGGCAGATTTTGCAGTAGGGGAGCCTCGAGTCAAGGAGGCATGTGATGGACGAGCCGACATCCTGCAGATCTATCCACAGTCGGGAAAGGTGAGCTATGGTTGGGTGTTTCCGAAGCAAGAACATCTGGGCATAGGAATCGCCGGCGCTGGGGTACACATGAAACGACTACGTCCCGATTTTGATGGATTTGTAGAGGGTCTTGAACAACGATTCGGATTCGAGCTGACCCCCGAGAAGCGGCGTACCTACTTCCTTGGGGGTGATGGCCTGAATAGCAAGAATGTCACTGATAGATGCATTCTCGTAGGGGACGCAGCCGGGTTTGTAGACCCAATGATGGGTGAGGGAATCGCCTACGCCATGAGATCCGGCCGCTTTGCAGCTGAGGTCATCTTGGACCTATTGAGAAAGGGACGCTCAGCCGAGCAGCACCTGAGAAGATATCAAGAGAAATGCAGAAAGGCCTTCTCCTCTGATTTTGAGATGGCACGTTGGGCAGCATTGAAGGGAACATCCTTTGCGGACTCGGTCCTTAGACAGGCCGCTAAACTCAATCTATCCTGTGAGATTATGGCCATGCTGGCAAGAGGAGAGATAGGCTACTCGGAGATTCCCGCCACAGTCCTACGAAAACTTCCCACCGAGATTCCCCATCTCATCAGGGACTTGGTATACGATAGAGTAAGGTCATAACTGGAAAGTTTCTTAGGCTCTTTCACAGACCAGGATTCAGGATATGTGACCAATGCGCAAAGTAGTTCCTCTCGTAGTCCTCCTCATTCTGAGTCTGGGTGTTTCACCCTCATCTGGTATGGTAATGATGTCCGAGGCACTGCTATTCGACGGGGGCAATGCAATGGACTACTTGCTAGAGCAATGCGACTTTGGTCCTCGTCCACCCGGTTCTGATAACCTGAGTCAGTGCAGGGACTATCTTGTTGGGATTCTCGAGACCGGTCAATGGAATGTTACCCTGCAATCTTTCAACTACAGGGAAACGGAATGTGTCAACATCATTGCGAACTGGGGTCTTGATACCCAGCCCCGCTTCATTCTGGGCGCACACTATGATACTCGACCTGTGGCGGATCGAGATCCTGCTGTTGAGAACCGGTCGAAACCCATCCTTGGGGCAAATGATGGTGCAAGCGGAGTGGCCGTTCTCTTGGAATTATCCCGAGTCATTCCGGAGTCTTCCCGCTCAGCCATTGAGATAGTCCTGTTCGACGCCGAGGATAGTGGGAATGTCGATGGTTGGGACTGGATTGTCGGTTCTGAGTATTACGTGGATCAACTACCGCCTACGAAGGCATCGGGTCTGAGCGGAATGATTCTGGTAGACATGGTTGGTGATGCTGACCTTCGACTTGAGCGAGAACTCACATCAACGGACTCGCTTCAAGATGCAGTATGGGCGCTTGCTGCTGAGCTGGGACACGATGACAAATTCCTTGATGTCAGTGGCGGATCCATACTGGATGACCATCGGCCTTTCTTGGACGCTCAGATTCCCGCGCTTGATATCATCCAACACAGTCCATTTCCATGGTACTGGCATACACTTGAGGACACCCCGGACAAATGCAGTGCTGGAAGCCTTGAAGCTGTAGGAACAGTTCTCGAGAGTTTCCTTGTCAATCGTTCCGACGAAACCTATCCTGTAGATCCTTTCAGTTCCGACTTCATCTTCTATGTGGTCCTTCTTGTCCCTCCTCTGGTGATTATTGCAGTCATTGTGTACAGGAGAAGACAATGATATTCCACACACGTTTTTATTCAAAAGAGTCTAGATAGAAGGATGGAGCACTCTTAGGTGACCATCCTTGCCGACAAATCTGCTATTCCGACCCTCTGGCTCAGCGGCATCACCTCTCACAGAGATCTCTGTTTCTCCAAAGAGTAAACGAATTGCATGCGGGACCCTTGATGCACGGGTTCTCATTCTCGACGCAAAATCTGGGAAACCAAGGAAGGCCTTCAACGGTCATGAGCAGGTCATATCTGCTGTTCGTTTCTCAAAGTCGGGTGATAGCGTCTTTTCCGGAAGCTGGGACGGTACCACAAGGATGTGGCGGACATCAAGAAGACCAGCTGAGAACCACGAGATGAAACACAACACAGCTGTCAAGTCGCTGGCGGTTGCACCTGGAGGGAGAAAGGGGGCTGCAGGCTCTCGAGATGGTCAGATTAAGGTATTCTCCACGAAGTCACTGAAGTGTATTCGCAACCTATCCGCTCACACAAGAGATGTCTCAGGTCTTGGGTTTGCTCGGAATGGAAAGCATCTGGTGAGCGTGGGCTGGGATGGGTCCTGTTATCTCTGGGATATGAAGGAGTACTCGCTCATCAATGAGATTCTTCATACTAAGGAGAGGATGCGTTGTCTGGCAATCGGACCTGATATCAACCGCATCTTCATTGGACTTCACAGTGGCACTATCAAGTCGCTCAGCCTCGATGAGCCGAATCGTGTGACCGATTTGAATGCCCATTCTGATGTGGTCACTTCTCTATCCCTTTTGCCTTCGGGTACACATTTGGTGTCTGGAGGCTGGGACCGGCGAGTGAACGTCTGGAATCTTGTAACGGGCGAGGTTGTTGATAGCATCAGGCTGGAAACCGGCGTCTGTGCTGTAGGCACATGCATGAAGCCTCCGAGCGTGTTTATGTCTGACTACTCGGGCTCGCTGATATCTTGGCACCCTGAGTCTATCCAATCACTCTGACATCTAATTCTACGAACCCCTCTCTATGTCTGGTCAGCCTAATTCGGTCGAGCCTTCTCCTGCCTCGCTCAAGATCTTCCAGAATATCGCTCTCTGCATTCCTGCTATGCTTGTCAAAGGGTATCGGGAGAACGTCGTCTCTCGTGATGAAGAGGCGTATTCCCTTGGAGTCAAGTTTGACTATAGGTTCCGAGAATATCATCTTGCCCTCCCGGAATCTGGGCATCTTCCCTCTCATTGTCCGAACTAGATTCGCCATCCTTCTATGCTGTCCTATAGTCACCCGTGCAGACTTGGTGATGTCCTGTAGATACTCGACTCTTCGACCGAACCGTTCGGCGAAGTCATCCTGCACCTCCGTAATGGTCTTACCTGCCGTGGGATAGTGTTCTTGCATTATTGCTCGTATGACATAGTTGACGGCATCAGCATAGCGTTTGAACTCTTCCTCAAGTTTCATCTGTTTCTCATGGGTGAGTGTGACGCTTAGAAGGCTGATGATTTCCAGTTCAGCTGATGAGATGATGAGCACCTCAACCATTCTCGAATCTAGGCACTTAATCAATCTATCCGAAAACTCAGAGTCTACTTGCTATGAATTTGGCCTCGCCTATGCTTCGCTTAACTCCTCTCGGCTGAAAGTCGAAGGCACCGTACTCCACGAATATGTTCTCGAAAAATTTGGGTTCTCGCTCTCTCAAAGCCTCGACCAGCTGCCCTCTCTCTTCCAATAGAAGCCCCTCTGTCGCAAGAAGGGCGAAGCCAAGTTTCTTGATTGTGAGCCTCAGTTCCAAGACCGCCAGCTCCAGATCTCCTCCTATAGCCAGATTGTTGGCTCCATAGAACTCCCTCTGCGCCTGGGAGAGGAACTCAATGCTTCTGTTCTGCACATCCTCTTCGTCCACTCTCTCTGCTGTCCTTGCCAGCCACTGCTCAACATCATCTAGAATTGTCAGTATCTCCTCTTCCTCCATTCCCTTGAGCTTGAAGGTGCGCAGGAAGAGCGGGTATGCTATCGGGTCTAACATGCGTACCTCAACAAGGACCTCTGATGGCCTGATTATACCGTATTCGTTGTTCTTCATGACGATGACACGCCCGAGGTCAAAAAGGCCATTCCTGAGCTCATTGACAGCGCTTTCAGTATCATTCTTGTCTGCATACTTTTCAGCATTGGTCAGGGACTGTATAGCTCCCCGCTTCATCTCTTCAATGACATTCTGGGGCCATCTATAATCTGCTGCCGTATCCTGCCATTGCTTAAGCGAGCCATCGGAGTCATAGACCACTTCTGCATCGTCCAGAATAACAACGACCTCTGCAATCCGGAAGGGCTCTTGTATCCGTCCTGAGAGAACCCCCTCAATCTGCTCAGTGGGAAGGAAGACCATATCAATCCTAACACCCTTGTGTTTGGCAAGCAGTCTGACCGGGGCCTCAGAACCTTCCCAGACAATACAGATGTCGAGATCTGAGAAACTTGTGGCGACTCCTTCTGCATACGAACCGAAGACATAGACGCCCTTCACCGAATCTCTCTTCTTCCATTCTTCCACAGTGTCATTCAAAGCCTGGTCAAACTGTTTTCGAATATTCATCAATGGAATCTCGCCTCTTATGATCTCTGACAGAGAGCCTGTTGTGCTGGTTATCCAACCATCAACAATAAAACTATCTGTGAGGAGCGAACTCTCTCTCCGGCCACAGCAATTAAAGAGGGGTTTGTCCCGAAGAGAACTGAGTTGGTACGATGCCCCGCTTCGATGGTAGAGAGAACAATGAGCTCAGGCCAGTTGTGATTGAGAGAAACTACTTGAAACACCCTGAGGGGTCTGTCCTCATCAAGACCGGGGACACCCATGTCATCTGCACTGCCACGGTGGAGGAGAGCGTACCGGGCTGGTTGAATGGGAGCGGCAGAGGCTGGGTCACCGCAGAATACGGTATGCTCCCACGGGCCACGGATGATCGGACAAACAGATACAAACTCAGTGGTCGGAACCAAGAGATACAGCGTCTCATTGGGCGTTCTCTTCGTGCAGCCGTCGCCCTTGAGCGGATGGGCGAGAACACGATCCGTCTGGACTGCGACGTCATCCAGGCCGACGGTGGAACCCGAACCGCCTCTATCACCGGGGCCTATGTAGCGCTAGTAGATGCTCTTCAGTACATGGTGGATATGGACCTTATCCCAGACCTCCCCCTAGAGGGGCAGGTTGCAGCAGTCAGTGTTGGTGTCATCGACGACGAGTGCCTTCTAGACTTGGCTTACATCGAGGACTCGGTGGCTGATGTTGATATGAACATCGTGATGTTGGGTCCTGATTTTGTTGAAGTCCAGGGCACAGCAGAGCGACTGTCCTTTGATAGAGATGTGTTAAACGAGATGCTTGATTTGGCCGAACAAGGAATCTCAGAGCTCATGGAACTCCAAGTCAAGGCACTTGACAGGGCAATATGATGCACTGATTAGTTGAGCATCGTAGCATCTTGCGGAAGCTTTATCTTCGGACGAATCGCAACTAATCTTGCTTTCGTCGAGTAGAGAAGGCATTGTTCGGCGGCTATGGAAGGTCGCTGTGAAGCCGTTCTGGCGAATCTCGATGTATAGCAAGCTTTAAATCGGAACCAGAAGTGGTTCGCGAGCACACACCCCTCTATTGGGTGTGGAGCAACGATCCTACCCTCTGAAAGGGCACAACACGCCCGTTCAGCGGAAAACCATCGGGACCAGACATGATGATGGAGTCATTCTCGATGGGGGGTCTGTCCTGATACAGGTTCTACGGGTTGTACCCGCCGTCTTCATGACGGAAGGACCTCTGTCAAGACTGCATAGGATGATGACAACTACTTGGCCCAAACTTGGCATAGGGTAATACTGTGCCGGTTACATGATTAGACATGCAATTCGCTAAACGGTTGTTGGTGGATGACTTGGTTGGTTAGCCGATGAAGGGCGCGACAAGCTGCGATATAGTCCACGGGTAGGCGCATGAAGCCATTGATCCGTGGGTTCCCGAATAGGACTTCCACATGTGGGTTAATACCCTGCATGATTCCAGAGTCAAATCTGGAAAGGGTACGGGCAGAACTGAAGCATCTTAGTATGCCCAGGAAAAGAAACCAGAAGGGATTCCCTGAGTAACGGCGAGCGAAAGGGGAATAGGCCAAACTGAATCCCAGCGCGAAGAGTGCTGGGAGATGTGGTGTAAGGGCCGGGACAAGTGCCGACGTGTCAAAGTCAAAGTCGTCTGGAACGACGCGGCAGAGAGGGTGATACCCCCGTAGACGTAAACCACAGGCATGTCCCAGGTACCAGAGTAGCGCGGGTCGGACTTCTCGCGTGAATGACGCAGGCACAATCTGCGAAGCCTAAATACTCAACCAAACCGATAGCTTACTACGTAGCGCGAGCGAACGTTGAAAAGCGCCGCGGGAGCGGGGTGAAAAGCACCTGAAACCAGCAATCTAATCAAAGGATGCGGACTAAAAGAGGAGATACTCGGAGAACGAAACAGGGGAGACCCTGCAGTAGGAACTGAGTGGATCGCGTCTGCATCATCCGTCTTGAAACACGGGCCAGGGAGTTCATGGGCGTGGCGAGGATAAGACGTCAAGTCGAAAACGAAGGGAAACCAATATGCCTGCAGCCGGTTCGCCGGTGAGAGGCGGCGTGTGAAATGTGCGCGTAGTCACTCCCATGACACGAGAAACCAGTCGATCTAGGCCTGGCCAGGGTGAAGCCGGGCGAAAGCTCGGTGGAGGCCCGAAAGGGTTCTGACGTGCAACTCGTTCCGTTGAGCTGGGCCTAGGGGTAAAAGGCTTATCTAGACTGGTGATTGCTCGTTCTCCGCGAAGTTGGTCGTAGCCAAGCCCTACCTGAGGTATCATGTGGTGTAGAGCACTTTCGGATAGGCTCGGGTCTCGTCAAGAGATTCACCTTCCTGAAAACTCCGAAGCTGCGTGAACTGTAGACGGTAGGAGACGGGTGCCCGGGGTAAGCCCGGCAGGCCGAGATGGGGAGAACCGAGAGTGTGGTTAAGGTCCCTAAGTGTCAGATAAGTGCGGTGAAGAAGGGTGTCGAGAGCCCAAGACAGTCTGGGGGTGAGCTTAGAGGCAGCTATCCCCGAACGAAAGCGTAACAGCTCACAGACCGAGGCTCTCGGCCTTGAAAATGGACGGGGCTAAATCTGACCACCGAGACCATACGGCACGCGGGTAACACTGCGTGATCCGGTAGCGGAG
>SDNO01000161.1 GCA_004524435.1 Candidatus Thorarchaeota archaeon | reverse complement strand
TCAAACTGGAGGACTAGTCTATTCCCCAGATATGGGATTGGACTTCAGAAAAACGTGGTGTTATAATTGAGCAAAAAAGACAAAGAGCACCTAAATCTGGTCGTCATAGGACATGTAGACCACGGAAAGTCGACTATGACGGGCAGGTTACTTTACGAAACCGGTGCTGTAGACGAGAGAACATTCCAGCAGCACAAGGCTGAGGCCGAGAAACTTGGCCGTCCCTCCTGGGCGTGGGCGTTTGCCCTCGACAGGCTGAAAGAGGAGCGAGAGCGAGGACTTACGATAGACATTGCGTTCTTCAAGTTCCTCACTGACAAGTACTACTACACGATTATTGACGCTCCCGGACACAAGGACTTCATCAAGAACATGATCACAGGCGCATCCCAGGCCGACGTTGCCCTTTTGGTTGTTTCAGCCAAGAAGGGTGAATTCGAGGCCGGTATTGGCCCTGGCGGTCAGACCAAGGAGCACGCATACCTTGCCATGACTCTTGGTGTCCCCAGCATCATTGTGTGCATCAACAAGATGGACGATGATAGCGTCGAATACAGCCAAGATAGGTACAAGGAAGTCAAGGAAGAGGTCGGTGGATTCCTGAAGAGCATCGGCTACAAGACAGATCAGATGGACTTCATTCCAACATCTGCGCTATCCGCATGCAACCTGAAGGAAAAGACTCCAGACCTGACCCCATGGTATGAGGGTCCAAGCCTGCTAGAGGCACTTGACACTGTTGAGCTTCCACCGAAGCCAATCGACAAGCCCCTACGTGTGCCAATCAACGATGTCTACTCTATCAAGGGTGTCGGTACTGTTCCAGTCGGTCGTGTTGAGACCGGTGTGCTGAAAGTCGGTTCAAAGATTACTTTCATGCCGCCAAACAAGACTGGTGAGGTCAAGACCATCGAGATGCATCATGAGGAAATGGCCGAAGCGGTCCCCGGCGACAACATTGGATTCAACGTCCGTGGTGTCGAGAGGAAGGACCTTGGTCGTGGTGACGTTGCTGGTCCTGAGAATGCACCCCCAACTGTGGCTGCAGACTACACAGGTCAGGTCATGGTCATCCAGCATCCAACTGCAATCACTGTGGGTTACACCCCAGTCATCCACGCTCATACTGCACAGATTGCATGTAGGTTCGACAAGCTCCTCAAGAAACTCGACCAGCGTTCAGGCCAGGTCACCCAGGAAAATCCTGATTACATCAAGAAAGGCGAGTCAATGCACGCAGTGCTCGTCCCACTCAAACCGATGGTGATCGAGAAATACAAGGACCTTCCCCAGCTTGGTCGGTTTGCCGTTCGAGACATGGGCATGACGGTTGCGGTCGGTGTTGTTCTTGATGTCACACCCAAGGACATGGGTGCGGCCAAGAAGAAATAGACCGATACAACTGCTAGTTCACTGAACCGGGCCGCACGGCCCGCGTTCCTTCGTTCTTTTTCAGCATTCTAGCAAGATAGGAGAGCGCAGAAGGTTCTCTTACCGGTTCCATTGTTTCTCTCGATTCCTCAAAGCATCAAAGAGTCCGATAGTACTCACGAGAATAATGCCCCCCAGACCCAATATGGGCACAAGAATCAGGGCAGAGAACACACCTAGGGGTTCATAATCTGCAACTGGTGGTAGATTGAACACAGGGATGATTGTCCCCGTTGACGTGACGAGATAGAGAAGAGGAAACACCACAACAAGAGAGCTGATCAACGAAACGAATGATGCCCGCAGGCATAGGTTTCGTTGCGACAGCAGATACCTTATGGCCTGTCCTACGACCATAAGAGAAACAACAATCCAACCTTCCCCATAGTGAAGCCCGAGAGCCAACATTGAGTCTACTGGCCCTGAACCAAAGACAAGCACCCTTAGCGGGAGCAAGATAAGCGTGATGACCAGAATTGTGGCTATTCGAAGGAATCGGCCAACATACCCTTGGCACATCAGACTGCTCTGTGTCTGTCTGGTATTCATCTCATCTACCTACGTCATTCGTGGTCGTTACAGCTACTCATTCTGGTCTATTTCAAACGTTCTATGAAGACAGAGGCGTCCTGCCCTCAAAGGGTTCTGGAGATGTTTTTCCTACTTCGAAGCAGTCTTATCGGCTTCCGCGTGAGAGATGCTGGTGCTCGCCATGAACGGGGAACTGTGGCACGAGGAAGGCTCCGCCATCAGCCGCATTCGAATGGTCCTTACGATTTTGGTCATTGCGCTCCTTGTATCTCCCGGTTTTATTGTTCTATTCATTCCTGACCAGCGACTGAATGCAGTTCTTCTGTTGTTTCTTGCAGGAGTGTTCGCCGTGTCTGTATTCATAGTTGCTCGAACTATTCGAAACAGTCGCCGCCGGAACCCATTCTCTGATTCGTCTGCGATACGGTAGGCTGAAATCCACCGGTTTCCTATCCCACTCATCATGATGGATGACAATTACCGCGAAGATGTTCCACAAGGCGAGGTATCTCTGTTCCGCTGGATAGTGTTCTTTGTCTTATTGGCTTTAGGAATCACTCTGATTCTAGTGGTTGTTCTCACAGCTTCCTATGAAGATGTCCTCTTCTATACCATACTGCTCGTACCCGGCGTAATCCTGTTTCTCTACACAGCATTCAGATGGGCACAGGGGCACTCGGTATCTGGTGACACATCACGAGATGAGGAGATCTTCGAACCCATGCGCCATCATGCCCTCCCCGCAGAGCAGGTTGCGGGGTTGGAGATGTACCGTTGTCCTGACTGCGGTATGTCCTTTGAGCTGGCAAACGCAACACCTGTCGCAGACAGAGTGGTTCTCTGTCCGATATGCAACGCGCGCCTCTTCATAGGATGACTTATCCTAGCACCTAAGGGAAGAATCTAGGCCGTTCGGGGCGACGGTGACGTGTAGATAGATGAGAAATTCGCCCGCCAGAAACTAGTCGTAGGTGATCGGAAAGCCCTCATCTTCTAGTCTCTCACAGACGTAATCCACAATCTCATCGATAAGGTCCTTCTGAAGGTCATATCCCTTCAGGTATCGTGTCACAATCAGATCAACATGCTCGTAGCCCACAGGCGCCCTCGTGTTCAATATTCTCATCTCAAAGACGCGGATTGTAGCCTGACTCTCCATGTCTCTCGTAGGGGAGAGGACGGCATCAGCCACTAACCGTCTCTCCCGTCCCCTCTCATAGAGATCAATCCTTACGACATTGACCTCCTCAGCATCAAAGAGCGAGACCTTCTCTGTTACTTCATCTTCCTCTATGAACTCCGCCTCTGCAGCAGCAGCCTCCTCTGCAGCAGCCATTAGAAACTCACTGAATCGTTCGAAGCGCGAGTACCAAGATGAGAACTTCATGCCTAGAAGACTCGTGACATCAAGCTGCATGACATGTCGCAATCTTCTCTCGGTATCCACAATCTGTTCACATTCTGCAAGCAAGGCAATATCAAAGGGGCGCAGAAACATACTCTCAAGTCTTCGAAGACCCGAGCTCTCGGAAACATCTATCACTCGTGCTCGGAGAAAGGACTTTGAACCGGCTTGTCTGTTCTTCTCATCTATGTCTACTACCAGAGTGATATCATCTCCAAGTCTGGTTCTCAAGAGGCCCTCACAGGTTTCCGGGACTGGATAGCAACCGGAGAGAAATCGGGGGCTGTGCACCAATGGCTTGAGAAGACTCAGACTGAGCCATTCCCTGGTCTTACCCTTCAGGAAGACATCATCATATCGCACATCGCTGAGGTAATTCCACCGCATCAAGGTTCCATCCTCGGCTTCCGGGAAACCTCCTTCAGTCAGAGGATAGCGAAGAAGATGGAGCAGCTCGTCGGTCCGATTCGTTGTCCGAGAGGCAATCCGTCGACCATCAGACCTTCTCTCAAAGAGGACTGCGAATACTCTCTCCTTCTCATCAACGGTGACCAGGCAGTCAACGTCTGCAATCTCTCCAGTCCACGAGGCCGCCTCTCTGAGTATCTCTTCTATCTCCGAGGACGTTTCGTCAGAGTCTATCGCAATCGCGGGTTGTTGAAGAATGCCCTGTGTCTGGACCTCCGGGTGGCTGATTCTCAGCCATCGGACCGGCAGCCTCTGTCCCGACGGTGGAGAACCATAGTCCATTACGCCTAGAAACAGCCAAGTAGAGTCTTCCTCTGCTCGCATCCATAGCACGTGCCTACTCTCCATAGATGTAACCACGATTGGCTGCTCCTTCCACCCCTCCAGCGCCATCTCGGCCTTTGCCTTGAGTTGCTCTGGGTCAACCACACATGGATGCCACCCCGGACGAAGGGTCTCCGATGACTGTCCAAGAATCAGGGCGGCCACCATACGATGACCTGTCCTCTCTGGGAAGAAGAGCCAGAGATTGACCTCGTCGCCAGCATCCGACCATAGGATTAGTCCCTTCTTGGGATGAGCTGATGACGACCCAGAGTATGGTCCACGACGTACGTTTCTCACTCTCCAAGTGGGCCAGGGCATTCTCTCTCAAAACAATATCGGGAAGTGTCTTCTTGCATGGACGTTCATGCTTTATGAACCCCTTCTGTAATT
>SDNO01000225.1 GCA_004524435.1 Candidatus Thorarchaeota archaeon | reverse complement strand
GGGCTTCATTCCAGCAACGCCAACTGCGACTCCTACTGCGCCTAGCCGCCACGGTCTCCCTTGGGTATCGACGATGATGACCGGGACATGCAAACCTGTCAAACGGCCAATGTCACGGTGGATTGCCAACGCCGAACTGCGGGGATCTCCTGGAAGCAAGAGGACTCTACCATGCTCAACATTGCTCTCGTCAATGCCGCTCATGTCCGTGATAAGTCCGTCGGGACGCTTCGTTATGAGAACCCGGTCTGAGCGCACAACTCGTTCTGAATCGCGAAGAGCAAGCTCAACCTTACGCGGGTCCACATCGATTCGATGTCCAATGCCGAGGGCTCGACGCGACGGAACTATGCTTTTCAATAGCACAGATCTTCCTTCTGTTTTGGACACGACTGAGGCGGCTATCACAAGGATATCGCCCGCCCTGAGCGGTTGGCCCATCTCCTTCGTTGTATCGAGAAGTAGAGATACCAATTCATCGTCTTCAGTGAGTTTCTTTGTCATCCTTATCGAAATGAATTGATAGTCGATGGAATGACCACTTGTTCGTTTCAATGCTAATACCACATAGACCGTGTTCTTGCATTCAAGTAGCTACTCTCACATAAAAGAGAACTGCACGCGAAAAAAGGAGAAACAGAAGGGAACTATTCGCCCTTCATTTTTTCTGGATGATGCCTCATGGCATGTTTCTTCATCTCTTCTTTAGAGTCGAATGTTTCGTCACAGAATTGACACTGGAGTCTCTTGTCTGCCATTTGTCTCACCCTATTAACTATAATGAATTGTCTGATAAGTCTGATGATACGACTGAAGCTGTTTCTGTTGATCTTGGATAGCATCAGACAGCTCATTTGGAAAGCCTTTTCATTAATTGGCACAAGAGGTTAGGAAAAGAGTAAGGAGAACCTTGTGTTGTTTCTGTCACGTCCAGCAGAGTATCCCCTCGATGAGATGATTGATGTTGCAGCCGGAAGAACGCGTGCAGATTTGGTCTTGAAGAATGCGTCTGTCGTCAATGTGTTCAGCGGCGAGATCGAAGAGGGTGATGTTGCAATTCACGGCAACTACATTGCAGGAATAGGCGAATATGTGGGCAGTAATATCATTGATGTTGAAGGGAAATGTGTTGTCCCCTCATTCATCGATGGACATGTTCACGTGGAGTCGTCCATGGTCATGCCAATTCAGTATGCTCGAGCTGTGGTACCACATGGGACCGGCTCTGTTATTGCAGATCCTCACGAAATCGCCAACGTGCTGGGCATGGAGGGTATAATGTACATGAGCAAGAGTATGCGAGGCGGACCTCTGGACTTCTATATTATGCTTCCCTCCTGTGTTCCATCAACTGACCTCGAAACCAACGGTGTAGCTCTTGATTTCTTGGACATCCAACCGTTGATGACAGAAGAATACGTTCTTGGGTTAGCGGAGGCCATGAACTATCAGGGCGTTGTGTTTCGAGAACCTGAGATTCTCGAGAAGATACGAGTAGCGCTATCAATGGGCAAGCGGGTCGATGGTCATGCTCCCGGTATTGATGGGCACGAACTGAATGCATATTGTGCCGCCCGAATCACAAGCGAACACGAATGCACAGAACTGGAAGAGGCAGAACGAAAACTTGCCAGAGGCATGCATATCCATATCAGAGAAGGATCAACCGCCAAGAATCTTCAGGACCTTATCGGCGTTATTCGACCGGAGACTGCAGACTTCTGCAGTCTATGCACAGATGATCGAAATACTCTAGATCTGCTTGAGAAGGGACACATCGACAGCATGGTGAGAACTGCAATTCAGTCTGGCCTCGATCCTATACTGGCGATCAAAGTGGCAACGCTTTCAACGGCACGTCATTACGGGCTTCAATACGTAGGTGCTGTAGCTCCCGGTTACCACGCAGATATTACAGTTCTTGACAATCTGGAAGATGTTAATGTCGAGATGGTTTTGAAACAGGGAACACTTGTTGCAAAGGGTGGCCAGATGGTCCAGGAGTTTGGGGTTCAGGAACAACCACGATTGAGGCGTTCAGTGAACATTCACTATCTGGAGCCCGATGACTTCCAGGTCAGGGCAAGAGGCGACTTGATGAATGTCATCGGCATGATTCCAAACCAGCTGGTGACGGAGCATCTTGTTGAAGAAACCCCTGTTGATGGTGAACTAGCCATACCCGATGTGGATAGAGACCTGCTCAAGGTAGCAGTGATAGAACGACATAATGCCACGCCCCCTCATTCCTTTGGGTTTGTCAGAGGGATGGGCTTGAAGGAGGGTGCGATGGCCTCGTCAATAGCTCATGACAGCCACAACATTGTCGCCGTGGGGACTAATGACCATGACTTAATGGAGGCGGCTATTCAGCTGGCTCGTATGCAGGGCGGTATCTCTGTCATTCGTGGCGGAGAAGTGCTAGAGGCTCTGCCACTTCCGATTGCAGGTCTGATGTCTGATAGACCAATAGAAGAAGTCAGCGAGAAACTCAAAGACCTACGGGAGGCTGCGGATACACTTGGCTCTGATCTTGAGGAGCCGTTCATGGCAATGGCGTTTCTCAGCTTACCTGTTATTCCACACCTGAAGATAACCGACATGGGTCTTGTAGATGTCAACAGATTCAGACTGATTGACCTCTTCGATGTCCCATCACCTTGAGCGATTCTTACCGTTCTTTGAGACCTAGTTTGGCATATGCATCCTTCACCTGAGAGCGCTTCTTGTATCCGATATAGACAGCCATGAGCGATCCAACGAAGACAAGTATTGTCGCGAAGAGGAATGCAGCAAGAAGCCCAGGTACGAGGTACGGGTTTGGATAAGATCGTAGCCCGAAATACAGCCCTCTGAACAAGAGAAACGCAGCCTCGAGGACAATGAGGAAAAGAAGGACAATGCCAGACGTAAGCTGTCTGTCGTGGGCGTAGACCTGGAGTGCAGTCTGAAGCAGCATCGCCGATAAGAGATTCCCTAAGATACTCAGGATTATGACGATATCCCCTCTGAGAACGATATACGGCATGTTCTGATCACTCCAACCGAAGGGAGTCAAGTATTGGATGTAGAGTAGTGACAAGACGAAGACGAGCTCAAAAACCATCATCAAGACTGCCCCGAAACCGGTGATTCTGAAGATGACATTGTCAATCCCGTCCGCCCAGCCGAAATCTGTTAGTCGCTCTAATTCCTCATTTCGAGGTTTGGCCCAGCTACTAGCCTCAATGCATTCTGTATTCGTGCAGTTTACAATCGTCAGAAGTTTGCCGCCGTAGTCAGCAACACGACGCTGCATGCATTCCTCACATACGAGCTTGCTACAGACATGGCAGACTCCTTTGGCTAACCGGTCCGGATGGTTCTCACAGTTTCTGTCTTGGTTGGAGCCTAGTACAGGACTGCCACAGTACTCACAACGATTGACCTCATCTGGATTGGCGAAGGCGATTCTCCCGCCGCAGACGGGACATAATACAGTCTGAATCATCCCTAGGTCCTCCTCAGCCAAGCCTCAGACGATTGTTTCGCCCTGTCCGTGTTCTGCCACTCCCTGGTGACCTCTCGCATGGGTGACTCTTTCTGCTTGGGCTTCTCGTGCTTGGATATCCCTATATCTCGGGCCTCTTCGAGGGACATGAAATCAGTATGACGTATTATCCGAACCGCTTCGACCGTTACTCCAACCAGACCAACATAGAAGAGAATCGGAATTATGACGATGCCTGCAAGGAGAAGAATGACTCCGATGGCTACGGGTATCGCTATCACAATCAGAACTAGAACAACAAGTGCAGCGGCGGCATCATCTCCACTGCCACCCCCACCAGACTTCGGAATTGCCGCAGCCATATGCCCAGCCAACTCCGCAACCCATCGCATCGATCGGCCATACATGCCGAGAAACCGTCTGTAGATTCCCCCAATTCGAGAGAACCTGCCACCTGCTTTCTGGAAGAGATCATCGATAGGAATGACAAGAGAGGTCGTCGTTACAGCTGGACGGTATCTGCCTTCAAAGCACTTCTGGCAGAGGAACACGGTTGAACCCTCCCATCTCTCATCGACAGGTGGTTCTTGGGCTGTCAGGCATTTGCGGCAGTAGTACTGCCCGCAGACAGAACATTTTGTCGCAGCCAAGTAATCCGGGTGATTCTCACAGGGAACGAAGACACTGCTTAGTCCAAGCGTAACGCCACAATAAGAACATTCGACCGTGTTGTCTTCCTTGGCCTCAGTGACTGGTGTAGCACCCCCACAATTTGAGCACAGAATTGCCATTCCCTCTTCAGTCGTTACGCGTCGGACCTCAAGTATCCGTTCTCTCTCCTCAGAAGTCACTTCGGTGAGGCCATCTCGAGAAATGAGACCCGGACTGATTGGTGTGGGCATTAGTCGCTCATTGTACTCGCGTGCCTGGCCCCTATCACGTACTACAATAGCTCCTCTGGGTGGTACAACTTGGTCCCACTTGAGGAGAAGATAGATTGCGAACGATAATTCTACAACCAGAATGCCGGCGGCGAGATTTCCGATGTACACATCAAAAGTCATATCGAAGAAG
>SDNO01000224.1 GCA_004524435.1 Candidatus Thorarchaeota archaeon | reverse complement strand
GAGAATCTCCTGCATGTTGCTAGCAGCAGTGTATATCTCCTCATAGTCTACGGAATGAAGAAGCGCTTCCCGGTAGGAGTCATATGTCACGTTCCTGAAATTGGGGAAGTTCCGTTCTGGTTCATCTGCATTCTCCGACCAGTATTCGTATCCCAGCCAGTCAACATCCAGGCTGGAGAAGCTAGATCCCATGAAAGCCATATCGTAGTCCCCATGAGAATACAGTCGCGTTAGATAGCTGTAGAAGTCTGTGACCACATTAGTGGCGTTGATGCCGATGGCCTGAAGTGCATCCTCCATGATGTTGCCTGTTTCAATGGCAATGCTTGACGAGCTAGCTGTCTCGATCTTAATAACGAAGTCAGACCCGTTGGGGGCCTCCCTATAATCATCACTATCAATATCAAGGAACCCAGCCTCATCTAGGAGGGTGTTTGCCATGTCGACATCAGCTTCGTAATAGCTGTACGGGAGTTGTCCCTCTATGGAGAAGGGATTCACCTGTGGCACTACGGAGTCCTGAGGAACCGCAAGTCCATCCCAGACATCAGTTGATACAAGCTCCTTGTCGAACGCAAAGGCGGCAGCCCTCCGAAGCGCTGTGATGTTGAGAGGGTATTTTCTGCAGTTGATGGTCAAGTACCCGTAGCCGTTTCTGAGCTTGGTGATTATCTCTATGTGCTCGGAAGCATCCAGATGTGGCAGATAAGAGGGATCTATGTTATCTCCAATTAGATCTATCTCGTCAGCCAAGAGTGCCTCCACCTGAGTTTCGTCCCCCGCTAGGACTTCAAAGCGGATCTTGTCCACGAAGGGCCCGATCAAGGGGGATTCCAGGGGAGTCTGGGAAACTGGATAGGGTCGCTCAGTCTTACCGGACCAATAGCCTGTCACGCCGGAGGGCACCATAGTCAGCACGTTTGCAAGCAGCAACACGACTAACACAGTACCAATACTGGTCCATCTATGCTGCATCTTCAATGCACTCGTCCCGTTCCATCCGTTCCGGTTCATACAATGCCTCAAGACTGACAAAAGCCTTACGAAGTGTGCTGAGAATCGTGATTGGTTCGATTCGAAGACGTGTCAGGCCTGTGGCTCAATCAGGGTCTCGACCGTACTATGAGTATCACGAAGATGACTATCACCAAGATGGAACCCAGCGTAATCATGAGCGAGAGCATATCCATCGGGAAACCATCTGAAGGCGGGGGTGTCGTACTCGGGCCCGTTGTACTGGTGGTCGTTGTAGTAGTGTTTGTTGTAGTCGTCGTCGTTGTAGTGGTGCTCGTTGCCGAATTCACAAAGACGAAGACCGAATCACAAGCGAAGTTTCCAGCAATATCAATGACCATCAGTGTGTAGTTGTAGACGCCCACGGACAGGCCGTCCACATTGATCTGTATCGAGCCACCTGTCCAGATATTGAACCCTGACATGGTCCCGTTCTGCAGGAGCACATACACCTGCGGATAGTCGTCTGTGGCATTCCATGAGATGCTATTCCCGACCTCCCCCTCAACGTAGAGGACATCTACAGGACTGTCAATCAGGGGAGCAACCGTGTCGTTGACCACGAACACCCTGACAGTCTGCTCGGCCCATAGTCCATCCGAGTCGTTCACGACCAAGCGATAGTCATAGACACCAAGGTCTAGCCCGTCGACAGAATACAGGATTAAACTCCCGTTCCAGTTCCCGGTCTCCATGGCTGTGTCATTCTGGTAGATGGTGTACGCGTCAGGATTGTCATCTTGAGGAGTCCAATAGACGAAATGGCCTATCGTCCCCACCTGATAGGTGAGATCTTGCGGAGGAGTAAGAAATGTGGGTTTCGACTTGACATCAGCTCCCCTGAAGTAGTAGGGATTGCGCGTGAGCTCCACGAACTCCCCGGGAACGTACCCAGACACATTGAAGGGTCCGGAGGTGACCATGGTCTCAGAGGGCGGATTCGGGTTCCATTGATTCCAATCCTCCGGCGGGATGTGTTCGAACACATGCTTAGGAAGCACAGGCTTGTATCCAACAGTGTGGAGGTGCCAATATGATACCGTACTGAACTCTATAACAAGGGTGTAATTGGCCGATGCATAGGCAACAATCATTTCCGTCAGGTCAGTCCCATAGGGATTGCCAGGGGCATCGAGATAGTAATTCAGCGTAAAGGCAGCGTCATATGCTGTCAACAGCGTACCATCTGTCCAAGTTGCATTCTGGACCATGTCAAAAACGAACCGATTGTGGCCAACAGGGACTGCAGGATTGTCCTCGTGCGTCTCAGCAGTATAGCTCTCTGCCAGCCATAACATGTCTTCACCCTCCATACCCTGTCTCAATAGACTGTCGTACAACTCATCCACTACATTCTTGGTGTAGACGGAAGAGCTTGCCATGAAGTTGAAGGTATCAACATCGAGCGGGTTACTCCTGCGGAAAGTCCCGCCGAAGGGCCCACCCTCAGACTGCTTGAGATGAACCTTGTAGTTGGTCCACCAGCCAGGTACGCCCTGACGGACATCATCAACAAAGCCCTCGAACCTGTCTGTCCGGTAGGCCGAAAATTCCATGTTCTCGTAACATACAATCACAGGGGACGAATGCACCCATATCTCCTGCATAGCGAAGGCGGCCTCATACACCTCTTGATAGTCAACTGAGTGAAGGAGTTGATCTCTGTAGCTGTCGTATGTGGCATTTGCCCAGCAGGGAAAGTTCCAGTAATCCACGTCAGCATATTCCGACCAATAGTCATAGGCCAGCCAATCAACGTCGAAATCTGTGAACGAGGCACCCAGGAATACCATGTCATAGTCTCCGTGGAAATACAGTTGGGTCAGATACTCGTAGAAGTCTGTTGGCTGAGATACTGCATCGATATGGAGATTCTGAAGCGCCTGTGCAACCATAGCCCCCACTTCGATTGCGACATTGGACGACTGTGCCACCTTGATGACCACATCAAAGTCAGACCCATCAGGCGCCTCCCGGAAACCGTCTTCATCGTGGTCCGCAAAGCCTGCGGCATCGAGCAGCTGGTTGCCAACCTCCACATCCGCCTCGTAGTAGGTATAACCCAGCAGTCCTTCGGTCGAGTAAGGATTCACCTTCGGGACACATGAGTCGAGGGGTTCGGACAGCCCATCCCATACGTCAGCAGAGATTGCCTGCTTGTCTGTTGCAAAGGCGACAGCCCGCCTGAAGGCTGTGATGTTGAACGGGTACTTGTCACACTTGATGGTGATGTAACCGTACCCATTACGAAGCAGGCTTGCGACAGCTATGTCCTCTGCAGCCGAAAGCGTCGGCAGATGTCCGGGATCAATCATGTCTCCGATCAGGTCAATCTCATTGTTCTGCAGTGCGAGGACCTGCTGGTCGTCACCCTCAATCACACTATACAGGATTTTGTCAACAAATGGACCCGCGGCCAGAGGTTCGTTTGCCGCTGCTGAGGGAACGGCGGCAAAGCCCACTGTCAGAAGCCCACAGATTGCACAGAATACGAGATACTCTCTTCCACCCCACATGGCTCTCACCAATGAACGACCCAGTATTCACTCATAGGAAACAGATAAGTCTTCTCAGTCATAGACTACGTGATCGTTCGAGCGAGAAAGGCCTCTGTCTCAGCCTAGTCTTACAGAGGTCTAGAACAGCATCTTTAGTCCTGTCAGGGTGTGCCTCGTGACCACGCGCTTCATGATGTCCATCCGGAGGTCGGAGTAGGGTCTGAGGCCACCAATCAGATCAGTCATGTGTCCTCGTATGACCTCATCATCTGCCGCCATCTGGACGATGCGTTCCATATTCTCCTGTGAGTTGAAGAGCAGGTTAGCCAAGAAGTTCGCAGCACCAAGCTGTTTCCCGATGCCCTTCTTCCACCGGCGTTCGTACTCACGGGTTCCGTCTGTCCGACCTGTTGAGATATCATAAACCGTATCGGCGGCAATCTGACCCGTCTCGATGGCATAGCAGATCCCCTCACCGGTGGCCGGCGATACGAAACCGGCAGCATCGCCGACCAGCATGATTCTCTTTGTGACTGTGTTTCCGATGGGGCCCTTCAGAGGAACACGCATGGCGGTCTCCCCGCTGAGATCGACCTTCACATCGTATCGTTCCTCGAACTCCTGTATGAACACGGTCCACGCGTGTTTCAGGTCGCCAGCGAAAGGCATCAGACAGCCCATACCGAGGGATACCTCTCCCTGCTTCGGAAAACACCATGCATAGCCGTGTTCCAGTCCTCCGAAGTAAATCTGGATGCATATCCGATCCGAATCATAGGGCCCATGGGTGATCCTGAGGATGTCATCGTCATCCATCGGGACACGCGCCTCTACACACAGGCCGATCTCATCGTCCTTCCAGCGTTTCTTGATTCCTGAGACGCGGGCAACCCGGCTGTTCACACCATCGGCACCCACGAGATATGAGGTCCTGTAGGTCCGTCCGTCATCGCAGAACACAGCAACATCACTGCTGCTCTCGGACACCTCAATGACCTTTACGCCTGTGAGTACCTCTGCCCCTGCCTCAACCGCCTTCTCCAAGAGCAGATTGTCAAAGACTCTGCGCTTCACGGTATAGCCTGTGACCT
>SDNO01000035.1 GCA_004524435.1 Candidatus Thorarchaeota archaeon | reverse complement strand
TCATTCGTTTCCATAACATGACCTGCAAACCAACCAAACAGTCTGTGAGCTAGGTTTCCTCGCACTGTTGCAAGATATCTCCCTCGGATGCTCTCTCTTACAATGTATCGTTCCTGTATCAGCTGATCGAGATGATGTTTGAGTGCACCTCCTCTCTTGCCGATTAGGTCTTCCATCTCTGTGAATGTCATTGGCTTTTCTATAAGAGCTCTCACAATTCGGATTCTATCAGAATTAGCAAAAGGTACTACCAGCTTCGCAATTCTACTGGCAGATACCGTTTCGATATCGAAGCCCTCCCCTCTCTTGTCTGAAAGTCTTCCTATCATATCCCTTATCCTTTCATCGAATTTCTCGGTGAGTTCGTTTTCCAGAGGGGATTCCCTCTTTGGTGTGATTGGCGTTTCAGTTTCTAGTATTTTGTGATGTTTCTTCAGCTCATCAAGGTCCTCTTTGACTTCTCGCATGAGATCTCGAAGGGCTTCCACTTCCCGATCCATGTCGAATCTTTCACCCATGAAGCATCGCCTACACTTTATTGTAGTTACATATTTATGTATTTTACGGCAGAATGTAGCACATGGACCGTGGTGTGCGGAAGCAGAACATCGTGGCTGTGACTGCCAGCAATACACTTGCGGTGACAGCAAATGGCCTCTGGATCATGTTCATTCCCCTCTATCTATCAAGTACCGGCATGAGCCTAACCTTTATCGGAATCGTATTTGGAATCGGGGCCCTTGTAATGGCAGCCTGTCAGTTCATTGGAGGCAATCTGGCTGACAGATATGGACGAAAGAAGGTCATGATATTCGGTAGGTGCATTAGTTGCTGTGGCATAGCCGCCATTCTGTTATCTGTATGCCAATTTCCCGAATCGTTCTCCGGCCCGATGCTAATCAGTGCGGGGTATTTTGTCCTCTATGCAGGCAGCGGCATTCGAGGTCCTGCCACATCTATGCTCCTAATGGAAAGCAGTCCACATAGAACGAAGGGACGGAACTATATGGTGGCGGAACGAGTGTTGCCATCCATTCCGCCCGCCTTGACAGTATTCCTAGGCTCTCTGTACTATGAATCTGGCCAATTCGACTATCTCGTTGGCATTGGCCTGATTGGCTTCGTGGCTGCATCAATTATCCTGGCGGTCGGGACAGTCGAAACCATCGATGACTTCAACCATGACACGTCCCGTCAAAAGATAAGTCTGATACGACCTGATGCTTTCATCTCCCTTCTAGTGCTAGCATTCATCCTTGACGGTGTTTCTTCAAAGGGCCTCTCTTGGTATATTCCAATCTATCTGGAGGAACAAGGTACGGTGTTCTATGGTTTGTTGATCTCCATTTCTACTCTGACTATCGCGTTCTTTGGTCTTCTATCCGGTTATATCGTCGACAGATACGGCGGACCTTCAGTTCTTGTTCCTGCTTGGCTGCTCCTCTCACTCGTTGTGTTCCTGTTTGGAATGACCACTGAAGGATCGCAGCTGCTAGTTCTGTACTGTGTGTGGGTTTCTCTTGATACAGTGGACACGTCTGTTCCGCCTGTATTGATATCCAATCACTACTCCAGTTCTCAATGCGCAACTTGGATGGGTTGGTTCTCGTCCGTGAAATGTATCGTCCTATTCACGGGCCCCATATTAACCGGATATATGCTGACACTTGGCTCATCCGTTCCGTTCTACTTCAAGGCGTGCGCGAATCTGGCCGCATCGCTGTTAATACTAAAGCTACCTGATCTCAGCGACAATCTATCTTCCAAGTCTTGACACACTAGCGGGTCTGTCGGTATCTTTAAGTAAGGTACATAGATTTGCCGACTTACGTTCGGTGAGAGCGATAATGAGTGACAGAATACCCGAGAGAAGCGAGATTGTGCGCTCTAGTCTTATCACCATCACCTTGGCGGTGGTGCCCCTCATTCTGGCTATTGCCTTCTGGGCCTGGTCGTCACCAGACATCATTGACCAGACCATCGTGGGGACGATAAATGACATCAATCCGTATATCACCTACGTCCTCGAAATCGTATTCATGGCTCTGTTCTTCTTCTTCATGACTGTCACCATAGTCAATCTCAGGCTCTTCACGACAAAAGTCAGAGCGGGGTGGGCTGAGGTTGTACTCATGCTCATCGTCACTGCTGTGTTGTCCTACGCGATGTTCGGGGCAGGGGTCATGGGAGCAACCATCGTGTTCTGTCTTGCCTTCGTGGTCTATCTGTATCTATTACAAGAGTAGTAGACTGAGAAACGGTTTTCCCCCGACAGGCCGTCTTTCATCAGTACCAGAAGCTTTATGTGGCTACTACAGAGCTTCGAATTGAGCTTAGACAGCCGAAGAGCTGCAGGCACAAATACCAATACCGGTCTATATCGTCATTCCTGAATTGACAGATTAGCTCAATAACCAATATTCTGTCTTCCGGACTGTCCCAAGAGACCTTGGAGGAACCACTATGTTTGGAATTTCGGGCGGCAAAGGATATGATATGTCTACTAGCATATTCAGTCCTGAGGGACGCATATTTGCCGCAGAATACGCAAAGAAAGCTGTAGAGCAGGGTGCCACATCTATAGGCGTCCTAGTAGATGAGGGGATTGTCTTGCTTGCCGAGAAGAGGATTATGCCTCTTCAGGAGCCGGACAGCGTAGAGAAAATCTCCAAGATTGACGATCACCTCGGTGTTGCAACCTCAGGGTTTATGGCTGATGCAAGACGTCTCATTCAGGAGGCTCGTGTCAAAGCTCAGTCCTATTGGCTGACCTATGAAGAGGAGATACCTGCAGAGGCTCTCGCAGACCACATCTGCGACATAAAGGCTCAGTTCACTCAGGGTGGCGGAGCGAGGCCCTATGGAGTAGCCATGATTATTGGTTCAGTTGACTTTGACGCCTCGCCAAGTTTGTTCGTCACTGACCCTGTGGGCACATCTTGGGGCTATCTGGCTGCAGTCATCGGCCGTGGCAGTTCAGCCGCAGGAGAGTATCTAGAGAAGAACTACAAGCGAAAGGCTCCATTAGATCAAGCAATCAAGGTAGCACTCAACGCATTGAAGGCAGCAAGCGATTCGGAACTCACAGCTGAGAATGTCGAGATAGTCGTCATTCCCATTGAAGATCGAAAGTTCCGAAGACTTAGTGATGACGAAATCGGTGACGTATTGGAATCGGAGTCGAAATAGATACTCAAGGAGATGAGCTGTGACTATGATGGGTTCAGGTAAGAAAACCGGCGAGAAATGGCTTGATTTGGATGCTGTTGTTGTAGGCATTCAGAAAGGACATCTCCGATATGAATTGTTCGTGGATACTGACCTTGCTTTCTCCTATCGGCGTGGTGAAGACATCCCTCTCGAATCGATCCTCAAGAGTTATGAAGTCTATGAGGATGCCCGACGAGGCGAACACGCCTCAGAGGACTTGCTTGAAGACACATTCGGTACCACCGATGTCTTTGAGATTGCACCTGAAATCATCAAGCACGGAGAGTTCAAGCTAACTCACGAGCAGAGGAAGCAGCTCACTGAGGAGAAGACGGAGGAAATCATCGAGAACATATCCAAACGAGCGATGAACCCTCAGACTGGGCACCCTCACCCACCTGACCGAATTCGTCAGGCAATGGAGGAGGCCAAGGTTACCGTGAATCCGTTCATCAGTGCGGAGGAACAGGTTCCACAGGTCGTACAGGCCTTGCGCGTAATCATTCCAATCTCCTTTGAAAGTGTCAAGCTACGAATTCAGTTACCCGCGGCCTATACTGGAAAGGGATACAACATGGTCGCAAACACGGGTGTCATCAAGTCCGAAGAATGGAACCCTGACGGGTCCTGGACAGGACTGGTCGAGATACCCGCCGCACAGAGACAACAACTCTATGACGACCTCAACAAGCTGACAAAGGGTCAGATACGCATCGAGGTCGTTCGATAACAGCGCAGCATACAGAGGCTGCACACATTAAGATCACAAATTCAAATACGAGGCAATACATTTGGCAGGAATTTTCTTTCAAAAAAGAGAAGTAGTGGTGCCAGGGCAGCTCCTTGCCGAGGGTCGTTACAGACCTTCGGTTGGGACCTACGACAGAGAGGGCAAAATCTATTCCGCCCTCGTGGGTCTCGCAGAGTTGCGTGGCAACACAGTAAAGGTTGTGCCTCTCGAAGGGGTCTATATCCCCCGTGAGGGCGACCTGGTTATCGGCACAATCCAAATCGTGGCCGGTAACAATTGGAAAGTCGATATTGGCGGACCGTACCAGGCATCGATACATGCGAACAACGCATTGCGACGACCGTACGACGACGACATTTCGAAATATATGGACTGCGGGGACACGATCGTTGCAGAGGTGTCCGCCTTTGACAGAGTAACAGGACCGTTCCTCACTATGAAGGGGAGAGGCCTGAGAAAGCTGGACGACGGCATGATAGTACGCGTGAGTCCGGCAAAGATACCAAGGATAATCGGTAGACGAGGGTCCATGATCAACATGATCAAGGACAACTTGAATCTACAGACAGTAGTGGGCCAGAACGGGAGGATCTGGGTAAGGGCTCCCGATGTCGCGCGTTCACGACTGGCAGTTGAAGCATTCAAGATGATTGAGGAACAGTCTCACACATCCAAGCTTACCGATCGTGTTGATGCCATGCTCAAGGAAGAGCTGGCGAAACTAGAATCTAAGGATGAAGAGAATGAAGATAACGAAGAAACCGAAAAAGATGAAGAATCGGAGGATGAGATAGAATAATGAGTCCTGAAACGAAGCCGGACTTTTTGATCAACCCTGAAGGTCTTCGACTAGATGGTCGTCGACCCGATGAGATCAGGCCCACAGAGCTTGAGGTTGGTATATTGAAAAAGGCTGATGGTTCGGCTATGATTAAGCAGGGGAACACACACATATTGGCAGCCGTATACGGTCCCCGTGAACTACACCCGCGACACTTGACACTGAATGATAGGGCCTACCTACGTTGCGAATATCGAATGGCAACCTTCTCTGTCCCAGACAGAAAGCGTCCGGCCCCATCACGACGAGAACGAGAGATCTCCATGGTCATCTCCAACGCGCTGGAACCCGCCCTATTCTTGGAGGAGTTCCCGAAGGCCGTTGTTGATGTCTACATTCAAGTGATCCAGGCTGATGGTGGCACACGCTGTGCCTCAATCAACGCCGCATCACTTGCTCTTGCAGATGCAGGAATCCCAATGAGAAGCCTAGTACCAGCTGTAGCAGTTGGCAAGGCTGACGACAAACTCTTGGTTGACCTCGGCGACATGGAAGACAAGTACGGCGGTGGAGACATTCCCATGGCGATAATTCCACGCACTGAAGAAATCACGCTACTCCAGCAGGATGGATCCTTCAAGAAGGAGGAGCTCATTGAGGCCATACGCATGGGAATCAATTCCTGCAAGTACCTTCACGAACTCCAGAAAGAGGCGCTGAAGCGAGCCTACGCCAAGCGTGCTCCTGCCGAAGACGATGAAGAAGATGAATATGAGGACGACCTTGAGACCGATCTTGGGGAGTCCGACCTACCTGAGGAGGAGGATTAGTAATGGGAGATTTCAGTTCCGAAACAATAAGCCACATCGACCGCCACTACATCAAGACTCTTCTGGATAATGGCGAGAGGATAGACAATAGAGCATTCGACGAGTATCGCGATATCGAGATTGAGATAGGCCCGGTTGAGGCCAAGGCCGAGGGTTCGGCCATTGCGCGACTGGGCGGTACAAGCGTCATTGCAGGTGTCAAGGTCCTCACAGGCCAGCCCTATCCTGACACTCCCGACGAGGGTGTCACGATGGTGACCGCAGAGCTTTCTCCGATAGCCTCTCCTATGTTTGAGAGTGGTCCTCCCCGCGAGGATGCTATCGAGCTGGCAAGGGTTGTCGACAGAGGCGTCAGAGAATCTGGAACCGTCGATACAAAGAAGCTATGCATAGAAGAGGGCAAGCATGTGTACTTGGTCTTCTGCGACCTCTACACGTTGGAGTACGATGGCAATCTGATTGATGCAGCGTCTCTGGCTGCGAATGCTGCGCTACTCGACACTCGCTTCCCCGAGCTTAAGCTAGAGGATGACGAACTTGTTGAGACAGGGAAGATGATGAAGGTACCCCTTGAGAATATGGCAATCGAACTCACTGCCTCGAAGATTGGGGAACACATCGTCATTGACCCCCACATCCGCGAGGAGATGGTGCAGGACTGCCGTCTGACCATGGCGATTGATGAGGAAGATAACTTCACGGCCCTACAGAAAGGCGGTGGCGTTGGTCCCATTTCGATAGCCAAGATTGAAGAGGCCATGGACATGGGTCTTGCACGCGTGAAGGATCTTCGCAAACTAGTGCTTGAGGCGACCAGCAACAAGGACTAGTTCAGTTGAGGACTGATTCTCGGTTTCGACCGAGTTTCAGTCAATCCTCAACTCATCTATAGATATCCTAATAAGCACAGTCGATGGGCGACAACTTGACTCCGACAGCCCATCCAGTCTATTCACAGGAGTCACAAACCCACTATTGGATATTGATAACAATGGGACGGACGAAGAAAGTTGGAAGCACAGGACGCTTCGGACCTAGATACGGCGCCAAATTGCGTCGAAGAGTGCTAGATTTGGACCAGAGACGAAAAGAGCCAAATCGTTGTCCAGCCTGTGCAACAAAGGCATTGAAGCGAGAGGCTGTCGGTCTTTGGACCTGCAAGAAGTGCGGTCTAGTCTTTGCTGGTGGCGCGTACGTGCCATTCACGGACGCTGGCAAGGCTGCCAAGCGGGCAATTGCCCAACGAGTCTCTGATGATCTCCTTGCTCTTCGAGAAGAAGAGGGAGAGGAGGGCCTTCCTGAGTTCCTGCCCAATATTGAATCCGAACCGGTGATAGAGTCTGAACCAAAGGTCATCGAGGCTGAGGACCTTATTCACGACTTCGAGGATTCCTCCGACGAAGAGGAAGAATAGACCCAAGGTTCGGACACAGTTGCTTCTCATTACAACCTCCCGGCGAACCTCAAATCGTATCAGGTCATTTGTCAGGGATCTCTCAATCGTTTTTCCTGATAGCGACAGGTTCAATCGTGGTAGCATGAGCATGGCCGAACTGAAGGCACGGCTTAAGCATCATGATACAGATGCTGCCATCATTGTGACATCATATCAGGGTAATCCCGGGCGGCTCAAAGTCTATTTTTCTGATGGTGAAGCACGCATTGTACAAATGACTGGGTGTGTCCTTCGGCGAGAAGTTTCACCTGAATCGAATGTACGTGTAAATAGGGTTGTCAGGTTATCCATAGGCTTGAAACCAGCGGAGCTCACTACGAACATGGCTGATCTTCTGTCCGATTTGACGAACATGAAACCTGTCGAGGAGAACGCAGTGTATCCAATGGGGCCTGATCAGACTAATAACGCCATTCTACGTCTACAGGACGCTGGGTCCGGAAAGACTGTTTGGACCTACTATCATGCACTCGATGGGGCCGAGATTGGCCCGCGAATCACGGTGAGCGGATTGCGAGGGAAATAGTGTTGGACTCGATTGTACTTGGGGGTGACGCCGTTATTGAGATCGATTTAGGCTCCGAGGAGAGAGCGAAGATTCTCCAGCGTGCTTTGGAACCCGAAACCAATGCTATCACAGACAGATCCACAACCCGAGTCTCTGTATCCGGGTCTAAGATGACATTGAAGATATCTGCGAATGACCTGACCGCCATGCGTGCTGCCATCAACTCCTTTCTCTCTTGGATCTCGGCCTGTGAACGCACGCTGGATTCTGTCATAGGCCAAAATCCTTAAGTTTCAGCTTAGACGGCGCAGTCTGAACACGCCCCTGTTTAGTGGGGAGAATGATTATCATGGCTCAACAAATACCTCCAGGACTTGAAGAGAAGATTAAACGCTACGAGAATCTGCGCCGTAAACATGAAGCACTGCAAGTAATGGTTCAAAGACTTCAGTCAGAACTCAATGAGCTTGAGGCTACTCTGGAAGAGCTAGCAAAGCAACCTGACGACGCCGTCACATACAAGACTGTCGGACAAGTCATGTTTCGCGTTGACAAGAAGAAACTTGTCGAGGAAATGAATGGCAGAAAGGGCACAGTCAAAGAGAGCGTGGACAATTACGGTAGTCGCCTTGAGTCAACGACCGAGCAACTACAAGAACTTCAGAGCAACATTCAGATTGAGCTGGGAGCACAGAATCTTAAGGTTCAGTGACCGAGATGAATCCGGTACTAGAGCTTGGGCTCCCCTCACTTACAGAAGAAGACATCGAGGTGCTTGCTCAAGACTGTGAGGAGGCTGTAACTCAGCGACTCTTCAGCCTAGTGCCTGAAAAGAGCATATCTGATCTCGCAGTCTCCTGTACCTTGGACCTAAATCCAGATGGTCAGCTCGATCTGGACATCGAAATAGTCCTTGAACAGCAGTATGATACTGGTCATGATTTGGACGCTATTGCAGGTCAAGCCACCGAATATGGTTCCGAATGGCTTGAGCAACGCCTCATGGAGAGGAAGACCGGTTGAAGCTGAGCCCGCTACTGGAGAAGGCAAAGAATGTACTCATTCTAGGGCATCAGAATGCTGATCCAGATGCAGTTTCATCGATGTATGCACTATCCCGAATCCATCGTCATCTGAATCCTGGGGGAGAATCCACCCTTGCCTGCGATGATATGAGTAAGATATCTGCGCAAGTTCTCCAACATTTCGACTGTTGTGTAGAGATTACCGACGCCCCCCAAGGCGAGTTCGACCTAATCGTTTTGCTTGATACGAACAGCAGGTTGCAGCTCGGAGATGCTATTGCCCCCTATGTGACTGACCCCTCTCGCACCGTAATAATCGACCATCATGAACCAAATCCGGAAACAAAGGAGATCTCTGAGTTTATCATTCTCGATAGTGAGAAATCATCTACTTGTGAGATGATGGTAGACATCTTCCATGACTTGGATATCCCAATTGATTCACAGACGGCCAATCTATTGCTTACGGGGATGATTTTCGACACCCGGCGTTTCTTCTATGCTAATCGCGCAACACTCGAAGCAGCGGTAGTGCTCATCGATAATGGTGCGAACTATGACGAGTGTGTCAAATCCTTGATATCCCGTATAGAGCGATCAGAAAGAATTGCTAGGCTCAAAGCTGCGGGAAGATTGAAGATTCACAACATCGGAAAATGGGTTGTGGTTACTTCCAAGATTGGGGCGTACGAAGCCAGCTCATGTCGAGCTCTGATTGACGTAGGTGCAGATGTTGCCATTGTTGGTGGGCGCCCATCTAGGGATGTTGTACGACTAAGCTCGAGGAGCACTAGAGAGTTTTCAAGAGAAACAGGCATTAACCTGGGTAAAGATGTAATGGAGCCGCTGGGTGAAACAATTGGTGGTACCGGTGGTGGTCACATGAACGCGGCAGGCGCAAATGGTAATAGAAACCGTGGTAAGGCATTGAAACAGGCGGTAGAGCTAATCCGTCAGTCGATCGCCATACGAAGGAAAGAAGACAGCTCATAGGAGGAGCTGCGGCAGTGGCACTGATTGAATTCAATGATTTCAGCTTCAAATATGTCGGGTCCGACTCTTTGGCTCTGAAGAAGGTGAATTTGTCAGTAGAAGCCGGAGAATACGTTGTTGTGAGTGGACCGTCGGGATGTGGCAAGACAACTCTCTGTAGGGCGATAAATGGACTAGTACCGCAGTTCCATCGAGGCTACATCGCGGGCAACGTTTTTGTGGATTCGAAGTCTACCCGTGAGAATTCAGTAGCAGACATGGCTGGTATTACCGGACTGGTCTTCCAAAACCCCTCCAACCAGCTTGTGACATTGAATGTTGAGAAAGAGATTGCCTTTGGGCCCGAGAATCTGGGTGTTGATCCCGCGGAGATACGGAAGAGAGTTGAGCATCTGATTCATCTTTTGGGACTAGAACACCTTCGCGAGAAGCATCCCCATGAGATGTCTGGCGGTGAGCAGCAGCGAGTTGCCATGGCTGCAACCCTAGCTCTTAGACCGAAGATTCTGGTCGCCGACGAGCCAACCTCGAACCTTGACCCCCAGAGTGCTGAGATGATTCTGGAATTGATTGCCGAACAGAATCGTGAGGGAATGACGGTAGTTCTGGTCGAGCATCGTCTCGATGTCGTTGCAAAGGATGCGTCGAGATTGATACTGATGAACGAAGGCTCCGTCGTAGCTGATGGTCCACCAGAAGATGTACTCCTCATGGATATCTGTCAAGACATAGGGATTGGCATACCGAAAGCAGTGGAGGTCTTCAAACGGCTTCGCTCCAAGGACTTGCATCTTCCTGAGGTTCCCATGACTGGTGAGGACTTGGTCCGGATCTTTCGAGAGGTGGTAGAACATGATTCAGCTTGATGATGTTCATTACGCCTATGATGGCCTCTATCCCGCCTTGAGAGGTGTATCCCTCGAGATCGACGAAGGCGAATCCATTGCAATAATGGGTTCAAATGGGGCTGGAAAGACGACACTTCTCAAACACCTGAATGGCCTTCTTCGTCCTCAGAAGGGGCATGTCTTCTTGGACGGTGAAGACACTAGCAAGTACTCGGTGGCACAGCTTTCTCGGCAGATAGGTCTGGTTTGGCAGAATCCGGATCATCAGTTGTTTCTGGATTCAGTCGAGAAGGAGATTGTCTTCGGGCTCAAGAACCTCGGTTACGATGAAGAAGAGGTCAGTGATAGATGTGACCGCACCCTTGAGCGATTGGGCCTTACGCACCTCTCTCATCGTTCCCCTTTTTCTCTGTCAGGAGGAGAGAGAAAGCGGGTGGCTCTTGCATCTGTCTTGGCAATTGAGCCTCGCATTCTAGCTTTAGATGAGCCAACAATTGGGCAAGATGCAAGGCAGAAAGAGCGTCTGGCCAAGATGCTCGACCAGATGAATGAAGAAGGGCGTACAGTCATCGTTGTAACTCACGACATTGAGTTTGTAATTGAGCACTTTCCCCGCACCCTAGCAATGAGTGAGGGCATAATAGTGGCTGATGGGAAAACAGAGGCCGTGCTCAGTAATCCCACGATAGTTGAGAGATGTTCACTTGCCGTTCCCCAGATGACTATCGTGGCACAGGGGCTCCATCAGTTACACCCAGAAGTTTCTCCACGTTTGACTCAGGTCAACGAAATCGAGTCGGAGCTTATCCGATTGGCAGGAGGAATCTAGATGTCCTTCCTTGAGGTGTTCCAATATACCCGACAGGACTCTGTTGTGCACAGGCTAGATCCACGTTCAAAGCTGGTGATGGCGATTGTCCTGGCGATGATCTCTCTTCTCTTCATGAACATTGTGCCTCTCTTGATTCTGCTTAGTGTCCTCCTGCCTCTTATTGGCCTAGCTCGTTCCCTTCAACGCTGGGCGAAAAGTATGAGTGGGTTGTCCGTTCTCATCGTCTTCATTGTCATATTCAATACACTGCTCTCCACGGTCGCAAACCCCTTCTCGTATTCAATCGCTCTCTCACTCCGTCTGATTGCATTGATGAGTTCTTTCTCCCTGTTCTTCTTGACAGTACATCCGGACGAGTTATCCCAGGCCCTCATTCAAATGGGTGTGAAGTTTGAGTTTGCCTTCGCCATGAGTATGGCTATGCGCTATGTTCCGACCCTTGGGCAAGAAGCCTATGCAATCATGGACGCACAAAAGGCCAGAGGCGTGGAACTGGACCGTGGGAACATACTGAAGAGGATCCGCAACATAGTCCCCATCATAGTTCCTCTCATAATCGTGTCAATTCGAAGAGCATTATCCATAGCCGAGAGCATGGAGTCCAGGGGATTCGGCGCATGTGAGAATCGCACATATCTTGAGCAACTCAAGTTCACAAGGCATGATTGGGCATTGGTCCTTGTGTCTGTCGTTTCCTTCTGCTTCTTAGTCTACGTTCGATTCTATCTTGCCCTTCCGCCATGGATGTCTTGGGGTTTACCCTTCTAGTGGAAACTGTGACATATTTGGAATTCGAAACGGAGAATCAATAACCTAGTTCACCAATCACAATCTGAGGAACGGGAACTTGCTTCATGAAGAACGGATATCCCAACTGAATGACCTGCGACCGGCTGATGGCGACTATGTCCTCTACTGGATGCAGGCATATCAGCGATTCGAGTTCAACCATGCCCTGGAGTATGCCATCCGACGTGCGAACAAATTAGGTGTTGGTCTCCTAGTGTATTTCGGACTCACTGACGATTTTCCTGATGCAAACACCAGACATTACCGTTTCATGTTAGAGGGCCTCTCAGAAACTGCATCAAGGCTAGAGAAACATGGCATACGTTTTGTTGCCCAGAAATGTTCTCCACCTGATGGAGTTGTCGAGCTATCTCAGCAGGCATCTCTTGTTGTCACAGATGCAGACTACCTTCAGCTCCCGAGAGCTTGGAGATCCGATGTTTCTTCCAGAATTGACACCCCTCTCTACCAAGTCGAGAGCAACGTTGTTGTGCCCGTTGAGGTGGCATCCCAAAAGGAGGAATACGCGGCGTATACCTTTCGACCACGGATTTCCGAGCATCTAAATCAATACCTTGTACCCCTCGAGATGTCGCGAGCCAAAGAACCTGCTCCGCGTTTTGAAACCGATTCACTGCCAATACATGATGTTTCGCAGGTTCTTGATGAGCTTGCTTTCAATCAGAATGTGCCCCCCGGCTGTTTTCGGGGTGGAATAGAAGAGGCTGAGAAACTTCTGCGTATCTTCCTCCGGAAGAAGATTGACCTGTTCCCCGATTTGCGCAATGACCCGTCGAAGGACTATCTATCGAATCTGAGTCCTTACCTTCACTTCGGGCAGATATCCCCGCTCCAAATAGCACTTGAGGCCAGGACCACTGAGAGCCCGGGCGTTGACGCCTTCATCGAGGAGTTGGTCATCAGGAGAGAGCTCAGCATCAACTTTGTGTACTATAATGCTCACTATGATAAACTGCGTGCATTACCCAACTGGGCCTTGACTACCCTGGACGAACACCGATCTGACAATAGGGAGTATGTCTACACCCTCAAGGAATTCGAAAAAGCAGAAACGCACGACATCTACTGGAATGCTGCTCAGCTAGAGATGATGAAGACCGGGAAGATGCATGGCTACATGCGTATGTACTGGGGCAAGAAACTCCTTGAATGGTCAGGCACTCCAGAAGACGCTTACAGTATCGCCCTCCATCTAAACAACAAGTATGAACTTGACGGACGTGATCCCAATGGGTACACAGGTGTTGCCTGGTGCTTTGGAAAACACGATCGTGCTTGGCAGGAACGGCCAATATTTGGCAAAGTGCGATACATGAACGCCCGGGGGCTGGAGCGGAAGTTCAACATCAAGGACTACGTGGAGAAGGTAGACTCCCTCTAGCCTCTCCTAAGATGATTTATCTTAGATGAGCACGATATCTACTCACTATGAACCTTGGTGAGATTAGTCTTCCAGATCGAGACTCCTACACGATTATGGATATTCTCTCGGACCTCAAGCTCATAGAGGCAACACCCACAATCACATATCAAGTGGCCTGCGATATCTTCTATTACGAATTGAGGCATTGCAGTGACGAGTTAGGTGGCGATGCAACAGTTACCCAAGAGCTCAAACACATCATCGATTTCATGCAGAATGACTACGAGCGGATGCTGGTGGAGGCTGAACTCCATGAGGCCAGACATAAGCCCAAGGCAGCCATCGAAACTCTAGAGAAGAGTCTCTCCGAGGACATTAAGAATTACGAACTCATTCATTCGGCGGAGCAAGTACGGAAAGCGCTTCACTCTGCAAAGGAAGCTCGGATGAAGGAAATTGAGCAATACAAGAAGATAGAGGAGGGTATTCGGAGAGAAATCAAGGAAACTCCCGATGACCCCAATCTCTACAACCAGCTCAGACTCCTTCTGTGGATACAAGGCAGGTATAGGGCAGCAAAGAACGCCTACGTGAAGGCGACGAAGCGGGGTTGGACACCCGAAACAAGCAAGCTGGTTGCTCTCTGACTCAAAAGGCGGATTGTGGGGGAGTACATCAGTCGGTCTATCAGAGCGCTAGGATAACATATCCTATCAGGGGTCAGAAAGAAGGCCGTTGGCGGATATCTTCGGGGTCCTCTTCTGGTTTCTCGTATCTGGCCTTAGTACTATTCTGCTAAGTATTGTCTTTTTCTCCATTGACCCATTAATGCAGATTGGGGACTACAGAGTACCAGGGGAACCGGCTGAAACCCCGGGGAGGGACATATTATTGGAAGATACCCCCAATCCTGAGGAGATAGGCTGGGGTACAGAGTACAGCTCCAATCCAGACCGGACATAGTATCTTGACTCACCAGAGAGACTGCTGTACATTCTCCCGAGGGCTATGCGTCTGTGCCAGTATGTCACCCACTGCAAGATATCGATGGCACAGTATATGTGAAATACTGAAACTCAAGATCTCTCCCCTCTGGATCCTTTGCGAAGAACTGATAGATGCCATACTTCTTGTTCTCTCGTGGTTCACATTCCGCAATCTCCTTCAGAGACTCATACATCCTGCGGACATCTTTTCTGGACGGATAGTAGAAGGTAATCATGACCCCTGTCTGTGGACTCTTCCGCTCGCAGAAACCAAGCAGAAGATTGTCATATCGAAGTATCTTGCAGTCGCCCTGGTCCAACCACATCTCCATGCCGATACGACTCTGGTAGAACTCAACAATCTCACTGAGTATCTCTGTGCGAAGAAAGACTATCCCTGGCATTGGTATCTCCACGTGAACGTTTGGTGTTGCCATCTAGTCTGATAGTGACTGATAACCTCTTTGGAGATCTTCCTCTGTTTCACCACGAAACCTTATGATTCTGCACCGTAGTAGGTGTACATGTCAACATGTTCTCCTGATATCCTGAGATACATCCACACCTGCATCTTGTGCATAGCAAGATGACTTGTCATCTCTTGGAGACACTCAGACCATGCCCTGTATCCCTCCGCCTGATAGAAGGGTCTTAGTTTCGATTCAACGAATTCCTCCTCGCTCATATCCTGGAAGAAACTCTTCACATGCTCAAGACCCTTGTCAAACACGGTGACCATCTCACTCACGGAGTCACTCGTAAGATTCTTCTCGAGGGCTTGCGCATCCTCTACGCGCTCAACTTCACCTGAGTATATCGCTGTGTCAATGCGAGGTATCTGCGCCAGATGGTTTGCTAGATCTCTCAGTTCCCGCAGGTTGCCTGAAGGAGCATAAGAGAGACTTGCTCTCTCAGCTCTTGCCAGTACAAAGCGTGCCTGTCGTGCCTCTTCCAGAAAACCTTCCAGAACAACGTCTTTCGCTTCAGCCATTGTGTCGCCTCCATCTGTAAGCAGTCGAATTTGTAGCGCAGACTTCATATTTCACCCTATTCATCCAAGATATCCTCTCCCTTCCCTTATATAGTGCATAAAACTGAAACGCCCGTTTCTGTTTTCTGCGGTTTAGGTCGTATCCAGAGTCGATTCTCGAAGTCCGCTTCTAACGCGGATACATTAGTGTTCATGCCACTGCTCTACATGAAGCAAGATGATACTCATGGATTGTTTCCCTGCGAGAACGACTGCCTTCACAGTTGCTCATGGCAGTAACCACAGGAGAACACCACATGGAGGTATGAACTGAGAATGATACTTGACCTTCCCAAGAGTGCCCTACGAGTTCTAGATAGCCTGAGCAGAGCAGGTCCCATGTCTCCGAAAGATATTAGCGAGCAGGCTGACTTAGCGCCAAGGACTGTTTCATTTGCGCTCCGTCGTCTGTTAGGGAAGAAGTTGCTGAAAAAAGTCCCTAACTTCGAAGACATGAGGCAACCACTGTATATTGTGAACACTGAGATGATCCGAGATGCCTTCTCCGAAAGGAATGCTAGTCCGCTTATCAGAATGCTGACTATCATGGACTGGAAAAAGACAGCTTGAATCATACTTCTGCCTTACTGAGATGATTGTATATTCTCTCGGCCCGGGTCACTCTCCGCCCGGGCCCTCCTTCCTAGAACCAGTGAGTACCATCTAGCGTATAGATGGCAAGGGTTGGAACGACATTAGTGATCGAATATGATGAGTTGATGAGTGGATACATTGGGGCATCAGACCGCCTCAGGCCGAAGCAAGAATACTCTGAGGAAGCAATAGAGGTAATCTATCAGAATGCGTGGCTTCGCATTCTTGTTGCCACTGATTGCTCATTGTCTGATAGACTCTTTATCGTAGTTGAGATCTGCATTCCTAGATCGGATGAAAAAAGGGGCTGCCAAGATCATTCTGATGAACATTCTCTGCTAGTTCTTCGAGGCATGATTGAACACCTGCACTATCTCAATCGTCTGGCCTCGGCCGGGTTCAGTCTCCAAATAATTCGGGAAGACTGCCTGTGGACTGCCACAAAGTTTCTGCCCATTAATCCCAAGCCAGAAGACTTCAAAGTACTGGTCCCTCCTGAATGTCCACTTGACTAGCCGTATCACAACTCTTCAGGGCTCAAAGAACGGTCTTCCGGCCCCATCCACCTCGAATTGCACATCATCTGCAGTCAACTCCTGGGAGCTTATGCACTCTCCACAGATGAATTCGAAGTCGTTCGTCATATTGTGGCAGTAGGTGCAAATCGGTCTGCCACAGAACTCACACTCAAAGAAATCCGCATCAGTACTCTCGTAACCACAACCCGGACACTTGCCTCCTCTCGCGTCTTCTAGGTTCTTCATCTCTTCCAGCAACTTGTCGGCCGCTTTCTTCTTCTCTTCTGGCATTGGCTCACCTGTCCATTGATTAGAACTGCAAAGCCTCATGTAGAATTCGCCTGTTATCTCTTTCCAGTCACAACACCAAGTCTTCTTCGGGAGAAAATCGAGTCAAGCAGTCTTTATAGCGGGCGGAGTCTTGCTGTGGATCATGGATCCACTCATCTATGGACTACTATTCTGGGTCTTTGCAGCCATCTTCATTGGTCTGGAGACAACAGGGACGCGCGGTACTCCATGGGCAACGCTGGTGAAGGCTGTCCCGGCAATTCTGGCAGCATCATTTGCCTTCCTCTCCGGCTCTTCCAACTCATTCCCTCTGCTGCTAGCACTATCTCTTGTCTTCTGCGCACTTGGCGATATCGGAATGGAATATGACATCTTGCCCGGGCTTGGCCTATTTCTGATTTCACATATCTGCTACATAGCAACCTTTGCGGTACAGAGCACCGCCTTGGGAATCACGCTCTTCCCACTTGCCGGATTCTTGGTCTGTGTCATTGTGCTACTTGTCTATGTATCTCTCTATCATAGGTACCTTCAAACCTCAGAAACACCGACGCCACTCATTCGTGCTGTGGACCTCTATGCTATTGCCCTCTCGTTGACAGCCAGCAGTTCGTTGCTTCTCTGGCTAGCATCTGGTACCTTCCTCGGATTCTTACCATTTCTTGGTGCTCTTCTATTCATCACCTCGGATTCTCTCATTGGTATCAAGGAGTTCCATCATCATTTCGATCACGAGGAGCAATGGATCTTGGGGACCTACTACCTAGCCATCTTCCTGCTATCCCTCTCTGCGCTGATCTATGCGTTCTGAGGAATATGAGGTGGGTCTGTGTAAGAAAGATGGAGTTTCCAGGATTGCTGAGTATCGCCCTCCTAGGTGGCGTCTCCGACCTTCGTGGAGAATGGGCTAGACTTGAATCATGATTCGGTACTGGGGGGTGCCTTTTTAGTGAGTGCCTGGAATGTCATAGCGGGTAAATTCGTTGACACGATGGGCTGGAGTCTTGGAAAGACATAGATCTCTCCTCTCGTTTCTTCGACTGAGTGGGCT
>SDNO01000034.1 GCA_004524435.1 Candidatus Thorarchaeota archaeon | reverse complement strand
CTGGGGGGGCCACCGCTCGGAGGGCCGCCGCTTGGGGGACCACCACTGGGAGCTGTACCGCCAGGAGGACCACCACTGGGGGGAGTTTCGACTGGCGTTTCTGGTTCCACAGATGTGACTTCGCCCGGCACGCCAACACTGGGGGGGCCACCCTCTTCTGTTTCAACGGCCTTACCAGACATAGCCTCAAGCTTACGTAGATAGTCAGATCTTGCTCGATCTACGGCAGAGGAGGAGTCAAGCATCTCCTTGAATTGCTCATCTTTGGCAATAGCAGCACGTACTGCATCCAACCTCTGCTGATATGTCGACACAAGATTCTGCTTCATATCTTCACTCAGGTCTTCCGAGTCCGCGTAGTATTGTATTGCTGTCAAGGCCTGTTGTACAGCGTTCTCTTCGATTTTCAGGAAGATGAGGGCATCGGAAGGGGTTCTGATGTAGTTCAGTTTCTTCGCACCCGAGATACCGCTTGAAACATCGCCTGTGGATGCGATAATTCGCTGGGTGCCAGTTACAACATCATCTCGGGATGTCCCCCGTCTGCGTAACACTAATGCAATTGTGATAACCAATAGCGGTGCGACCGTTACGATATAGAACCACGCAATCGGCCCAAAGGGTATTCCGAGAGGTTGGAAAATGTCGGATAGCGATTTGAATAGATCAAAGATGAGTTTTGTGAACTCGCTGTAAGGGGTCTGCAATTGGTATCACCTAGTAGTACGTATGCACATAGATGCAAGCTTATGTACGGTATTTTAGCTTTCTCGTGGGTATTTTCTTTTGTATCACGCTGGTGTGACACGGATATGGTTCAAGCGGGCTGTAGTTGATTCTATGTTCGCACAAGTACTCATAAAGATGTGTGTGATGCCACCATCTAAGAATCCCTAATTGGGACAACTGGTCATCATAATGCACTACTAGAGAATAGCTTTTAAGGTCAACACCTGCTCAGTTGCTTCAGACAGCCCCAGTAGCAAAGCGGCCTGCTGTGGTGTTATGTCACAGGTCGAAACTGCGCCTGACTTGTATGTCAGGAAGCTACTATCCTGATCAAGATATCAGGAGATCGCGAGTTCAAATCTCGCCTGGGGCTCCATCCTTTTCGTCTACAATTGTTGCTTCGGCAGAGGTGTCCTTTGTATCACCTATGCCTTAGTCCATTCTCTTTGCGGCCGTCTCGAGTGCTTCTATTACAGGTAGCTTCTTGCCAGTCATGAAATCCATGGCTGCGCCTCCACCGGTACTGATGTGTGTGATTGCGTCGGCGAGGTCCATACTTTCCGCCATTGCACCAAGGTGGCCTCCGCCGACTACAGTGGTACAGTCACACTCCGCCATTGCTCTGAGAATGGCAGTAGTTCCAGAGGTGAATTGTTTCTTCTCGAAGAAACCCATAGGGCCATTGGCAAACACCACCTTTGCATCGCTTATCGCCTCAGTGAAGAGCTCTATGGTCCTTGGACCGATATCATAGAAGGGATCACCCTCCATTTCATCAAATGCACACTCTACACGGTCACCATTTCGCTGAACCGCTGCATCGATTGGGATGTGGAGTAGGCCCTGATATTCTGAGAGAAGTGACCGAGCGGTTTCAAGTAATGAATCATAATCCTTTATTGGCTCAGCATAGCTTTCTGAAATCTTTCCGGCGGCAACCAAAAATAGATTGCCAATAAGCCCTCCAATCAGGACAGAGTCTGTTCGTTTAGCTTCGAGAAGCTTCTTGAGAATCTTCAATTTGTCAGGAACTTTGCTTCCTCCAAGAACAAGAATCCAAGGATGCTTTTTGGAGGACAGCACCTCAGATAGCCTTCGTATTTCTTCCTCCATGAGACGCCCTGCAACTGAGGGGAGATAGGCTGTGAATCCGACAACCGAGGCTTGAGAGCGATGTGCCGCCCCAAAAGCATCGTTGACGAAAAGGTCAAAGAGTGGATATAGCTCTTGAACAATGGGTTCCTGGGAAACCTCCTCAACAGATGCCTTCTTCATCTCTCCCTCGAACATCCTCACATTCTGCAACACGAGAATCTGGCCAATCTCTATCTTTTGGATTGCCTCTTTTGCAGCATCTCCAAAGATATCGTCGACAAATCGAACATTGAAACCAAGGTTGCCGAGAATTCTGGTATGCTGTTCGAGTGAGATGAAATCATCGCTGCCGGGGCGCCCTTGGTGCGCCATGAGAACAACCTTACTCTTTTCGAGTTCTTCTAGAGTTGAAGTCACGGCCTTGATTCTGGAGGCATCCGTAATCTTCTTTGTATCGGGGTCTACAGAGCAATTCATGTCGACTCGGACAAGAATCCGCTTTCCCTCATATTCCACATCATCGAGTGTTTTGAAGGGGAGTTTCATATCGTTACACAGTCCTCATCACCAGATTTGACGATTATGATGATGAACAGTTCAGAATTGCAGTTTTAAAACACAAAAACATACCTAATCAGAGTGTGTCTTTGGCCAATGGGGAATAAGAGTATAGGAAGGCAATCTCGTGTTCCTTGCTATCGAGCTTCACTATTCTTGCTCGACGAGTTAGTAGCTTGGTCGGAATAATTGTGTGGTGCCGCAGGAGGGCCGCTCGCACCATCACCAGAAAGTGACAGCGATTCGATCCCTCGACTTCGAGATGCCTCATCAGGCGCAGTCTCAATGACCCCGATAGTTTCTTGGGAATTCCAAGAAGATTATGAGTCTCGCGCCCCACCAGGCTAGGCTACTGCGGCAGGTTAGAACTCATCTTGAAGTCTAGCAAGCAAGCACACCGGATTTCTCTAATTAAGGTTGTCCTCAGGTCAGAGGGATTCATTACTCTGAACTGGATTTCGAATCAAACATGCTTGGTCAGAGATTGCTTTTGTTGCCGTTATTCCTTCCTCAATACCCGTTGGACTTCTTTCTCAAGCATCTCCTTGACTCTCTTTCCATCTACCTTTCCTTTTAGCTCTTTCATGGCAATCCCCATCAACCCACCAACAGAGCGTTCTCGCTGTTCCCGAATGAAGTCGGTTCGATTCTCGATGATTCTCTGAATGATGGCGCGGATTTCTTGATCAGCAGCCATCTGAAGGTCCAGAGCACTGACTGTCTTAGCTAGATCATGGTCGGGATTTTCCGCCAAGTATGAGAGAATATCGGGTAGAGCTTCTGCTGAGATTTCCTCAGCCTCTATTGCATGAAATATCTGGAGAATCAAATCTTCTTTGATATTCTCCACGGGAACTCCCTCACGATTAAGGCTGACCAATGTGTTTTCCAGAGTAACAGCGACTAAGGTAGGGGAAACGTCTGTTTCATCTATTGCCCTCTCAAAAGTATCGAGATTCAGAGAGCGCACGATGAGAGATGCCAGCTCTTCGCTTAGTCCAAGTGTTTCAACAAAGCGTTTCTTCTTTGTCTGGAAAGATTCTGGCATGCTGGAAGCAATACGCTTGTGCCGTGAATCTGTGATCTTGACTGGACGTACATCTGTTTCGGGGTACATCCGTTCCGCCCCTGGACGAGGACGAGCATAGCGAGTTGTACCATTTGGTAATGGAGTGCGTGTTTCCGCCGGCACGCCTTCCAGTGCGTTCTTGGCACGGTTCAGTACAGCCGTGAGGCTATCCATTCCGCTTTCCTCGTCTGCAACTACGAAGACTATTGCATCTTGGGATTTTGCAGATACAGCTGTTCTTAGACGCTCTACCTCGTCTGCCGATATTCCATACGCTGGTAGTTCGTCGGTGTGAAAGATCCCTCCGACTCCACCCCAGAATTTCGCATAGTCTGAGAACTCTGTTCCGAGCCGCCTCTCGGGCTGAATCTCGCGTCCTATCAAACCAGCAAATCCCGGCAGACAAATAGCATATACTCCGTCGCCTTTTTGGAGAGCGCGTTTGATGATTTTTGATTCCGAGTCTTGGAACACCGATGAAGTATTAGTGATTTCTTCTCCGATATCTTGAGATTCGATTCCTCTTTCTCTGAGATTATGAGCAATTTCTAGGAGATTCTTCTGCCGGAGGACTTCATTCTCTACAATACTGGCAAGCATGTCAAGTTGTTGGAGACCCTTGATCTCGGTTATCGCTCCACCCTCAATTGATACATTGACATCCTGTCTGATACTTCCAAGCCCTCTCTTCACCTTTTTTGTGGACCTGAGCAAGAAACCGATGCTGAGCGCCACTTCTTGTGCTTCTTGTGGTGTGGAGATGTCAGGTGCCGTTGCAATCTCGATGAGGGGGATTCCTAGCCTGTCGAGACGGTAGGTACGTATGTTCTTCTTCGCATCGTCGTCTATCTTGCGAGCGGCATCCTCTTCAAGGCAGATTGTCTGAATACCGATTGGTTTGTCATTGACCAGTATACTCCCCCCCATGGCTATGACAGCAGTTCTCTGAAATCCCGTTGTGTTACTACCGTCAATCACTATCTTTCTCATCGGGTGAATCTCATCCATCACATCAGAGTCTAAGAAATGAGCCATTATCAAGGAAATGTCTATTGACTCTTCATCGATTTCGTGAGGTGGTTCTTCATCTGCCTCGACCAAACAGGTCGTACTGTTGTAATACTCGTAATAGAATAGTTTCTTTCGCTGGAATTCGAAGAGGGCAGCAGGATCAATTTCTCCAAGTTCGCTCTGTGTAGGGCGTAGACGTCGTAAGAATCCACCGTCTGGTTCATCATCACGTATTATTGTTGGACAGTGACAGAATAGCTTCCTTGTAGTGTCAAGTTGTTGGTGAAGTTCAAGCCCGACCTTCAGCCCTAGCTTCTTAAAATCAAGGGAGTCTGTCACCTCAGATGACCTCCTGTGGCGGCTGATATTCTTCCATCTCAGTACGCATTTCAATCTCGCCCACGTGAGACAGAGTCATAAGCTCCTTCACTTTTTCAGACGACCTCTCATTGGCCAATAGCCACATCAGTTTCACCAAGGCAGTCTCGGCCAGTGTGTCTTGGAGGGGGATGACACCCATCTCAAGGAGCTCTACGCCGGAACGATATACGTTCATGTTTACACGCCCCCAGATGCATTGTGATGTCATGCCAACGACTAGTCCTTCATCGATGGCATTCTGTATTGCAGAATAGAGGGCATTCGGGGTGTGACCCAATCCTGAGCCTTCTAGAATCAAGCCCTTATGTCCTGTGGAGATGATATTCTCAATGAAAGATGCCTGTATTCCCGGGTATGTCTTTACGAGGGCAACCTTCTCCTCGAATCTCGGTTTAACCCGGAGTTTCCTTTCATTATCGCGGTGAAATAGGGGAGGAGATAGCTCGATAATCTGAGGAGGATCAATCTGATAGAGGGGACTGCTATTGATGGAACGGAAGGCGTCACGACGACTGCTGTGGCATTTGCGCACTCGAGTACCTCGATGTGCAAGGATAGCTTTGTCATCGGTTTGGCCATGCATCACAACCATGACTTCTGCTACATCTGCATTGCCGACCAAATCAATGGCCCCTGTGAGATTTAGTGCCGCATCTGATGAGGGTCTATCTGAAGACCTCTGTGAACCTACCAGAGCGACAGGTATAGGAAGGTTTTGGAGAGAGAAGGAGAGGGCTGCTGCTGTGAAGCCAAGGGTATCTGTTCCGTGTGCAACTACGACACCATCAACTCCTGCACGTATTTCCTTGGCCACAGCTCTCGTGATCTTCGACCAGTCGGATGGATAGATATTCTCAGACAAACGGCTCATGATGATTTTGGCTCTGATGTTGGCCCTTTCTCCTAATTCTGGAACAGCATCATGTAGGTCCTGTGCAGATAATGCGGGGTTTACTGCACCGGTCTGATAGTCAACTTTGCTTGCAATAGTTCCTCCAGTACTCAGTATTGAAACAGTAGGTAGGCCCTTCTTATGTTGAACCTCAATCGTGTCATGATGACGTCTTCTTTTTGCTCTCTTAGTCTGTCGGACTGAGGTGTTCTTGTCGATTCGGATACCCATGTTGTATCCGCTATCTAATTTGATGACAATGTGTTCCGGGTCACTTCCGATTTGAGCCCGGGGCATAAGTATGCCAGTAACATCCCTACTGTCAGTGACAACCCTGATGGCATCGCCAACTCTCGCATCTGCTTGCTGCAATTTCTTCAGAACAACACCATCATATCCGGAACTATCTAATCCTGACATATATCATACGCCTCTCGGATGTCAGGCCGACTGCGGTTGGGCTTGGACATAAATGTTCGCCAATTAGTAGAATGAGCTGTTGCATCATACTAGATTGAAGATCACCAACACACCGATAACGATGAAAACAATTCCTGTGACAATCTGCACTTTTCTGATAGGAAGTCGTTCTGCCATCCTATCTCCAGCGAATGCACTTATTCCATTTAGAAGAAGAAAACTAACGAAAGAACCTGCAAATACAACAATCGGAAACGCTGATTGCGCCGCGAGGCCTAGAATTGCAATCTGACTCTTATCGCCTAGCTCCGATAATAGAACCAAAGAGAACATGCTGAACACGCTCCTTGGATTGTCACAGTCATCAGATGGGGTACCATCTCTGTAGATGAGCGTGTGCAGGCCCATGATTACGAAAAGAATACCCGATATGTACAAGATGATTTGGATTGGTAGTGCGAATGACAAGATTACAGCAACAATGATTGCCAAACCGGAAGCAACAGCCAGTGCTAGTATTGAGGAGAGGACTACTAATGCGGGCCGCCTGAACTTGGCACCAAGACATAGTGTCGTCAACATCGTCTTGTCACCCAGTTCGGCGAGGAGGATTACCAGTGTGGTTGAAAGGAAAGTCAGTATCGGCATTATGCTACCGCCTTGTGTTACCTCATAATGCTAAGAGATAGTCTGAAAGTTCACCGTGAGAGATACTTTGATTGCATTTCTTTGGTCGGACCATTCTCCCTAATTATATCCCTGAAGAGATAGGCACTCTCTCTCGGAATACGTTCAAGTGTTTCGTAGTCGACTTCGATTAGGCCAAAGTGGCTCTCAAATCCTTGAGCCCATTCAAAGTTGTCAGTGAGAGACCACACAAGGTAGCCCCTGATGTCGGCGCCTTCTTGTATGACACGATGAACCTGTTGAAGATGTTCTAAGATATACCTGCAACGAAGACTGTCGTCTTGCGTACCAATACCGTTCTCTGTGAGAAAGATGGGGGTCTTGTACTTCTCCCAGTATGATTTCAAGACGTGATAGTAGCCTTCAGAGTACACTTCCCAGTCTAACCCCTCGCATCGCTCAAGCTCCGGATTCTTCGGAGGAGTTTCGCCAGTCATGATATCATATTCAGAGGAAACCACCATCCGGCTATAGTAGTTGATACCGATAAAATCGGCGGAGTCATCGAGGAGATCGTATCTGTGTCCATCGCCAGCAGGCTCCGGAATAGTCGAGGTCATCACACCCCGAATCCAGACATGATTATACAAATCGTCCAAGTAGCGTGCCAACTCCACGTCATCAGGATTCTCAGGGTCTTGGGGCATGAAATATGAACAGCTGAGTACTGGTGCAATCTGTGGCTGTTCAAGTCCTTTTGATTCATACACCTCACGGATTCCTGTGCCAGCATGTCCATGTGCCCTTAGGAGATTCCCAGCTACAACTAATCCCTTTGCATAGTCGTTAAGACCTGGGGGGAATTCGCCGTATAGATACCCCATTGTGACAACAACCATGGGCTCATTGATTGTGTTCCAGATGATGTCATAATCTGAGAGGGCATCGACAATCTTCCGAGTGTATCTACCAAAGAGCCCCGGACTCTCAGAATTCAACCACGCACCCATATCACGGAACCAGATTGGATTTGTGAAATGATGAAGAGTCACCATGGGTTGGATATCACGCTCGATGAGCGATTGCACAACCTTTCGATAGTGCTCTATTTCTCTCTCATTCCACTTCCCCATGTGAGGCTCTATGCGACTCCATTCGATGGAAAACCGGTGAACTTGGTGGCCAAACTTCTTTGCGAGATCAAAATCCTCTTCATAGCGATTATAGTGATCACAGGCAATCTCTGAGTCTTCACCATCTCGTATCTTCCCAGGAATCTTCTCCCATTCGCGCCAATCGTTTCTGTTACCTCCCTCTGTCTGATGAGAGGAGGCGGCACTGCCCCACAGAAAACCTTTGGGAAATTCTAAATCTCTATAGGTCATGATTGTTTTCTCCAAATAGGCAGCCGGTCTGTTTCATAAGAGTTGCTGATGGTGCGGGAGGAGGGATTCGAACCCTCGGACTCCTTCGAGAGCGGATGACTCATTCCTTGACCCCGTAGTTCTTCAGATCTTAAGTCCGCCGCCTTTGACCGGGCTTGGCAACTCCCGCATGAGTGATCTATTGTGTTTTGCACTCCACATATGTACTCTTCAAGGTTGCTAGAGCAGATGAGAGAGTCCGGAGTGGATGGTGGGGCGGGCCGGATTTGAACCAGCGACCGTCGAGAACAGCGAGAATCTCGTCTGTTTTCTCGGTGTAAGCGAGACATCATAGCCGAGCTAGACTACCGCCCCGGTGAAGAAATAGCCAGTGTTTCATCAGGAACAGGCTCATCTTCCGAAGTGTGGAGATGACATATCCAATAAAAGAATTCCCTAGTGACGCCGTGCAATCATGTGAAATTCCTGCTTGGAATCAGAAAGTACCAGTGCCTTGACATCAGTGAATCCGATTTCTGCCAATTCTAAGTATGTTTGCTGCGCAGAATCTTGATTGAATTCCATCTTAATGGCTAGTACAAGCCAACCAGTATTTTTGAGTAGACGGGCATATCTTTGTGCCAGCTGAAGCGTTCCACCTGGTGTCGTGGTCACATCAATCAACAATGTGTCAAGCTTGCCGTCATGGCATACAATCGCAGGGTCAATTGAGAATGCATTCCCAATTAGGACGGAAATGTTATTGTATTGGTCGGCAATCTTGATTAAATCTTCCGCAAAGCTCTCTGAGATCTCGATTCCAATGCAATCTGCTCCAACATTCAAGGCATAGAGAAGGAAACCCCCTGCCGAGCTCCCAACGTCTAGAATCGTATCTCCCTCCTGGATCAGTTCCAAACCAAAGATCTCATTGATTCGCTTCAGTTTGTCGAATCCCAATGGATAATCCAGAGATTCGCAAACGATTGTGATGGATTCGCCTCTGTCTATGTTTGTTGATGGCTTGGCAGGTTGTCCATTTACTATGACATGACCGGAGTTGATTGCCCTCTTTGCAGTTTGTCTGGATGAGAAATGACCTTGTTCTACCAACCATCTGTCAAGTCTTGTCATCTCTCTTACTCCTTGCCTCTTCAGGAATGAAGAGATGCATTGGAACACCCCGCAGTAAGGGACCTATCTCGGTGATAATGCCGGTTGCGTTTGTTGTTCTCTTGCATACCAGACAATACTCGTGGCGGCCGAGAGTTTCAATTTGGTAGATATCTTCTTGGTGGCCAGATTGCGCTAGGGCGCCATGAATCATTGCTAGACTGGAACCGAAGACGAGCAATCTATCGTGGTCATCAGAGAGCCAAGAATTAAGTCTCTGGAGTGTGGGATTACTGATAGTTGCCTCCAAAGTTCTTTCATGAGGGTTCTTATCGTTGATGATGACCCCTACAGGGAGATGCTCGACCAAGGTGAAAGCATCGGCAATATCCCTCACGGAAGCCCTCTCCATATTCATCTGACTGCGTAGTCGATGTAGGGGAAGAAGGGCATCGACGAAGGTTGGTGCGATGACCCCAATGTCTACGTAGATTCCATAGCCTACATGACCAACGTCGATGAGTTGGCCGGTATATTCACTCCCAACTTCAATTTCATCGAACGTGTAAGTCTGGCCATATTCCATCTCTAGTACATTCTTCAAGAACTCATTGTCCGCCCCGCTAGCTTGACTTGTTAGATGACCTCTTTCATCAGAACCCACATCTTGTACTTGGACCTCAAGGTCATGTGTCTTCTCTTTAAAATCGGCCCCAAAATTGGAGAGAAGGCGATTTCTGTAGGCTCCATAGATCTTTGTAGAAAGGACTAGTTCTTTCAAAAAGCATACCTCAGTGGTTTTCTCATGGATATATGAACGACTATTGTTTTCAAACAGAGTATACTGGGACTCTTAGTCTCAAGTCGTACTTGTGGCCTCAAGATCCGCCCTTAGCTCCTCCACCCGTCTGCGAAGGAAACTTATGGCCTTCTCATTGTCGACGTATTCTAGCTGTCCGTTGCAGACAGGACATCGGAATGAGAGATTCATTGCTTCTTCAAAGGGTACAGGGGATGAGTCCCTATTCACGCAAGCGTAGAGGTCATTGTTGGTTTCGTGTTCCAGCCGTTGTTCAAGAAGATTCAGTACCATTCTCTTCTTCCTGTTAACCAGAGCTTGTGCCTTCTTTGGATCAATCTTCCAGAAGTAGAGAAACCATCCAGTATCAGTATCGCGAATCCTACGATAGGATGCAAGGTGGTTGTCATGAAGCTTGTATAAGATTCGACGGACAACGTTCAGTTTAAGGTCGGTCTTGGTTGCGATTTCTTCATCAGTCGTTTCATCGGAGTTGACAAGTACTGTAGCGACTTCAACGCCTTCCTTGCCGGCTATCTCTTCGACTACGAGTCTGAATAGGTCATTGTTGAAGCTGGAATGGGCCATCTAGGTAATCACCTTAGTACGTCCCCGTTGGCCAGTTGACTGGACGTGGATGATATCCAAAATTGCCAAGCAGAGATTTGCACCAATTATATTATTACATTGGATACTATATAAGAGCTCTGACCTGTAGGAGGCTCTTCTGCTGAGATCCCCAGCTTTTCTGGGGGAAGAATCAGGTCTCGGTTGTCTGGTTAGTTTCCCTTCTGTGACTTCTTCCTCTTTACTTTCACGACATCGCCTAGTGTAGTCCCCTTGAAAGAGCCCTTCTTGTAGGTCTTAACAGGAACTGTAGCTATGGGTTCCAGAAGAGAGATATCGAGTTCACGTTCTAGACCTCGAATTGCTTTCTTTGTCGGTTTCAGTCGACCGGATTCTATAGACTGTAGTGTCGTAATTCTCTCACCAATCTTCTGTGCCAGTTCATCCTGAGTCAATTTCGCTCGCTGACGAGCTGTACGTATCTTCTTGGCATAGTCTTCTACAAGAATCATGTCATCCAGAGTGACACCCTGCGATGCTGTCTTCTTCTTTGGTGGTGATCGTTTCACAGGTGTGCGAGTTGTCTGTGTAGAAGAGGGGCTTGGACCCCTACTCCCTGACCAAGCTGGACGGCCACTAGATCGGCTGGATGAGCCGGAACTATCTGAGCGTGGAGAAACTCCGCCGAATTTTATTGCACATTCATGACAGACAAGCATCTCGGCGCCTTCAATCTTGACCTGCCGGCCTCGGCCTTTCATTTGTCTGCCGCATAGCTCACAACTAGGCATCACTATCCCTCTGAGCTTACAACATCATTTCTGGATAGATAAAGATTATCGACTCGTCATGGCTCATCAAGATTTCATTCTATGTCAGAGTGTATTACTAATATTACGATTTTCGAGTAGAAGCCCACAACCCTCAAAGATAGCCTTAAAAAACTAGTAGTGGATGAGGACCTGAGGTGCTACTGCATGCCAGGTACTACCGACGCCAAGAAAGATGGCAATATTGATGAGTCATCCTATACGCAGAGCTACACGAGACATCTTGAGCGTCGACTCAGAGCATTGGAAACGGAGAAACAGATTCTACAGGCAGAACGCAGTAGGTTAGAGAAGGAAACACAGACGCTGAGGACTGAGCTTGAGAAGCTGAGACAATCTCCCCTGATAACTGCAACGATTATCGATGTCTTGGAAGATGGTCGAGCGATAGTCAAGAGTTCCACAGGACCCAATTTCGTTGTTCACGTTGCATCGTCGATTTCTAAGGAGAAACTACAACCCGGCATGCGAGTGGCTCTGAACCAGAGATCCTTTTCTGTCACCCAAGAGCTTCCTCCGTCACGGGATCCAATGATACGTGCTATGGAGATTGAAGAGGCCCCAGAGGTATCATATGTAGACATAGGCGGTCTCAGAGAACAGCTAGATGAGATCAAAGAGACCGTTGAATTGCCCCTCTTGAAACCTGATGTCTTCGTTGAAGTTGGAATCGAGCCACCTAAGGGGGTTCTTTTGACAGGACCTCCAGGAACAGGAAAGACACTGTGTGCACGTGCCGTTGCGCACGAAACCAATGCAACATTTATTCGCGTTATTGGATCTGAGCTGGTTCAGAAATTCATTGGCGAGGGTGCTCGACTTGTAAGAGAAATTTTCATGTTGGCAAAAGAGAAGGCGCCTGCCATTGTATTTGTCGACGAGTTGGATGCTGTAGGATCTCATCGGTTAGATATTGCAACTTCCGGGGACAGAGAAGTCCAACGTACACTCATGCAGCTTCTTAGTGAGCTGGATGGCTTCGAGGCAAGAGGACAGGTGGCAGTCCTAGGTGCTACAAACAGACCTGACATCCTCGACCCGGCCCTGCTTAGACCGGGTCGATTTGATAGAATCATTCAGTTTCCGAAGCCGGATGATAGTAGCCGCCGTGAGATATTCAAGATTCATACACGCGGTATGAAACTGGAGTCTGACTTAGACTTTGGATTCCTCGTATCGGCAACAGAGGGAACCACAGGAGCTGACATCAAGGCCATCTGTACAGAGGCGGGAATGTTCACGATTCGAGATGGGAGGGTCTGTGTTGCTCAGGAAGATTTCCGCAAGGCGATAAGCAAAGTCCAGACACGTGGTACAGGGGATCAAGCACCTAGTGGAATCTACTGCTAGATGAAGCACCAATTGTGAACCTGATGAAGTATCATACCTATCTTCAACGCAAGTTGGGAAAGCAAATCCCTGAAGGTGTGAAACTGCCGGGCGGTTATCATGTCATAGGACATGTTATCCTACTGGATGTTGATTCCTGTCTCGCGGAGTTCATGAGTGATATTGCTGAGTTGAGTCTTGCCTACGAACCTCGAGCTGAGAGTGTCTTAATCCGGGAAGGTCCAACTTCCGGCAAGTATCGAAAACCGGCATATCGATTTGTTGCGGGGAATCCAGATACAGAAACGGAGCATGTAGAGAATGGAGTTAGATTTAGACTTGATCCAGCCAAGGTGACTTTCAGTGGTGGAAACCGAGCTGAAAGAATAGAGATGGGAAGAACTGCCCAACAAGGGGAGAAGGTTGTTGACATGTTCGCTTGTGTCGGACAGTTCGGCCTTCATATGGCCAAAACAGGAGGGGCAGAAGTGATTTGCATAGAAGTGAATCCTGAGGCCTTTCATTATCTAGAGGGTAATATTTGTCTTAATGGGTTAGAGAATGAGGTTCAGGGCGTCTTGGGAGACTGCAGAGAGGAAATGCCAGAGGGATGGGCAGACCGAATTGTAATGGGATATCTGGAGAATACTTTCGATTACCTGCCCCATGCATTTCGATCGCTGCACTCTCGTGGAGGAGTCATTCACATGCACATCGCCGCCCCGATACGTGAGAGTGCGTTGATTGGCGATCACATATCCTCTACGGCCTCCTCCTTTGGCTTTGTAACGGGTTATCGGACACGCGCAATCAAGAATTATGCACCTGGAATCGTGCATTTGGTCTATGACATCAATGTTGTGCCCTTGTAGGAGCAGTATAACGTAAGCGTTTTATCATTGCAGCTAAGAGCTAGCTACTAGAAACACACCGGTTATGACGAGGAATTTATGATGGGTTTCAGAGGAATGTCGCCAAAGCAGCTTGCACGAATGATGAAAAAGATGGGTATTGAACAGAAAGAGATACCGGGTGTGAAGGAAGTCGTCATTCGTTTTGAGGACAAGGAATGGATGATAAGTAACCCACAGGTGACTATGGTCAAGCAGGGAGGTTCCGAAACTTTTCAGATTGGAGGAGAACGTACCGAGCGTGGTCTCACAACCGGTGCTGCTTCCGAAGAGATTTCTGAATCGAAAGAGCAAGAGATTGAAATTCCAATGGAAGATGCCGCCTTGGTTGCTAGCCAAGCCGGTGTCGATATCGAACAGGCAAAGGAAGCTCTGAAAGAAACAAACGGCGACCTAGCGGCTGCGATTCTTAGGTTGAAGAAATCGTAATACTGGTATTACAACTCATCTGATATCTGCTCTTTCACCATTTTGATGCGGTAGAAATCTTCACGCTCGCGTTCTTCTAGTGCAAGTTTGACGTATTGTGCAGTTCTCTCAAGACGAGGAATCACAATCGTTTCAAGTGCTGAAACCCTTCTCTTGGTGCGTTCAATCTCAAGTGCCAGACGCTTTACTGTGGATTCGATCTCGGCTAGTCTCACAATCGCTTTCAATGCCTCTGCAAACTTTTCACTCATGGTGTCAAGTTTAGTACTTGAGTCGGGGAGCGAATAGGGTATCTTAGGAAAGTGTTGTTCGACAGACAGGACAGGCACCCTGACACCCATTATCAATCTGGTTGAGATATTCAGGTTAGCTTCCACTCTGCTGGCATATGCAAACTCAACTACACGAGCTGGTCCCATGATCATCTTTGCCTGTGTCAGAGAAGAGAAGGCGTCTTTCAGAGCGGTTTCCACATGTTCACGTGTTTCCTTGATCTCTGCAATCGCATTGAAGAATTCCATGATGAGTGAGTCGCGCTTCTCCTTGAGAAGATCATGTCCACGTTCAGCAAGCTTCTTCCTTTTGCGCAGGCTAAGAAGCTCCATCCGAGTTGTCTTTGTTCCCGGGAGAATATCACTCATGTCGATTGTCACCAGATTCAGGTAGCATTCATCGATTTCGACTAAAGCTACCTGAGAAGATTATGCGAATGTAAATGTAAGTGCTGCTACCAGAACAATGAAGACGCAGACAAGAATCCATTGTCTAACATATATCTTGGTGAGGTTCGGGCGTTCATTGATCTGACCGGTCACTATCAGGGTCATTGCGGAGATAAAGAGAAAGGCGAAAGGCAAGGACACTGAGCTTGTATTGAGTGGAGTGTCAGTTATCAGTATTATCGCAGCAAGGCCACCAAAGATTAGGAAAGAGAGAATCATCAGTGAATTCAGTACGTGTTGCACTCTATCAGTATTCATTTCTTCTGGCTCCGTGAATTCTAGCCGCGTATTTCAGCAATCTAGACAGTAGAAAAAGATTGTGCAACCTGGTGATGAATGTACAGCCTCTTGTGGAGCTTATTTTGGAGTTGAAGCACTACTTGTAGTAACTAAGCAAATACATGGCCGCACGACTTATAACACGGTATTGTATTACAAGAACTACTCTTGATACAGTATGCTAGTTGCGGCACTAGGGGTTTAAACTATGACAATTGCAATTCACGAGTCGGCTCTGATTCGGCATTTCAATACCCGCAAGGAAACTCTTCGCATGTGGGAAGAGAAGATTGGATGTCGATTCTCTCCATTCCGCGGTTTCAAGATGCCGGATAGTCGTTTGTATGTTGAACATCCTGATTTCTTGGACGCAATAGTTGATTTGGTCTTGACAAATGAAAGACACATCTTCCTGCGTGGGACTGTTGGTTCGGGAAAGAGTACATTGATGCTGTTGGCACTAAGAGATCTACCGACACTTGCGGATAGGAGAGGTAACAAGTTCATCACAGGATATGTGGGCATGACCGGCCTGTATGAGAAACAGATGGCTGCGGCAATTGCTGATTCCTTGAGGATCAAGTATCGGCGTTCTTGGGAGTCAAGCCAGATTATTGAGGCTGTGGCAGAAGAATGTCTCAGACGATATATAGAAGAGAACAGTCGGACTGCTCTCTTCATTGAAGATGTGGCAGACAACCAAGAGGCTGCCTTTCACAAGCTGAGGTTCTTGGCCGACCTACCTACAGAAGAGATGATTGAGGAACACCCCGACCCCTTGGATGAGCCTATTGTCACTCTGATAATGTCAGGTACTGCCGAGTATTGGAATGCTATGTTGAACTTCCTTCCACAAATAGCAGATAGAACTGAGCCACTGGATGTTCCGCCTTTGGATGATGCAAAAGCAAAGGAGTTCATTGGCAGGAGAATTGCTTATGCTCGTGGTACCATTGATGAATTTGACAAGAAAGACTTTGACATCAGTCCATTCAGTGACGAAGCAATCGAGATAATCAATGATGCGGCCGGTGGTAACCCACGTGACATACGTATGCTTGCAAGGGGATGCCAACAGGTGGCAGCTGAGAATCTGAAACAGAGAGGAGATCCAGCAGTCGGCCGGGAGATAGCCAGTCTTGTTGCGGATGCTTATGATACCATACTCAGAGAGGTGCGTTAAATGAGTCTACTAGGAAAATACAGAAAGGAATCTGAAAAAGAGGAGCGTGAAGCTGGCTCTGACACGAGCACTAAGGTTCGAGAGGAGGAAGAAACGCAAGAATCGATTCCGAACAAGGAAAGGAAAAGCCCTATTGTTTCTTTCTCAATTGATGCTAATCTTAGAGAGTGTCTTCAAGCTATACGAAAGGCAAAAGCTATCAATCTGAGTATGTGGGTTGAGAAGAAACTGAAGGTTGCAGTATTCAACGAGTTTCCCCAGATAGCTGAGCAGTTCTTGGAATCTTCTTGAACTGATCCAGATTCCATTTCGCATGGATACTCTGGAGACACCTAGGAAACTTTCTCAGATAGAGTGTTAGTTACGAGTTCTTATCCGCTCGATTTTGAACATATCAAGACTCTAAGACCGAAGGAGATTGCAATACGTGTAATACAATTTCTTGCTAGATCTTTCTGTGCATTTCTGCATACTCTGTAAGGCGAGCCATGCAGAGGGTAGCTACTGATGGATCATCATAGCAGGGAATTCTGTTCATTTCGAGAAGGTCCTTGCCTGGTTTTCCAACGTCACCGGCAAGCCAGACACCAACAACAGGTTTCTTGGTTTCCGATATTCTTACACCTTCCAGTGTCCCAGCCGCATGTTCTGTCTGAGTCATGCCGGCAAATGTAGGAACTCCACATATTACCAGAAGCATGTCAATCGCGGGATCTTGTAGTATGAGTTCAGTCGCCACTCTGTATTCCCGTCTTCCGCCACTTGCCACAACGTCTACGGGATTGTCAGTTGCTGCCATTGGAGGGAGAACGTTGTACAGCTCATCACAGGTGTCTGACGACAGATGAGGGATATTGAGACCGTGTCTTGATGCTTCATCTGTGGCTAGGACACCGGCCCCTCCTGTATTACTTATAATACCAATATTACGACCGGCCGGAAGCGGTTGGTAATCGAATAACTTCGCGACTTCGAAGAGCGTATCAAGGGTAGGAGCTGTTACACAGCCGGCTTGGCGAAGTACTCCTTTGAAGATTCGGGAAGATCCTGCGAAAGACCCTGTATGGGATTTGGTAGCTCGGGCGCCAACTTCACTCTTACCCCCCTTCAAGACCACCACGGGCTTTTTCGCCGAAGCATCCCTCAAGGATTGATAGAACTCCCTTCCTCTATCAACTCCTTCAACATACATGGTTATGACAGAAGTCTTTGGATCGTCACACAGGTAGCGAACCAGTTCTACCATGCCAACATCAGCTGCATTACCAATACTGGCAAACTTACTCATACCGATTCTCTTAGCTCGAGTGGTATAGATGATCATTCCTCCAAGTGCACCACTCTGAGAGATGAGAGCTATGTTTCCGCGCTCAGGCAGCATTGTGAATGTCCCGTTAAAGAGTCGGCTGTTTGAAACTCCGACACAGTTCGGCCCGATTATTCTGACGCCCGCCTCCTTAGCCTCATTCATTAGCTCGTTCTCCAGGATTTCCCCTTGTTTGCCGGTTTCGCTGAAGCCACCGGAGATTATCACTGCATTCCTAGCGCCCGCCTTGCGTATGTCCTTCATCAGCGGTGGACAGTATTTTGCAGCAACAGCAACGATAGCCAAATCTAT
>SDNO01000223.1 GCA_004524435.1 Candidatus Thorarchaeota archaeon | reverse complement strand
GAATCATCGCGGGGACCACGAAGATCGAAAGCGCTTCCAATATGATGATACTCAACGGTACCCAATTGGCCACGATCGTGGTCCAGAACTGCTGCATGGACTGTCCTTCATCAATGGCTATCAGGTAGACTGTCCCCGCCCATGCGAGGAACACCATCAGCCAGATCACAAGGGTCCCGAATAGGAGACCTGCAATCCCCTTGTATATCAGCTTCCTCGAAGGATGGAATGTCTTTCCGCTTGTTATTCTCTCCATTGGTGGTCGGATGACCTTCCCATCAACTTCTCTTGTCATTTTTTTCTACTCCTGTCTCTTGTATCGTGCTACCTCTTTGGCTGCGAGTTTGTTGAAAATGGCTATAGACTGCTCTGTCATATAGAGTGCCTCCTGGTCCGGTCGAAGATCTATGTCATACTCTCGCATGATGGTGTTGAGGGTTTCGCGGCACTCCTCTTCCTTTGGACACTCAGGGCACAGCTTTCCTGCGTAGGAATCATGTTTGTACCAGACCACAACACCCAGCTTCATAGTGAAGACGATGTAGACCTCAGTGTTTGCCTGATAGTCAAACCCTCGCAAGAGTCCCTTGTAGTCCTGAACACTCTCTATATCGAGTCGATGAGCCCTTGCATGTTCTCGGAGATCCTTCTCAATCTTGCTTCGTGCTCTGTTGAGAACCCGAGATACATAGGCTGTGTCTGTAAACTTGTCCCTGTCCAGCTTCTCATCGAGTTTCTCGAGTTCTCTCTCGAGTCCTTCCTCGCCGTACTTGGCCAGCAACTCCTTTCTCAACAGATCCATCACGTAGTCTGGTCTGCTCCTGGATGGCTTCTCGTATTCGCTGGCAATCTCACTAGTTGAGAACCCGTGTTGGAACTCCCACCAGACAATTGCTTCGTGCGCAGAGAGTAGTCCCATTGTTCATCCTCGCTTCATTGTCGTCCGATGCCTTATAGCTCTTTCGACATGGTAATCACTTACTGCTTTGTAACAAATGTTTATAATATTTTGGTAAAGATATACAGACGTGGTGTACGAACTTGTGTGCACAAAAAGTGGTTAGAAAAATGACGCGAAACGGAACTGTAATTCGAACACAGGCGCTGACCAAGACATTTGGTGATATATGCGCCGTAGATGATCTCAGTCTGGAGGTGAAATCCGGAAGTCGATTTGGTTTCCTCGGCCCGAACGGTGCCGGAAAGACAACGACCGTCCGAATTCTCTCCGGTCTGCTAAGACAGACAAGTGGCACCGCACAAGTGTGCGGTCTTAACATAGATGATGATAGAAACAGAATCAAGGCGATCACCGGTCTTCTACCAGAATCTCCAGGTCTCTACTCTAAACTCTCCGCAGTGGAATTTCTGGAGTTCATCGGGGCACTGAACAATCGGAATGGCGATGGTCTGCACAGACGGATCGACAACCTGCTCTCTATACTAGGACTAGAGGGCAGGCAAGATGATCTCTTGGAGTCCTACTCGTCAGGCATGAAACAGAAAGTGCTGGTTGCATCAACACTCCTTCACGAACCAAAACTCGTGTTTCTTGATGAGCCGACCTCTCGTCTGGATCCTGCTGCAAGTGCACTGGTCAAGGACCTGATTCTCGTTCTTGCAGAGGAGACCGACACGAGTTTCTTCATCTGCACCCACATGACCAACTTCGCAGAAGATGTCTGTGACGTCATCGGGATTCTAGACAGCGGGTCACTTGTGACACTTGGCTCTCCCGAGGACATTGTGGAAACCGCCAGAGTGGATGACCTAGAAGACGCCTATCTGCAGATTGTTGGCGGCAAAATCGACAGGAAGACCCTCCTTGCCTGGAGGTGAGCCCATGGTACGAGGCTGGTTTCATATAGCAAAGGCCGAGTTCTTCGTCCTGACAGCTGGAATGCGGAAGCACAGATACATCTACTCAGGTATCCTGTATGCCCTAGCACTGCTTTGGGCTGTGTATCTTGCTCCAATGATTGTAGTTGGGCTCATAGATCTCATCATCCCGATGGCACAGCTCCAAGGACTTCTTGTGATCATGCTTCCCGGGACCATGCGCACGGTGATGTTCTTTGCATGGGTGCTGCTACTCCTGTTCCCACTCTCATATGCTCTCAACGAGCTCAAGATTGGCCACTGGGAGATATTCCTGTCCAACGACGTCAAGACGAAAGATATCTTGGTCGGGACGCTCATGGGGAAGATGCCTTTCTACACCCTTATTGTACTCATGCTGGCACCTCTCCTGATGTCCCCCTTCCTTTGCGCCCTTCAGGTGTCACTGGTCGGCCAGGTCTTCGTCTACCTTGCATTGACTGGGATGGTGCTGACGGTAATCTGGCTGTCCAACTGGATTACTGCCTTGGTCCAGGCTCGGCTTGGAGACTCCTCACGGGGTAATGATCTTGCCAAGGCCATCGGCATGATTGTCGCCGTCGTTGTGATTGTGCCCATGTATGGTATAATCTACATGCTCCCAGCGATATCCGAGTTTCTGGGGATGGATGCCTTTCTACTCTTCCCCTCGACCTGGACAGCTGATCTCATCAGTTGGCTCGCAATCACCTTCAACGGAGTGGGCCTAACGGGGTCGCAAGTCATTGGATTCCAGACCATTCTGCACATGGATATGGTAACCAATGCTCTCCTCATGACCGCGTTTGGGGTTGTTTCCTTGGCAGTCGCCCTAGGTACAGCTGATAGAATCTTCACAATCTCTGCTGGTTCACGTACTGAGGTGATCACGACCGTGAAGGCTGAGAATGCTGTGATTAGAGGAATCAGAAGGCTATTGCCCAGCGCTACTGGCGTCCTGCTGGTGTCGAATCTGAAGGACTATCTTCGGAAGGCACAGAACCTCTCGAAGCTGGCTTACGGCGTGGTGCTTGCTGTACTTCTTCCCGTCTTTCTCAGCTTCGTCGGTAGCGATGCCTGGCAGACCATGGACGAGATGACCTTCTTCGTTGTGATGATGATGGCCGTAGTTGGTTCCATGCCCTTTGCAGGCCAAGGCTTCCTTGAGAGCAAGGATCAGCTTTGGATCATCCAAGGAGCAGCAGATGGACCATCTCGGTTCGTTAAGACCCGTCTGGTCTCCTCCCTCCTTGTGGTCTCACCATTGATTGTGATTCCCGCCGTGGTTATCGGATACCTCATGCACGCAACTCTGATTGAGTTCTTGGTTGTCTTGGGCCTTGGGTATCTTGGCTTGGCTGGTGGCACCATGGTCAGCATAGGCGTCACTGCGAGGAATCCCAACTACGAGGACACCAAGTCTCCGGCGCATCAGACAAACATGATGCTGTCTGTCATGATTCCCCAGTTCTCAATCATGATCTGGCTCTTCGTGGACCTCTTTGCCGACATGCTGTTCGGTATTGATGTCTTCGGATTCTACAGGTCAGTCTTTCCGAGTGTTTCACCCTTCACAATCATTGGAATTCAAGGAGTCATTGGTCTACTGATCATTGGTGGCCTTCTTCTGCTGTCTGGTATACGGAGTCTATCGAAGCCTGAGAACTAGGACCAATCTGGGCGTCTATAAGCGACGCCCCTATTTTTTCCTCCTCGTAGCTGTAAGAATGTTACTGGTCACAGTGTACGCGGTACTGCTAGACACGGCCTATACCAATCACGTTCCTGTCCTCTTGGCTCTCAAACGACTCGCCATCGAAAGAGCTGTAGATCTCTATCTCCCTGAAGCCACTGGCACTCATCATGTCATACGCAGTCTTACTGCTCAGCTGCAGTACCTCGGTAGAACTCATCATTACATGCCACTGCTGCTCTCTTTCTTCAAAGGTACTGAGAACCAGTGTGGATACTCTAGACTCCTCGTTGTGCTTGAAGAATCGGAAGAAGACCGTTTCCTTTCCATCGGTGGTTCGCCCCACCTTGACAGGCATGAATCGGAAACCAGAGCTCAGAATCTCCTCGAAGTTGAGTATCTGGAACAGAAAGACACCTCCGGGCAGGAGCAACTCGTATACATCACCAATCACCTGCTGCACCACCTCCTGACTGGAGAGAAGCGCAAGCGAGTTTCCCAGACATATGACCATGTCGAATCTCCCAGATATCACGCTCTTGATATCCGCCATGTCTGCCACGACGAACTCAACACTGTTCTCGTTTTCTGCGGCCATCTCTCTTGCCCGAGTTATCATCTCTACACTACTGTCAACCCCGACAACATCCGCGCCAAGCCCGCTCAGTGCAATGGCATGTCTCCCGGTCCCACATGCAAGATCCAGTGCCCTTTTTCCCTCAACTCCACCCGCCATCTCTACGATGAACGGGATCTCTCTCCGAAGACGCCCCTCCCAGTCAATCGAAGAATCATATGCGAGAGCCACCCTATCGAAATCGCTGGAACTCATAGACTGCACTCTTCTCTATTACGGCGAGGCATTCTCATAGTAGCAGGACAACAAGGGTCTAAGTACAGACGTAATTCGCATCTTCACCTGCTGCATCAGTGTAGCAAGCTCCTGCTCCCCCTGCTCTGTTACGAGGTATTCTCTTCGCTTTCTGCCACCTGTTTCTCTCTGAGAGCTCAGCATACCGTATTGCTCCAGTCTTCGTAACTCTCCGTAGACGGTACCAGACTGTAGCACTGCTCTCCCCCCAGTCAGATCAT
>SDNO01000033.1 GCA_004524435.1 Candidatus Thorarchaeota archaeon | reverse complement strand
TTCTCATGGCGAACCTCATCGAACCGCCAGCGCTCTGGAGAACCTGCATACCACGCCTTGTCCGAATGTTTGTGTAAGTGATGGTCATGCCCCAAGGCGATATAGTCGTAGTTCATGCTGAAGATGGCACCAAACAGACTCTGGTCCAGCTCCATACCGTGAGCCACTGCAATGGAAGGCCGTTTGCTGTCAGGCTTCTGATACGTGGTAATCCAGTCATTGAAATCGGTCACCAGATTGGCTGACTCCAACACGGAGTAATCCAAGAAGGGGAAACAGAAGACGTCAAGTTCATCATAGGAGAACTTGAGGGGCTTGCCTGCAGACAGGGCACGCTTGAGATCAACCTGAGTGGCCACTTTGAGCGTGTCTACCGATATGTCCAGTGAGTCAAGGAGGGAGACATCCAATGTGCGATAGAGGCCATGGTTTCCCTCGATAATCAACACAGGAATGCCCGTCTTCTCGATGAAGCCCTTGATCACGGAGAGAGCGGTCTCCTGAGCAACTACCGGGGGTTGAGATGGGTTTCCCTCCCAAGGGGAGTCGTAGAGGTCTCCCGCATGAACCACCAAGTCCACAGGGGGGTCCAACGCAGCAATCCTGTCGAAGACCTCTTGGAACCGTTCGTAGAAGTCGTTCTCCAGAAGACGAACCCGCATCTCGACAGCCCAGACGTTCTGCCTGATCCCTTCTCGCGGTCTTGCTCCCAGATGGGTATCAGATAGATGCGCGATTCGAGGACTCATCATTCATCACTTCACAGAGTATGTTTCTCAGCAGCTGTTCCAGACACCTTCTTCTTGTATCGTGCTTTGTCTTTCTCAAATACGTTATCAAACAGCGGAACTCTCACTGGGAGTGGGAGTTCACGATAGGACGCTGTGACTAGGGCCTCCCCTCGGGACATGACCCTGAATTCATTCTGGAATCCAGATATGTTGACGCTGGCATTCTCGATGCACGCCTTGATTTCTCGCTCATTACCTAGTCGAAGGTTGATCTCCGTATTCATCTGACTGAGAATCACATTGTCCAGAACGCTGACCTGTTGGCTAATCACAAGGAGACCAATGTTAAATTTGCGTCCCTGTCGGGATATGTCTTTGAAGACAGACTGCCCCCTCATGAGTTCGGGATTCAGAATGGAGGGGGCCTCTTCCACTGTGACTAATAGCACAGGGAGGCTTCTGGGATCCTTCACCGATGCGGAGTCACTGGCACCACCAAAGCCATAGAATGCTCGTGCGCGCTCACGGACTTTCTTGAAAAAGGAGCTGGGTAGTCTCATACCAGCCTGAGTGTCGAAATCACCCAGATTGCCGCTGCTCTTCAACGCCTTCCGCAGGTCCGAGAGCGTTCGCGTCACAACAGTGGTGAGCAGGAACTGTTCCATGTCGCTCATCAGGCTCGTGTTGACTACAAGAATGCGCCCTGTCTCCATTGACTCGAAAATGTCCCCCAGGACCGAATTCCCGCTGCGTATGAAGATAGGGGAACGGTCAACGAAACGAAGACGTCGCTGGACAGCACGAAGGGTGCCCTTGGGTGTGCCATCAGGGTCGTCATCCATGTCAAGGATCTCTGCAATCCAGTCGCCCCTAGCGCGGGAATACACCATGTCAATGAACGCGTACATCTGTCCGGTGAAGTCCATGATGGAATACAGATCTTGTGGCTTGATCTCCTCCCAAAGGATGCGGAGTTCCTTGCCATAGCGTCGCACCTCTCGAGGTGCGGCCTGAAGGTGAGTAGTCAGGTAGTAGAAATCACCCAGTACCTCCTGACGGGTCTTTGCATCCATAGTCTCAACAATGTCTTGGATACCGTAGGTATCAACACCCTGAGCGAACTCGTCGTGCGGGTCTATACAGAATGCTGAGACATTGAACCTACCAGCAGACTCCCCGGAGAGACGGTCCATGTTGTTATCTATGATGGACTTGATGAGAACCATCATGAGATTGCTCTTGCCAGAGCCCGTTGCCCCAAAGATTCCAACGTGCATCGGCAAGAACTCGGCGGGTATGTGCACAGGGACGTCCAAGGTCTCCTCTCCAACCTGTAGGTCACCCAAGAAGACCTCGCCTCCCGTCTGGCTTGCCAGCATATCACGAACAGCATCATCCGAGGTCCCGGGAACCGGTCTGTAGACCTCTGCAAGGTGATCCGGAAGGCGTCGGGGGGACCGGAAGACCCAATCGCCACCAGCATCCCGCTCGGCATATCCGAGCATCTTCCCATCGATTGAGAGCAGTTTATTCCTATCAATACCTGACAGGTATGAGTCGCCCTCGACCATCAGAGTACTGGCAATGCGTCCAATATCATCGACCTGCCGCAGGTAGTTCTGAAGGCCTAGGACTCTGAAGAAGAAGACACGTTCATGACCCTCTCGCTCAGAGTATATCATGAATATCTCTCCCACGCTGATGTCCTGATTGCGCCCCATGAGACCGAGCATGCTCTGGTCGCCAACACCAACTCGTCCATAGAGTTCCCCAAGATTGTCCTTGTCTAACGTCATCATAATTCACGCTCATAGATTGAAATCTGTTCGTTGAGGTTCCATTCGTCTCTCATCCATTCCCATCTCCTGACGTACGTCCCAGCAGATCTCTCGGGCCAGACGTATATCTTGATAGCTAATCTTACACTGCTCGTGAGCAACTGCAAGAGGAACAGGATAACCGTACCATCTTGCGTCACGTGACATGTACTCCAACTCACGGAACAGGGCCTTCTCGTTCTCTCGAGTGGCTATGGGGTCATTCTCAACAAATATGTTCTCCAACCACCAGATTCTATCAAAGTCTATCCGAGAGGGACGATTGTCCCGAGAGAAGCTGAAGAGATAGGGAACCGCGAGCATTGGTGGTATGTAAGTCCGTGACTGTGTGATGTGAAGGCCACCCCCCGGATCCTCACTCCCTGGAAGTTGACAGAACCACTTACTGGTTTCGCCAAACACATCTGCAGCCATCTGAGCAATCCTATGTGCAAAGGGAATAGTGTGGGTCTTGCTCACTGCACAGAGGATCACACCCTCTTTGCGAGCACGAGTGCACATCTCTCTCAACAGAAAGCCGCTCGGCATGGAGGGGTAGTTCCGGATATGATGTATGAAGACAGACATGGCGCCATCAAGCAGGAGATACTTGGGGCGTATCGAACTGTCCAGTATCTTCCGAGCAGCAGCATATTCTGATATCGTTCGAAGCTGGTCATGGATGGTGCTGTTGGTCAGATTCACTCTAGAGATCAGGTTCTGAATACTCTCCAGCCGGGAGAGGTACTTCGCATACTTCGAGTCCTTCAGATCATTCCACGAGTCAATCTCACCTCGAGTAAAGTCACGGAAAAAGGGCATGACGATCTCGAGGGGGTCCGAAACCGATGAGATGTAGTCTATGTACTCAGCCATCTTCCTGCGGGCATCGTCCTTGACCCCCGTGTACCAGAAGGTCTCGAGATGTGGCTGACTACTGCCCAGACACTCCTCGATCCGGGTATCGTCAAGAGGGGTGAAAGGCTCACTGCTCTGTGTGTTCGTGCTGAGAATGACACACGCTGTACTGAAGAGGTGGACCCTAACGTCGTCTAGCAGGGCAAGACCATCATTCCCTGATCCATCAACAGCTCCGACTAGAAAGTCCTCGTCGAAGACAACGTCCTGTGGAAATGGGTCTACAGTGTCTAGCAACTGCTCTTTGATCCTCTGTTCGTCCTTGGCAAACTCCTTCTCATCCCGGATATCTTGCTGTTGTTGGATGTCCTTGAAGGTCGCCTTGAGCGAGTCCCTGAATTGCTTAGTTAGGATTCGTTCGAGCATTATACCCCTCGTCCTTAGTCGGTTCAGTGATGGTGAGCTGGCGGTTATGAGTATGTCATCGGCTGATTCATAAAAACATAGCACTCGGCCAAGACGAGTCCTTCGTCCACGATTGGGTGACACGTCACAAAGCCAGCCGGTGCCCAATTTCCTTTTAAGTAACGGAAAGCATCACCTACTTAGCCGCATGTGCTCAGGCTATTTGTGAATCGATTGCTCTAGAATGGATGTGATTAGGTGCTCAGGATTACCTATCTTGGAAGAACATCATTCAAATTGGAGTCAGAGGAGATGTCCGTCCTGCTCAATCCAGGGATATGGCAGGAAGAAGCTGTGACACCCCCTGATACCGAGACCAAGGTCATCATCGCTACAAATGAGGCGACAGATGCCTTAGGCAATGCCACCGAAGTGGCAACACACTCAAAGGCATGGATACTGGGCAACGAGGCCACTATTGAGCGGGTGAAGGAGCAGGGTGGAAAGCCATGGCTTCTTCATGTCCTGAGGAGTGAAGAGCCCTATGAGATTCCGGGTCTGCGAGTCATACCGTATTCTCTGAAGAGGGATGATCCTGAAACAGGAGAACCCATGGAGAACCTCGGCCTCTATCTAGAGCTTGGCAAGATGAGAGTGGCCTATCTTGGTGATTCGAAAGTCAGAGGGCCTTTTGGGCAGTTCGAGGTCGACATTGTCATCGTCCCAATCGGTGGGGATGGCGTTTTTCCAATCAAGGATGCAGTTGGCCTCTGTATCGATGCAAAGCCTAAGCTGGGGATACCCATGAGATGGGTTTCCAATGACCAGCCCAAGAAGTTTGCCAAGTACCTGGATCAATTCGCCCAAGGGGTATCACCCCTAGTCATGGAAGAAGACCAGACCGTCGAAACACACTGGGCCGCAGGGAACGAGTTCAGATACGAATTAAGCTAATATCCTTGCGTCACCTAGCCGTAGCCAAGAGCCTAGCGCAGACAAGTTGGTGAGGACACCTTGAATAATCATAAGACAATCGTAATCGACCTCGAAGAGAATGAGAAGTGTCGAACAGGCCAGTTCAATGAACTGGAGAAGTCGGAGGTATCTTCAGTCCTCAGTGTCAAGAACGTCTCGGAAACGAACAGAATCTGGAATGTGAGAGTGCTTCTCGCTGATTCAACCGGCGGGACAGACATTGAAGAAGAAGAGCTTATTGCGGGAGAGATTGATGCCGGATCCCAATGGGAACACAACTATGCCGTAGATATAGAGGCACCCCTCCTCGTTGTGAGAGAAGTCTTCGACACGTGCTCTGAAGTTGATACAGAAGACCCGCACTGGGCGTATGCCTTTGGTAGAGCGAATCCAGTGGAGATTGTACTCATTGTCAAGAACAACAGCAACGGGGTCATTGACAACATAATAGTGAACAAGACGATGCCAGAAGAGCTGAGTCAGGTTATGGTTCAGGTCTCGGAGAAGGGAAGTGCCGAGTACGACGAGGGCACTAAGCAGGTCTTCTGGAAGGATGTGCAAGTCAATCCCGGCGAAGAGGCACGACTCTCAATCACCGCCGTTGGAGAGGTTGAAGACTCGGAGATGAAGAGTGCTGGAGAACTTGTCGTCAGCTATCGTGCAGAGGGACAACAGCGTTCATCCCTGGATCCGGATATGACAGGACTGACCGAGTTTCTGACCGGAATAGAAACAGCAGAAACGGAACCTAATTGTTGGGAAGTCACTCTGGAATGCTCCAATGAGAGCGATCTCATGGTGCGACTGGACAAGGCACAGATCTTCCTCCACCCGGAGGAGGGCGGAGAGAAACAACTGAAGGTAGACGAAAAGCCAAGTTTCGAGATGGAGCCCGGTCAAGAATGGACAACATCCTTTGAGGTCAAAAGCAAGTCGCCGCCGAAATGCACCCAAGAGGTTGTCTACACTCCGATGCGTGTCATAAAGAAACGAGTGCTAGGCAAGATAGTGAAAGAACCACAACCGATTCCTGTCTATGAAATCAAGTATACGAAGACCTTCGACCCACCGGAGGTTAGCAGTTTCGATAAGACGCCTATCGAGGTCAATATCGACATTGAGAATGTTGGCTCTGCATCTATCAATGAGATAGTGGTCGAGGACCATCTACCAGAGGACGTCATGCCTCCCAAGAAGGAACATGTCACAATTTGGATTGCAGGCGAGGAATACAATGGCCCATTTGACCTGCAGATGGAGCCAGATAACCAAGACCCTGAGACTCCCCACAAGCTCACCTTCACGATAGGAGGGCTCAAGGAGATTGTTGGAGAGCTCGAACCGGGAAAGAGTGTAAGAATCAACTATGCGGTCATGGCTTGGAAGAGCCGTCCGGAGAAAGAGTATCCAAGCCCGATTCATATCACCGCAAACATAGTTCCGCCGGGTCATGCCACTGAGATATCCAGCGAAGAAGGAAAACACGAGATTGGTGTCGTCTACAAGAAGAGGCGCATATCCGCCAAGAAGGCCATAAACAAGGGAGCCGGTGCCGGTGAATACTCTGTGCTTCTTGTTGTAGAGAACCGTGGTGAAGTGACTGTTGAGAACGTGAAAGTCACAGACTGGATCCCCTCGGGATTCGAGTTTGTCTCCGTTGAGCCTCCTGAAGAGGAGCCCACCCTCTCCCAAGTAGAGGATGGTACCAACATTTCATGGCTCTGGACAAGAATGAATCCCGGTGACAAGAAGAAACTAAGGGTCAATGTCAGAGGCGAGGGAGAATACGAGCGCCGCGAACCCAAGGTCGTCTCTGACTGATTTGACTACCAGACAGACTTGGCTTGGAATGGGGAGGAGGACGTCGGTCCCCTCCACCTTCCAATAAAGGACTATTCAACTTCTTTTTCGAGTTCTTGGAGCTCCTTTCGTGTCGCTTCAAGCTCTGCATCGATATCTTCCAGTGGAATATAGTCCTCATCCTCTTCCATAGGATGCGTGTCCAGGGTATAGAGAACATTGAATCCAGCAAGTGTTGCATGTAGTGCATTGGCAATCTCGATGATCGCTGTTGTGAGATCGTTATCACTCATGTCTTCCTCAGAGTGCTCATACACAAAATCGTAGGCACCGCGGATGGGCGTGAATCCGAGCTCGAGCAATTTCTGGATGACAAGAGAGGGTGATGCACCCTCAGAATTGAACCAAACACTAACCCGTGTGACATAACCAGACATCTAATTGGAGACCTCCACTGTGTTGAACAGATGCACCGCGCAGCCAAATCCTTTAAGCATTTCCTAGTAGCCCGCGAGCAATATCCTCATGCACGAACATCGAGGGCCCCTCATGGGCAAGGGTATGCTTCCACAGGGGCAGGCAATCACACTCTTCGACCTGGAGCCTCTCGATATTCTGGGTCAGAGAATACCCTCGGATAGCCTCTACTAGAGCCAAGTCACATTCACCGCAATTGTGGGTACCTCGCGACTTGCCTCCAGCCACAGGATCACAGAGGATTCTAACGCTGCTTGGGAGATTCTTTCGAGAACGACGGAGCACTTCAATGAGTGTCCAGAGCCAGGGTGGACGATACTCGCCTCTTCGCCAGAGATGCTCCACCAATGTGTAGCGTTGAATATTCACCGGGTTGACCGATACCGTCGTGACCTTCATGTCTACTGCATCGGATATAGTCTGAACTGCGTCCTCCAGAGCTGCTCTCTCGGTCATGAAGGGAGGTTTGACCAAGACGTAGGCTCTGGTTCCGATGTCATGTTCAAGTGCCCTATTGACAGCAGATGTGAAGTCTTCTGTCCTGAAGCCTTTGTTGATACACATCCGTCTGACAAAATCGTTGCTGCTCTCAAGACCCATACCGATTTCAGTATGCCTGTCCTGAAGACGTTGGGCAATGCTCTCAAGGGCACTATCAGTCACATACTCGGGGCGCGACTCGAGGACAACTTCTCTGACACGTTCGTCGCCACCCAAGCGGTCCAATATCGAATTGCGGGCATCCAGCGGTACTTCGCTCTCATCCAAGAAACTGCCACTGGTGTATATCTTCACGGAGAGGGGAGCTGGCTCGCCGGCCAGCCCCTCCATACCATTATCGAACTGTGACAACAGATTGTCTGCGGATACTTCCCCACTGGTTCCATCGAGAAGGTAGCTGCACATGGTGCAGCCCCCCGCATCACTCAGAGCGTGAGAACAACCATGAGTCGAGAGAACAAGAGAGAGGGCAGTACCTGTCGTCTTACCAATGGGAGCGGAGGCCACCCATTTCGCCGCAGGTCTTGAGGGGTCACGTGTCTTTCTTCGAGATATCGAGGATTTTCGCGCACGTATGTTCGCTTCGCGGACTATTCGTCCCAGGTCTTCTATTGCCTCCACCATCGATATCACTCCCGAGTATGACGTAGGGATATGGCACGTCCATTGTCAAATGCACACATCTCACGACCAGACATCTCACTCTTTCCAACGCCTACTACCTCTTCATCACCATTCACAACTACGACCTCATCCCCGGGTCGGATAAACGGGTCTGCATCAGAGATTCCCACAGCAAAGAGAGACCCTCCACGGATACGTCTCCCATCGAATCGAACCCAGTATCGACCGGTCTTTTGCAGTATCTCTCCTCCCTCTAGGGTCAAGGAGAGGAGTCCGTTCTTTCCAACAAACGAACAGAGTTGCACGCCCTCCAGTTCACAGACCACGAGATGGAAGAGTTTGCCACGGAGATTAGCGCCTTCAGGTATCAGGAGCTGCCCGGTCCCTCGGCCAAACTGGAAATCGGCCGTTGCTCGGAGGGTCTCTTCTCGTGCCACCTGAGGTCCGGACTTCAATGGGACCACATCACGCATATCGGTGAGTGTAGACTCTAGGGATGAGAGAGCATCGCGACTCGTTGCGGATTCAGCAGAGTCCGTATAGATCAGAGTCTGCACGATTCTGTCTTCAGCCTCACTCATGACCTGACGATACCCGCCCGAAACATGGGCAACGACAACAGCATCTTCAGGGAACTTTGATAGGTGCTCTACCAAGGCGCCTGCTGCAAGCCTGAGCTCCTCTGCGTCCCAGTCTCCTGTGACAGGAATGTCATAGTTGGCTATCGGGAATATCCTTTCGAGCTCACGGGGGATGACACCGAGGGGCGACGTCAATATCGCCTCAGATACTTCACGGCGAGCCCCTCCAACTGCAGATGAGATTGCTCTGTCGAAGAGGTGATGAGAACGCGACTCGGAATAGGGCTTTCGAGCTGAACAGGGTAACACAAGGACGAGCTTCTTTCTTGGCGGAGGTACATAGCGGTCAACAAGCCGTTCTCTGAATCGACGCACCGCAGGTGCATTGTATGACTCCGGACCAATCAATGGTAGAACCTGATCACCTGCTGTTGGCGTGAATGCCTCTAGGAATTCGTATAGGTCCGCATCGATTCTACGAAGGGCTGATGCGAGAGCGGGGCTCCGATGAGTCATCGCCTCGACAAGCGCCCTGAGATGCCCTGTTTCCATAGCGTGTCGAGCCTCGGAGAGTACTGCCCTGTATGTCGCGTGGTTATGCCCTGCGATGATGTCGTAACGGGCTGATTTGGGCATCTCTGCAAGATTGGCTCCCTTGCAGGAATCACAGGTACAGTAACGAGGAGAGATATGTTTCTCAGTCACATTCTCTATACCGTCCCTCCATAGCCGGACATCAGTTGCAGCGGCACGGTATGAGAGTCCCGTATCGAGGATATCGAAGCCAAGATAGTAGAGCAATGGAATGTGCGATGGCTCGATTCGACCCAGGGCAAGATATGTCCAGTTGAGGGGCAATGCACGTCGAAGTCGAATCGCGTTCATATCGCTCGGGCCAAATGTTCCATCTAGGGTGAGGGATGCAGCTCGAACACCAAGGCTCTTGAAAGAGGACAGTGCCTTGGACAGATCCTCCAAGGAAACTCGATTGGGAATACGAACAACGGCTCTCTTCGGATTCAAATCACTCTCGTTCTCTCTGAGCAGTTCCAGCTGCCTTCTGAGAATGGCGTGTCCGGTCTCCTCGCGCAAAGCAGAAGCCCCGGGAAGAGAGGGAAGGAGGTAGAGGTCCGTATTGGGAGGCGTGACAATCTCAGTGAAGATTCCCTCAGAGAGAGGATGGACGGATGTATCGTGTGATCGCCCATCCCAGATGTCCAGAATGCTGTAGCCACCAGGTGAATCACTTTCTTCATCAAGCTGTAGGAGAGTGGGGAGAGATATCTTCTTACCGTGCCACTCAACATATCCGACTCTTGCCGGACCACAGTGCCCCCGTTCAATCATCAACATCTTCAAACACCTCATTCCCTATACTAATGGTTCATACCTTCGATAGGTCTTCGTGTCAACACTGGTCTCCGTTCCTGCTAATACCTGCCGGACAGCATCTAGAGCACCGTAGCGGAACAGTGGTTTGTTGTTGTTACCACACTGATACGAATAGGTACAGAGAGGACAACCATCTACAGTCTTACAGTCACATTTCGCCAATATGGTTTCGGTCCGTTCAAAGGCCTCCTGCAAGCGGCCGAAGAGAAGCTTGGAGGCACCATTCCCTCCGGGACTGCCATCGTAGACAAAGATGATTCCGGAGTCCCCCATGGATACACCGCCAATCTCCCGGGTGCTACCGCCGGTGAGCATATCGCTCGATTCAATCAGTACATGCTCAAAGGCGTGGAATGAACCGCCATACAGCTCGGGAGGTCCCATGCGGTCACCCTCCAGATGACTGAGTTTACCTCCAAGGTATTCATTGATGGATTTCACTGGCTCAGGGGACTTGAAGGCGAAACCGCGAGTCAGGTAGCTATATTCGAGAGGGAGGTCAAGTTGGTTGTGTGAGATGACTCTACCACTTCGGGTCTCCTTCGTCACGTACCCATCGACCGTCTGGGTCATCTCAAGGGTGCAGTAGATCACTTTGAGTCCGAGGAGGTCCTGCTCCTCATGGACCTCAACGATACGCGGCATGGTGCTATACAGGGGACGTGTATGGATAGATCGGTCCCGATAAGGGACAACAGTGGCCCGTCCCAACCCCTTTGTATAGTCGAACTCTATTGACTTGTAGTTCTTTCCTCCGTGAAGGTAGATTGCGCCGGGATGTAGCTCTTGTGCTGCCATTGGCATGTTCCGTTCGCCCAGCGTCTTCTTCCCAGACTTGATTTGAACAGTATCACCTATACCTCGGATCGAGTAGCCTCGCCACTCACGTTGGGCCCTCTGGTGGTCAATCACCGTGACCGCTCCGTCGCCTGAGATTCCGATGATTCCTTCCGCTTCCAATCGAGAGAGAATCTTACGCTGGCGAGGAAAGGTATCGGTTGATAGCTTGCCGCTCATGGCTGCAGCAATCAGCTGATAGTAACCCACAACTTCGTTGTCTGGCTCCATATATGCGGCATCAATGTCTGTGAAGTACTTCTCAGGCCTATATCTGTAGAATGATGAGATTGGGTCGTTCTCTCTGAGCGCGAGCACCGCAACGCTCTCTTGTCCCTTCCTTCCTGCTCGGCCAATCCGCTGGGTCAGACGGGTGATGGACACAATCATGCTCACGACGCTGTCGAGGTCGCCGATATCTATGCCCAGTTCCAGAGTTGGCGTGGACACAATCACCGGCAGGTCTCCAGATCGGAACTGCTCTTCCACCTGGTTACGGTATTTCTTCGGAAGGCCCGCTCTATGAACCCGCGATTTCATCCCCTGCTCGTTGATGAGCATGTTGAGGACTTCGGCCTCTGAGTGCGTGTTGCCAAAGACGAGGGTCTTGAAGCCCCCTCTTTGAAGCATCCCAACGATGTCCACAATCATGCTATACTTGCTCCGGTCGCCAGGATAGTACATCATGAAATGGATGGGACCACGCTTGGCACTGTCTGATTCGACAAGCCGGACTTCAGAATCAAATACCTGTTCGGCGAATTCCTTGGGATTGGATACCGTCGCAGATGCCCCAATCTGCTGGAACTCGCCCGACTCCAGAGCAAGGCGTCGGAGGATGTAGTAGACATTCGAGCCCATGGAACCTGTGTAGAGGTGGATCTCGTCCAACACGACGTATTGCACCGTACGAAGGATCGGTATGAGGCGTGAGCGATTCCAACCCAGATGATAGTGCAGAACATCGGGATTGGTAAGGAGAATATCGGGGGGGCGAGCGTAGATCTTTCGTCGTTCATGCTGCCCAACATCGCCATCGAAGATGCCAACGGTGAGAGTTGATTCCTCACACATCCTCTGGATTTTCTCATACTGGTCTCGTGCTAGCGCCTTTGTGGGATATATCAGCAGAGCACGTACACCAGGATTCCCAAAGGACTCCTGTGCAGAGAGCAGTAATTGCCTGATAATCGGCAGGATGAAGGCCTCTGTCTTCCCCTGTGCAGTTGGTGCAGCAATGACCACATCTTCGCCATTCTGGATTGCGTGGTATGCCTCGGTCTGAAATTGGTACAACCGCTCGATACCCTTTGAGATCAGATGCTCCTTCAGACGGGTGGGAATCCTAAGCTCCTCGAGCTCAGCCCCATATTCTGCCTCGCTTGTGGGGAAGTGCTTGTAGGTGACCAGGTAGTCTCTACCAGCTGAGAGAAGTGTCTGAATCTCATCCGGAAGGTCCTCAAGATCAATACCCTCCTCGGATATTAGTTCTCTAATCTTATCGACGGACTGAACCTTGGAAGAGAAACCTCTGCGTCGCCTCTTTCGGGTCCCACTAGAAGTCGTGGCCCGTCCACTCTGTCTGCCGCCTTGAGCAGTTCCGATCGAACCACTCTGAATCGCTTTGGTATATGCTTCATAGGCGTCATAGAGGTCGTGTCTTCTGCCATCTAGAGATATCTCTGCATTGCACGATGGACAGAACACCGTCCAAATACCACCACCCTTGTATATATCAAGCTTCGAGCCACACTTGGCACAATGCAGTACTGGCACACCAATCGAGGAGAAGTCCTCTGAGGTTCTTATCAAGGTTTACAAGGGACCTGCAAGGTTGCCAGCTGGCCGGAGAGCCAACTGACGCATCGCAATACTTTTAACGGGTGTGCATAAAATTTACACAACCGCCCGTGTGAAGCGGGAGATGATGATTGATGGTAGAAGAAGTCAATGCAGACGAACTAGAGAAAGTAATCGCCGAGAACAAAGTGGTCTTCGTAGACTGTCACGCAGTCTGGTGCCACCCCTGCAAGATGCTTACCCCTATCATGGAAGAGCTTTACGAGAAGTACGGTGAGAAGGGATTCAAGGTGGTCAAGCTGGATGTGGATCAGAACCGACAGTTTAGCGCCGAGAACAGAATCACCGGTGTACCAAGTGTTCTTGTGTACAGTGAGGGGCAGCGAGTCGTCTTCGAGGACGGGAACGGAAAGAAGACTGACAAGCTCGTAGGAGTTATGCCCCAGGAAATCTACGGCGAGCTGGTCGAGAACCTGCTTGCCCAATCCGCGGCATAGTCGATACGACATGCTCCATGAGGAGGGGGCGGACCCCTCCTTCTGTTGCTTCTTTTTCTCCTGATATTGGCCATAGACTAATTAGATTCATAGGCGTTCATCGTACTAGCCGGAGTGAGCGTGAACCACTTGGTAAAAGATGCTTCGCCCGACGATATTCATAGAGTGGCAAGTTCGAAAGAACTGGTGATCGTTGACTGCTGGGCCCCCTGGTGCGCGCCGTGTCGAACACTTGCACCAATCTTGGAAGAACTTGAAGCGAAGTACTCAGACACTGGAAAGGTTGCCTTTCTGAAAATCGATGTTCAGAAGCACAGGAACTATGGAGCCAGCAATCGCATCTCTGCGATTCCCTGTGTGCTGGTGTACCATAATGGAGACAGGGTGAAGTTCAATGTCCCTGGCCCCAAGGGAAGGAAGATTGAAACAGACCGCATAATTGGCCTAAGAGCGCCCGGTGACTATGAGTTCGTCATCAAGCAGTTCATCTGACTCACGCTATATTATATGATGTTTTATATCCGAGAAGACAGGTGTCTAGACAACAGACCATGTGGAGACAGAGACCATGCCCGTACTACCTTTTGGTGATAAGAATCCCAGTATCAGCTCAACTGCATTTGTAAGCCCACAGGCCACCATCGTCGGTGATGTGGAGATTGGTGAGAAGGCAAGCATCTGGCCAGGAGCAGTCATCCGAGGGGACTACGCCTCTGTGAGGATAGGAGAACAAACCTGTATTCAGGATAGCGTTGTCATCCATGCTCACGAAGAGGATAATGCGGCCATTATCGGCGGGAAGACTGTGATTGGGAGTGCATCCGTGCTTCATGGCGTCTATGTGGGAGACTCTGCCAATATAGGAGAGGGCTGTGTCGTGTTCGATGGGGCTACTCTGGGAGAGGGCGTATTGCTCACTCCAGGGAGTATTGTACCTGCAAATGTCGTCATCCCTCCAAGAAGTCTCAACAGTGGTGCTCCCGCTTCTCAGGTGCGGGAGCTATCCCGCGAGGAAGTGGAGAAGCAGACCTATAGAGCGGAGATTGTCGCACAGGTGTTCCAGAAGCTCAGGAACTGGCAGTTAGTCACATAGTCTCTCGAGTGAGATTTGTCAAGTTCTCGGGGCCATTCTCTGTAATCAGATACATATCAGATATCTTGACCGCACCCTGTTCAGGGTCAGCACATATGGGGGTCATTGAGAGAACCATCCCTTCCCTGAGAGTCCCCTCTGAATCCGGCATCAAGAACGGGGGCTCTATCAAGTCCAGCCCGATTGAGTTCCCGTAGGGTTTGTAGAGATTCCAGTCGGGTCCTTTCTTCTGGAACTCGTCGTAGATTGCCTTTCCGATCTCTTTCACTGACGTCCCCGAAACAAGAATCTCCTCGAAACGGGAGGTCAGGTCAAGAATACCCTTGAAGGCCGCAGACTGTTCTTTGGATGGCGTTGCTGCGTGGACTGTTCGTGCAATCTCTGCAAAATACCCCAGGTGACTCACTGTGATATCGATAATGACGAGATCTTCCTCCTCGATTCGCTGGGGACCGGGTTGAGCAAAGGGATACCTCGCATGAGAGCCTGTAAGTACGGCAGCTCTGATGCCTCTGCGTTGACCACCCGCCCCGCGCATCGCTGCCTCAATCTCGAGCGAGGCCTCACTCTCTGTCTTGCCTGCTGTGACAATCTCAAGTGCTGTTCTGATGCCAATCTCAGCAACGCTGATGGCCCGACGGATTGTGTCTATCTCCGAATGATCCTTGACCTGTCTCAGCCGATACAGTGCTGGAGAATAGTCCTTGAAGCCCGCACCCGGAAGGGCATTCTTCAGGAGATCAAACTCGTCTATGGTAAGCCAGTCGTGCTGCAGACCAATCATCGACTTCTCAACACCAGAGTCCCGTATCGTCTGGACAATGCGTTTCCAGAACTCGGGAGTGTAGGTTGAGTACCAGCGTTCTGTGGTCTCATCTTGGAAAGTGAGGACCTTACCCATTACAGACTCTGCCACGAGGAGTTCGCGCTGCAGTTCGGAAACAATGAGCCGAGGATTCTCGTTCTTGACAACGAGGCACCCTGTGGGAATATACTCTTGTGGACTCTCATAGCCTGTCAAGTACTGCACATCGGATCGTCGGGTCACGATGATGGCCTCTACGCCCTCGTGGTCCATCGACCGATGGACGCGTTCAAGTCGCTGCGGTGTGAATTCCATTTGATACATTCCTCAGACTCGTGGCCATGACGGGCTACCAATCCAGCACGACTGACCGTTCCACACAGTCGGGCATTTAAGCCTCTCGCATGCGGAGAAGACTGGAAGGTGTCTCCCATTGTTGAAGATAATCGTGAGAATCGAGCTGTTCATAATCTCTCATAGTTCACGATGTATTCCAGAAACAGGCAAGCAAAGAAGAAGTCAAACGAACCAAACACAACGATGATGAGGCTAAGGTCCCCCAAGAGAAAATAGATCACACAGAATGCAAAGAAGGTGAGCTTACTCAGGACTCCCAGCCAGACAATTCCTCGATTCTTGGTGATGTCTTGGCCCACCATGTAGTAGCCGATTCCGTAGACGAATATCAGGCCAAGCAGGGCATGCAAGAAGAAGAGCGTGGGGGGATCCGTTGTACCAAACAGGGCGAATATATCTGCAACGGCAACACTGCCCACAAGAAAAGAGACCGCCATGATCCAGTTGAACACGGCTCCGACCTTAAACAGCCATTCGTAGTAGCTCTCTTTGTTCATACCTGACCCCTCTTGGAACCCAGATTTAAGTATGGTTGATTTTGGCAGCAGAAGTAGTTCCATCTGGGAATAAGCTCGTCGTCCTCAATTGAATCTCGTCTGTTGTGGACAACTCTTACTGTCATGCACAAAATGAGGAGAAATGGCGGGGCCACCCCGATTTGAAGAAAAACGCAGAACACTATCATTTGAAATAGAGAGATATTCCATGTTCAGTCTTCCCGCTCGCGCCGGAGCTCCTTCTGCAGGGACATCTCATCGAGCTCTCTCATACCCTGCTTGTAATCCTCGCTTAGCTCGAACTGGGGAACCAGATAGATCCACTCGACAAGCTCACCGTCCTCCGTTGTGAAATAGTCAGATACATAGTCCTCTATCATCGGAGTGAACTCTGTTTCGAATCCTCTAGATCTCAGATGCTCCAGGAGGTCTCTTTCCCGCATCGTTCCAAGGCCTTCTTCACTCTGCTGTTCTCTCAGAATGCGTATGGTTTCTTTCTCAATGTCAGGCAGTTGCTTCAGTTCCTCGGATTCTTCCTGTGTGAGCTTCCGGCAGAACCAGATGAGCGGGCCAACCTCTACGCCTCTCTCGTTGTGACGATAGTCAATGGTCTGGTCGATGAGCCAATTGTCCAAGGCATGCCGGATAGCCTGATTTGCCAGATCATTGCCCTCTATGTCACTCTCAGCACGAATCCTATCAGCCAGAGCTTCTTCCAAGTCCTCAAGAGGTAACCCTCGTTTGTCGCATGAATCCAACAAATCCATGAGAATTGTGACAACTTTGTCTAACATCTTGCTCTATCTCATATGCCTGCGTTTCGTATTTGAGGGCATCCCGTTTTCAGGTTCTCACTGCGGTCGCTTCGTATAAGCCGCGGACACGAAACCGGTCAGGAAGATCGGGAAGATTACTACGTTGAGAGAAATAGTGATACCGGGGCCGGCCCGATCTGAAAAGAATCGCAGGGCTACATATCGGGGAGAATGGGGAGTTGTTGAGTATTCAACCTTCTCGCTCATGTCGAAGTTCCTTCGGCCAGGGCATCTCGACAAGGTTTCTTATCGATTAGTCGAGCTCATCTGACAACTCAGACTGGGGAATCAAGTAATACCATTTGATCGGTTCCCCACTCTCAGAGCCGTAGAAGGTCGAGACCTTGCCCTCGATTCGTGACACGTACTCCTCTTCGAACCCGAGGTTCTCCAGCTCGGATAGAAGGTCGGCTTCGGTGATGCACCCTAGATCCTCTTCCGTTTCCTGCTCTCTCAGTAATCTGATGACTGCCTTCTTGTGGTCGGGCAGCTTGCGAAGGCTCTCAGATTCCTTCTCGGTCAGCAAGCGGAGGAACCATGTTTCTGCGTCGATAGGCTCGCCATTCTCGTTCCTCGGATTATCGATCGTCTTGTCGACCAACCAATGATCGAGAGCACTTTCGATTGCACGAGAGGCCAACTCGGAGCTATCGAGTAATAGGTCCTCTTGTATGCGCCTCTGAAGTTCCTGTTTCGTCCATTTGAAGGGCGCACCACGAGTCCTGACATCTCGGAGGATGCCCAGTAGGATGGCGACCGCTTTCTCTGTCATCTCACTCATTTGTTGTTCAGCCAGACTGTGTTCTTTGCTTCTTTCTTCCCCGGGCTGCTAACCTTCGCGCTCACGTCGGAGTTCCTTCTGCAGAGAGATCTCGTCAAGCTCTCTCATACCCTGCTTGTATTCCTCGGTCAGCTCGAATTGGGGAATCAGGTAGATCCATTCCACGAGTTTGCCTTCTTCAGCCTTGAACACATCAGAGACACGGATATCCGCAATTGGGACATACTGAGTTTCGAATCCTTTGTTTCGCAGTTTTTCCAAGAGCTCCTCGGCTCTCATCATCCCCAACCCCCGTTCGGTCTCCTGACGCCTAAGGATTCTTATGATTTGCTTC
>SDNO01000032.1 GCA_004524435.1 Candidatus Thorarchaeota archaeon | reverse complement strand
TCTAGCCGTAGGTCTTCGTGTAGTCTTTCATGAGCTTCTTGAGTTTCTTGAGGTCGCTAATGACCTCAAACTCAACCTCATTGCCAATCTCTTCCAAGACTTCATTGAACGATGTCACATTTCGGAACTGATGCTCAATCTCCTTCCTGGCCGAAGCGGACTTAGCAGTCTGATCGTACACAACAATGAGATCAAGGGGCTCGAAATTGATGACAACACTTCGGTCCAAGTACATGACCTTCCGGCATTTTGGGCATTGTGCACGGTTTATCTTGCCCCTCTGAATCCTCCGGTAGAGATCCCTATCTTGAGAGAGGTCGATGTGGTCAATCGCTTCTGTTTCGTAGATGCGACCACATTTCACACATTTGACTTCAACTGTGCTTGTACCTGCCATCATGCTCACCGGTGTCTAGCGAGTTCAGGTGTTAGAGCTCTTAAGACTTGCGAAGTATCCAACTCGAGCGCACCCATACCCGATGAAACGGCTAGACATTCTCTTCCAATATTTCCATAAGTTGGTCCGAGTCCTCACCTTCTGTCTTCCGCTTGAAGAGATATCCCGTGATGATGGCAGTCAATGCAATGGAGGCAATAACGACAGGCAACGACTCAAAGAAGCTCCCAACTGAATATCCGATGAGGGCACCTGCCAATGTGACAGCTATCTTGCCGACAAAATAGCTCACGAGAAAGATGGGAATGGGATACTTCGTGAGCCCCACATACACAATCAAGGGGTCATCTGGTACCGGGGAGGCAGCAGCAACAAACAGAGCCAGAGGGCCCCACTTCTCCATCCGTGTTCTCTCTGAATCGAGTCGCTCCAGACGTTCATGGGAGAGTGCAATCCTCGAACCCCGTACCACCAGGTAGTGGATGAGTTTGGCAATTGTTGCGGCAATCCCGACTATCAAGCCAACTGAGACCCAATGCATCCAAGGTAGCAAGAGAGATGCCACACCAGCAAGGACCATATTGCTTGGGCTAAGAAAAGGAATCATGTTGATTATGAAGCAGGCCATGAAAAGACCGAGGTAGCCTTGGAGAATCAAATCGGTTACAATCTGAAAGACATCCTGCAAACATGAAACGCTCCAAGACGCGACGCATGGTTTCACCGCGTCTGGCAAGGAAGGGCTTACCGCCCCCTCATATAGCTTTCCTGAGGAGAAAGCCGATAGTGGGTCAGACTCATGAAGTGGGAGGTTCTGTTCCACAATATTGTGGGCGATTGCCAAACGACAAGTTAACCCAACGGAACTCAAAACGGGCTACTTGCTTACATCCCTGATTATGACGCGTCTTACCCCGTCCAGTTCTCCCAGTGAGTCCCTCAACTCGTCGAGTGTAACAGTGAGTTGATCCGGGGAGAAATAGCACTCATAGAAACAACGGGTTCCTCGCAGGCAAACACCAGTAGAGAAAAGCAGGTCAATCAGTCCGGACTTCTTGAATATCTGTGAGAGACGGGTCAGGAAATCATTTGTCAGCTTGCCGATTTCGAGAGAGAGGTAGCTCACTTCTGAGGCGTCCAATGGGAAAATCTTGATGAGACGGTCCTTGTGTACCAGTACCATAAGCCCGCGATCTGTCCCCATGGCTTCCTTGAATGAATTCGGAAAGGAAACACTCTCACTCTCATCAAAAGTCAAAACGCGACCAGCTGTCGCGCCATCATACTCAGACATATCGAATACTCACCTGCTTCGTTTTCCCCATATCCAGTTGCTGCAAGACTGGCCGCATACATGCATTGTCGGGACTCATATAAATAAAGCTGCTTTGTTTGTCCCCTTCAGAACGGATGCGATTCGATCTCAAATGACGGACCGAAACAAGATGTAGGAGCTTATGAGCATTGGCCAAGATTGTCTGTTTGAGAGAGATGTCTTCGAAGCGATCGAGGATGACGGGGTTTCGACAGGTCACAGAACTTAGAATCCAGTATCTCTGTGAATACAGGTTACACCTGCGCAGAATATATGGATCTTCAATCAGCCGTGCACAACGGATGGGAACCAATCTCCATGCCACGAGTGAAGAACAAGGGAAGCCACCGCCAGTGCCGACAAAAAGGTGCCTTGCCATGGTGATTATCATCACAGTGATAGCAGGTATTCTCTGGATCATGGAGGGACTGTTCTGAGCGAAATCCCAAGCCTGGTTCTCCTTTCGATTTTCATAGGAGGGATTGCTCTGCTCGCACTGACGAAGAGCATGGGCGTGTCTTCTTCAGTCAGGGGAAGGATACGAAGTGCATCTCTTTCCCCAATCGCTCTAGCTGATTTCCTCAAGATTGACTCCCAAGCTACTCGCAAGAACTACCTCTTCAAAGAGGAGAAAGTCATTTCGCTTACACACAGATACACTGGAAGATTCGATGCTGCAGTATTGCGGTTCAAGGAGGTAGCAATTCTTGAGGCAATGATTGAGCGGAAGTATCCCACTAAGTATCTGCCAACGAAGGCGCGCGAACAAGACCTCTTCCAGGCCAGCCTATACGCCTTGGCCCTTCAGGACTCCGGTGTGTCCTGCACATCCACTCGCCTAGTAATCATCTACTGTCTTCAGAGGAATGCAATGCAATGTCAGAACAGAAGCATTGCAGACTGCCTTACTTGTAGGCATGCAAGAGTCATGGTGGACAGGTTCAGACCATCACGTACGATTTCTCAGTTGCGCAATATGGATGACTACTGGTTCCGAAGAAGACCGCCCAAACCCAATGCAACAAAAAACAGCTGCAGAATCTGTCCGTTCAATCAGAATGGAAAGTGTCAGTACTCAGTTGTCTAGTCTAGAGTGGTCGGGTTTCTGAACCACAATAGATGCAAAAGAGTAATGTTGCCAAACACCCACGTGAGAAACATGCGAGAACTTAGGAGTTTCCTTGGTAAGGTCATGAACGCGAAACGCGAGCTGAAGGAGGTATACTATACAACTCGTAGTCCCGACAAGAAGGAAGATGCAAAAGAGGCTGTTGCAGCCCTCATTGGCGTTCAGCGGCTCACTGAAGACCTGATTGAGTCCTGGAGAAATAGCAGAACCGCGAAACGGATTCTCTCCGACCGCAAGGCGGAGATAAGCCTTAAGAAATGGGCCATGGGTTTACCGAAACGAGTTGAGGATTACAGGTCAAAGACCAAGAAGCTCGATCAGGAGAAACTCCATAGATTCCAAGAAGTCTTGGTTAGATACACAGAAGAGATTTCGCAAAATCTTGCAGCTTGGGTGGAAGACATTGTCAATCTGAGCGAACTTCCCAGACCGCCGAAAGAATAGAGCTGAGATACTACCATCGCAGTCGCGCTGCAATCCCGCCGAGCGATTCGAGCTGGGCGCCCGACTCAGTCTGGCTTGAGAAGACCATGATCTCGGTACCGTAGTTCTCCACTTCTGTGACCAGTTCGTCCAGAAGCTTGTGTCCCTCCAGAATCATGACTGTATCGATTCTACCCTGTTCGAGAGCCTGCATCACTTCCTTCTTGCCATAGGTCACCGTATTCATACCCTTCATGAGATCCTCCATAAACGAGTCCCAAGCCTTGCGCTCAGCATATATCTCGCTCTCACGCATTATTCTAGATGCCTCTTTGACTGCCTGGTATAGTCCCGTTTCATCAACCATGCCGACAGGAATAATCTGGTCGGCAACCTTCTCCTTCAGTCGATAATCGAGCTCGCCCTTCTCAAGGAACTCCTGCGCACGAATCGTGTTTCCGCCGAGGATAATGGCATCGACTTTGTCCAGCTCATCGATGAGCATCTCGTTGAGGAGATTACCCACGTACTTGAAGAACTCCTGCATCTTCTCATCGCGAATGCGGTCGTATCGACGAGCACTCTGTCCCCCCGCTCGAGTCTTTCCGATGATATAGAAGTCCTCGTCCCGTACGAGTTCGATGTGCTTTCCTCGTAGATATCCAATGGTAACCTTGCCGCCCTCGATGAGGACTATGACGGAGAGACTTTTCGGCTCCACCATGCTCTCGAGTTCTTCAGTCACGAATTCTCGACCACAGATGTATGAGAACTGAGAGATAGGCGCAGGCGGAACCACCATATCTCGGATCTCCTCTTGGGTGCCTCCTTCTTCCTCAATCCCGAAGAAGAATGCAATACCGTTTTCTGGAAGCTCTGGGATTTTCGTAAGTTCGCTCAAGATGGCAGTCAGATTATCTGAAACATTCTTGCGGTTTGTTTTGCTCTTGATGTTCTCAGCTCCGGCCAGCTCTTGTTTGACGAAGTTGATTACATCGACTAGATTCTTGTCTGGAGGGATGTACAAAGTTGTAAACGAGCTATGACGGCCTTTCATCTCCTTCAGTTCTGCTATCTTCCGCTTGAGTTTCAATCGTTTCAGGTCCAATCTTCTCGCCTCTATGCTGTCAACCGATGAGCTTCACCAGAAGGAGTCTGCCGAGGGCAACTGCCTACCGCTAGTCAATTATGCACAGTATTTGAAGATTGCGACATGTCATCACACTGTGTTCTGCATTGCGGCGAATCTTATGGTTCCGGAGATGTTAGATTGAACCTTTGAATAGCAGACAGAAGAACCAAAACGGTACCCGAGATACGACAGATTAAAAAGCAACATCCAGTCCTGAAACATCTACAGGTGAACGGTGGAATGTACCGCCAATTTCGTGCAATCCCGTGAAGAATTGCTTTTTGGGTCCATGTAGTTCGCACGAGGTACGTGTCCCCGATGAACCAACACAATCAGGAGTTCTGGTATGGAGTGATTGATGATATCCAGCTGACAGAAGGAGAGAGGACAGTACTCTCAGAGCTTGTCGAGATAGACAAGAAAGTTCAGGCAATATCACTGGCCGAAAAGCTCAATGAGAGGCCAGAAAGGGTCGTATCAATTCTTAACTCTCTGGCTGAGAAGTCCCTTATTGAGTTGGAGATTCAAGAGATTGAATCCTATGAGTTGACCGATGAAGGACTCGCGTACGCAACAGAGGGACTACCCGAACTCCGACTCTTTGAGGCTGTCAGGAAATCTGGAGGATCAGCAGAGATGGATGCTGCTGTTTCTGCTGCCGGTCTCAGCGAAGAGACAAAGGGGATTGCCATCAGCTGGTGTCGCAAGAATGGATGGCTGAGCATATCAAAGAGAGAAGGACGTACAATCCTCACGGTGGAGAAGGATGAGACCCATTCCCAGGTCCAAGAACTGCTGGAACTGCTGAAGGATGGAGAACCTGGGATTGAGGAGAGCCTTCTAGACGGTCTCGTTCAGGCACAGACTCGAACCCTTGTAGAAACCAGCACAGAGAAGGTTTTTCTCGCTTCGCTTGCGATTGAGGAGTCTAAGGCTAGATCACTGATTGGCCCGGAGAGTGGCGGGATCCTCAATCTCACTCCGGAGATGCTCGCCTCAGGTCAATGGAGGGGCAGAGAATTTAAGCCCTATAACATGGAGATCATCCCACCTCCCGCCAACGTTGGCAGGAAGCATCCTTATGCCGAATTTGTTGACTGGCTTAAGGAGGAGCTTATAGGTTTGGGATTCACAGAATGGTGGGGACCCTTTGTTGAAACCGAGTTCTGGAATAATGACGTCCTCTTTGTTCCTCAGGATCATGTTGCTCGAGATGTTCAAGACCAATTCCGTGTCGATGAACCATATAGCCATGGAAAGATTCCTGACGAGAAGCATTTCGAACAAGTCAAGGCAGTTCACGAAGACGGAGGAAAAACAGGTTCAACGGGTTGGGAGGCGAAGTTCAGCAGAGAGATTGCCACTAGGCTCTGCCTGCGCGCCCACACAACACCTGTTTCTATGAGGTATCTAGCGTCTCATTACGAGCCTCCTCATAAGATGTTCATCATTGATCGAAACTTCAGATCAGAAACTCTGAGTGCCACTCATGCTCAGGAGTTCGATCAATGTGAGGGCATCATATGGGATGAAGGCCTAACGCTGAGAGACCTCATGGGCTACATCCGAGAAATATGCAGAAGTGTGGGAATCAAGAAGCTGAAGTTCAAACCAGGGCAGTTCCCCTTCACAGAGCCAAGCGTCGAAGGGTATGCTAAGCACGAGACCTTGGGATGGATTGAGGTTGCGCCCGGAGGCATCTTCAGACCCGAGGTCACACATCCCCTAGGCATTAAGGAAACCGTCTTGGCATGGGGGCTAGGAGCCAGTCGAATGTATATGGCGGCGATGGACATCGATGACATTCGGAATGTGTTCAGTCGTGACCTTACATACATCAGAAGGAAGTACTTCGCGAGGTGAGATGAGATGATTGTAACATGTATTATCGATAGTCTTCTGAGGCTCGTAGGTCGTAAGATGTCAAGAGAGCAGCTAGAGGATAAGCTGTTCCTCCTGAAAGCTGAAGTGGAGGGGTTCGGTGAGGATACGATAGATATCGAGATCAATCCTGATAGACAGGACATGCTCTCGACCGAGGGAGTGGCAAGAGCTTTGCGGGCATTCCTTGATATCGACCCCGGTCTCCCCAAGTTCCCTGTCAGAAACTCCTGCAAGAAGATTGTTGTCAAGAAGGGGCTTGACAAAATCAGGAAGTACATCTCTTGTGGAATCGTCAAAGGCGTTGAAACCAGTGACCAGCTGATCAAGGAGTACATGCGTCTCCAGGAGATGCTCACATCCACCCATGGCCGGAATCGGAGAAAGGCAAGCATAGGGCTCTATGTCTATGATGACCTTAAGTTCCCCATATACTACGAGACCGAGCTCCCTGAAAGGATTGAGTTTGTCCCCTTAGGCCACGACGAGAGAATGGACGGCCCAACGATACTGCAGCGGCATGAGAAGGGTGTGGAGTTTGGGCCCATTATCTCTGGTTTTCAGAGATGGCCCTTGCTAGTTGACAGTGGAGGCAAGATTCTCAGCCTGCCCCCAATCATCAATAGCAACGACCTAGGGCGAATCTCTGAGGATACACACAACATCTTCGTCGAAGTGACAGGAACTCATCTGCCCACCGTGGAGCAGTGTCTCAATATCATGACGACATCTCTGGCTGAACGTGGAGGAAAGATAGAATCAGTTGAAGTTTCCTATCCAAATGGCCCTGTGGTACAGACACCGGAGCTCACTCCTCGTGAAATGGAGGTAGATGTGGAAGAGATTAGACGTCTCCTCGGACTGGACGTGACCTACAAGGAGATACAAGCGAGTCTGAAACGAATGTGTTATGGTGCCAAGGTGAGCAAGGGAACGGCTAAGGTCAAGGTACCAGCATTCCGCGTGGACATTCTGCACCCTTGGGACATAATCGAAGATGTCGCCATAGGCTACGGGTTCGATAACATAGATCCGACCCTGCCGGGAACTATGACTGTAGGAGGGGTTCGCCCCATGACTCGCCTCAAGAATAAGACCCGCGAATTAATGGTTGGGACCGGTTTCCAAGAAATCATGAGCTATATCATGACGTCACCGGAGGTACTTAACGAGAAGATGGAAAGGACCACTCCGTATGTGGGGACAGCGAATCCGAAGAGTAGGGACTTCTCTGTTCTAAGGAACTCACTCCTCCCGGTCCTTCTTGATTTCGCCGGAAGGAACCAACATGCGGACTACCCACAGAAAGTGTTCGAGGTGGGAGATATTGTCCTGCCTGACAAAGATGCAGAAACAAGAACACAGCAACTGACATCACTCTGCGCCCTCATAACCAATACCCAAGTGGATGTGACAGAACTCCTTCGCGAGCTAGCCTTTGTTCTAAGAGGGCTGGGCCTAGAGGGTCGTTTCAAGTTCCAATCCTCCATAGATTCATGTTTCATCGATGGGCGAGCAGCAAGGATACTCGTAGATAAGAAGGACGTGGGCATTGTCGGGGAGGTTTCGCCTACGGTGCTCACTAATTTCGAGATAGGAAGCCCAGTGGTAGCATTCGAGATGCTTCTGGCCCAAGAAGGCACCTACCAGAAACCCTATTGACAGGAGTAGAAACTGCGAAGAAAACATATAAGACACTCATCCCTGACGAATACGGGTAGACGGAGAAAAGCAGCCAACCAGCAGAGGTACAAGCAGATGACATCAGAGAATGCTAGTTCTTCCAGCAGAGGCTCCACAGACAATGGAGGTTTTAACGGATTCAAGTTCCGGGTGGTTCTGCTAGGGGATGCTAGGGTTGGCAAGACCTCTGTCTTGCGGCGTTTCACTGAGAACTTGTTTGATGAAGAGTATAAGCAGACCATCGGTACAACGTTCGCTAGCAAGGACGTTTCTATCATATCCGGTGACAGTGAAACCCGAAATGTGCGCCTTGTGATCTGGGACATGGGCGGCCAGGAAACGTATAGAGAACTGCGAAGGCAGTTCATGAAGGGGGCTGCAGGCGCAATCATTGTCTATGACGTTACACGGCCTGAGACATTCATGGCCATGAACAATTGGTTTGAATCGTTTAGAGAGACCTGTCCGGATGCAGAAGTGGTATTGGCGGCTAACAAGACAGACCTTGAAGAAGCGAGGATGGTGCCACGTGAGCCAGGGCACATGCTTCGGGACTGGTTTCAAGCACCGTATTACGAAACCTCAGCTAAGACAGGAACAGCCGTCGTGGATGTCTTCAAGGAGATGGCCACTCTTATTCTGGAGAGAAAGCTGCAGGAACAACGTGATACAGCGATGTAGTTACGGTAGTTCTACAGAGAGGAGTACATAGGCAATGCAAGTGCGGGAATTCATGACTTCTATCCTTGTGACCTCAGATGCTTCGACGAGGGTGTCAGAGGCAGCAAAACTCATGGCTGCAGAAGATATCGGCAGTCTTGTCATCACAAAAGGAGATACTATGGTAGGGATTGTGACTCGAAGGGACCTCATATCCTCACATTTGCTATCTCCAGAGGCCTACGAGGACCTTAGGGTGGAGGACATCATGACGAGTCATGTCGTCAGTGTATCGCCGGAAGCAGATCTGTGGCAGGCTATTTCCCTGATGGATAAGACAGGGAAGAAACATATTCCAGTTGTGGCTGATGACCAGACAATCGGAATCATAACAGCGACAGACCTGATACGCGTTCTGGCCACTATGAAGCTCATTGCAGGTGGAGCTTCGGACGACTAAGCAGGCCTGTACTTCGGAATCTCTTCGCGCAGGTCCTTCTTCAGTTTGAGAATATCCCGTGCCTGAAGCTCATGCCTCTTCGAATACGATTTCACAACGCCAGCCCACTTGTCTATCTTGACCATTATTGGATCGCTCGGTACTATTGACATTATATTGGACTTGGCCTCATTCATCGTTTCCAACACATCCCCGGCGACACAGCCCATCTTCAACGAATCTAGAATCATCTGTAGCTGATCAGCAATCTTCATGGCGCGATCCGGAGCAAGCGTAGACTCCGAGGCCACAGGCACGGTTTCAGCGGTCGCTTGAGCCGCAGCAGGTGCCGGTATGGGTGCAGACTTCACAGCTGAGAGGACGTCCCCTTTCAGATCCTCTAGGCTCTCCATGATGAACTTTCCCAATTCATCAATCTCTGACTTGACGATTCCGTTCACTTCCTCTCGGGACACGCCGGCCTGCGATGCAGCCATCGCTGACATGGCAGATACGAGCTCCTCCTTTGTCGACTGAACCTCAGCCATCAACTTCTGGGCCGCTTCGTCACTAGTGGCACCTGCGGGTTGAGCTGGTATTTTCTTCATGCGATCGATGATTTCCTCCTTCGAAACACGTACTTCCGACTTAATCTCGTTCAATGTAGACAGAATCGTGATCATGCGTTTCAGAGTTTCTCCAAGAGACTCTATGCTCTTCTCGATCTCGTTCAGTTTGTTGAGGAACTGCTCTGCCATAGGACATCACCTGCGATAGTCGACATAACTGCCATGCATCGAGAGCAAAAAAAGCTTTGAGGGTGTGTATTCGGCCCACAGCACAGGGTATCAGTTCCGAAACAGAAGAAACCTGACATACTCGATGCTATGAGAAATGACAGATAGAAGAAAAAGAGAAAGACCCAGCGAGGAGTACTGGGCTACTCAATGAACCGTCGTCTACTTGGACTTCTCCTCATCAACGGCCATCGAACCCAGAGACTCTTTCATTAATCCCTTGAAGTCGAAGCCCATCATCCTCGCCATCAGCATCATGGGTAGGAGGACATTGCCATAGACTTGGAAAGCGCTTCCACCAGAGGTGCCCTCCTCTCCCTCCGCTGCAGCACCGCCTCCGAACAAGGTCACGTCACCGATGTCGATGTTGTCATAGATCGCGGGCAAGATTCCCAAGAAGTCACGCGCAAACGCCTGTGGCGTGTAGTCCTTGGCGGCTGCCAGGGTTCTCTTGATACCCTCAGCCTCGGCTGCGGTGATCTTCGTGATACGCTCAGCATCGGCCTGAGCAACGACGGATATCTTCTCGGCCTCGGCCTGAGCTTCCTGAAGAATTCTCTGAGCCTCTACCTCGACTTCCTGCTTGATTCTGCGCTGCTTCTCAGCCTCAGCGTCAAGACGGGCGACCTCCAGGTCCTTCTGGGCCTCGACCTCGGCCTGCTGCTTCTCGTACTTCTTCTGCATCAGGTCCTTCTGCAGCTGGATCTCCAGAACGCTCTGTTCACGCTGTTTCTCCTCCTCCTGAATAGCACGAATCTGCATCTGCTCCTGGACACCGACCTTCTGGTCACGCTGAATCTCCAGCTCACGGATCACTCGAGTCTTCTCAATATCACGACTGTTGGTCGCCTGCTCAGCCTCAATCTCGGCAATCTGGGCCAGCCTGTGCATCTCAGCCTCACGGGGTTTAGACATGTCCCTCAGGAAGGCTTCGTTCACCACAGATACGTCGACAAGCTCGACAGTCACAACCTTAAGACCCCACTCGCTTACAATGTCAACGAGTTCCTTCTTGATGGCCTCAATAATCTTCTGACGCTCCTCTAGTACCTCCTCAACGGTGAGCTGGGCGCATGCGGTACGAATGACCGATTCGATGATAGCGGTCAGCCGTGGCGGTATCTCATTCCACTTCACGTTGTTAATCGTAGCAATGGCGTTCTCTGCCTGCCACTGCAGAACGGCACTCAGCTTGATCTTCTGCTTCTCCTTCGAGAGCACGGACTCCGCCTGAATGTTCAGCTGCTGTACGGTCCTGTCCACCGCTAGGATGCGGTCGAAGAAGGGTATCCGCACAACCATGCCACCCTCGCCCTGCTTGATTGCCTTACCTCGTCGGAGATGCACATAGAAAATATTTGGGTCATATATTCTTACGTACTTCTTGACATAGAATACAAGGAGCAGGACCACCATGACGATGGCCAAGAAGGCAGAAAGCGCAGGATTCTGAGCAAAGAAATCCATCAGACTTGCTTGCATTGTTAGTTTCTACTCACTATTCTCATTGGGGTGACAGGTCTCGGATTGAGAGGGGCGATGAACGCAAAGTTTCCAATAGTCTCTCTGGTTCTTCTGAGGACTGCGTTGAATAGAATCAAACACCCATCTCTCCAGCAACCCAACCTCGCAAGGATGTGTTCCCTGTCACTCTGTGCGTATTATGAATCAAATGAATATAGGGATTTCGCCCAGAATCCCTCACTTACCATGCTGTTTCTGACTCTGTTGTTGTACCCACTTCTTGGCTTCCTTCCGTGGATCAACATATACAACCTTGTCATCAGCCGACACGACAAACAGCTCGGTGCCCTTCTGGAAGACAACACCCTTCACAAACGGTCGCGCATAGAATCTGCGAAGACCCATCTCGGTCTCAGCACGAATCTCACCGAAGTCATCGCGTATGGTGCTAGCAGCCTCAACCTTCCGCCCCACGATGTGACGGGGCTCTATGTAGAAGCCAGACTCCACGAAGGCCTTTCCTAGCACCGTCCGGACTGTGAAGACAATGAGGGCTGCACCAACGAGCTGAATCAGAAGCTTCGCGAGGAAAGGTAGGAGAACTCCCTCGTAATAGATGACGGAGCCGATGAAACCGAAGGACACCAATGATGTCCCGATAGTCACCCCAAGAGGGGCGCCACGATCCATCTCAAAGAATCCCAATCCAGATGCGTGATCCACATCTCCGCCGAATTCCGTTTCTAGATGGTGATCATGGTCGATATCGTGCTCATGCTCCACGCCATGGTCATGGTCCACCTCGTGGTCTATCTCATGGTCAACATCATGGTCAATATCATAACCATAGTCCAAGTCATGATCAAGTTCGTGGTCCAGATCATGAGCTATGTCGTGGTCGAGATCGTGATCTATGTCATGTTCAATCTCGTGCCCGACATCGTGGTCGAAATCATGAGCCACGTCGTGTTCTATGTCATGGTCGAGATCATGACCAATATCATGATCATAGTCGTGCTCGACATCATGTTCTATGTCATGTTCTGCGCTGTCAACATCATGCTCTCCCGCGTCGTGATCTCCAAATGCTGCAAAGACGCGGCTCAGTATGAACATCCCAAAGGTATAGAATAGCCCCGCTAGAAATACACCGAACGATATCTCCCTCAGAAAGAGGGCTAGTGCTCCCAGATCCTGCATTCTTAACTCAACTGCATCGTGTCTGCTGTACAGGCCCTGAATTCAGGTTTCCCTGTGCTATCATAGCCCTGAAATGATATAAACATGAGGTCGAATCGCTATACCTCTAGGGGAAATCTTGTTTCGGAGAATGAAAGGCCCGACATCCTTTGAAGTCCAAAATCTGCCGGAGGACATTCCCAGAATCATTAAATGTGGATATGTGTCCGTCTTGACTACCCAGTGCAATACAGGTTGGATGTAACGTGTCCTCAGACAACATATCGCACATGTTCAAACTCGTCGCCCTAGGAGATGGGGCAGTGGGGAAGACGAGTTGTATCAAGCGATATACGGAGGACAGCTTTAGTGAACGCTACATCATGACCATCGGAACGACATTCGCTCTGAAGACCGTTAGTCTGGAGATGCCAGAGGGCAGAGAGGTGACCGCTCGTGTTGTTCTCTGGGACCTGGCAGGTCAACCGACGTACAATGAGCTCAGAAGGCGCTACATGGCTGGCGCAACCATGGCAATCATTGTATATGATGTCACGCGCCCGCAGACGTTCTTAGACATAGGGGAGTGGTTCACGAGACTGATTGCAGTCTGCCCGAATGCGGTTGTGTCTGTTGTGGCAAACAAAATCGACCGTCCAGACAGATTGGTGCCTCCTGAAGCAGGAAAGATGGTGACCAAGTGGTTGGATGTCATGCATTACGAGACTTCAGCCAAGACTGGTGAGAATGTTACAGACTTGTTCACAGACCTCGTACAACGAGCCATTGAAAAGCAGAAGCAGACACGTCAGTCAGGGAAGAAGCAACCAGGATCAATAACCCCTGGAAAGCCGTCCAAAATCACATAATCCCAAGGACATGCGGACTGATACGAATGGCCGATAGCAGACAGATACTCAAGGGCGCCCTAGTACATCTCGCTCTCTTTGTGGTCAACTTCTGCGTTCTTGTGGGGGTCGTCGATAGTTTCCAAATCTTCCAAGAGGACTTGCCCCTCCTCAACACTTTGATTCTGGGCTACATGCTGACCCACACGTTCTTGCTCCTCTCCGTGCAACTCGGAGTGCAGATACTCGAACTGATACGGATTCGATTGCCCACGTTCCTTCCGAGCTACTACTTCCAATTCGCTGATGATGAAACCATACCGATGCCACTTCTAGATCCGACCAAGAGTCGATTGGCATTCATCGTCTTGCTTCTGGTCATAAGCGGAGGACCAGTGTTCTACCCGATATTCGCAGTCTATGGCTTGTTGCTGGTCTATGCACACGTCGTCATTATTGCGCTAGATCCATCGACAATCCTTGGATACTTCGAGATATTCCTGAACTGGATGCCCCCCATCCTTCTCATCATAGTGCTGGTTGTAATTCTCTCAATAGTGATAATCGAATTCAAACATGTCTAGCTCGAATCTAACCACTTCTCATCCAGCACCATGGTTTCCTCTCGCCTCGGTCCAACTGAAATCAGTTTCACTTCAGTTCTAGTGAAGCTCTCTATCTTCCTCAGGTATTCAATGAGATTCTCGGGTAAGGATTCCAGTCCCGTCTTAAGAATCCCATTCCAGCTGTCCCCCTTGGGAAGGTCCCATCCGTCTAGCTCCTCATAAACCGGGTGGACCCTATCGTACTCGATTGCGTTGGCTGGAATCGAAGAGATCTCGATGCCATCTGATTCATAGCGGGTACAAACCTTGAGTGGTCCGATGCCGGAGAGCACATCGAGCTTGGTCAGCGCAAGAAACTTTGCATCATTGAGAACAACCGCGTATCGAAGAGCCACGAGATCGAGCCAACCACATCTCCTGGGTCGACCAGTGACAGTCCCGAATTCCTTCCCTCGTGTCCGGATAGTCGATTCAATACTGTCCTCTATCTCGGTGGGGAACGGACCAGCCCCAACTCGAGTAGTATATGCCTTGACAACACCGAGTACCTCGCCTATCTGAGATGGAGGGACACCCGTTCCAGTTGACACTCCGCCAATACTACAGTTTGAGGAGGTCACAAAGGGGTAGGACCCATGGTCGATGTCTAGAAGCGTGCCCTGGGCACCCTCGTAGAGTATTCGGTCTCCACGCTGCACCGAATCCCTGAGATACTCACCAGTGTCACCAACAAACGGTTTGAGCGATCTGACAAGTGAGATGTATCTCTCAAAATCATCGTTTATGGCATCCATGTTCCCTATTTCAAAGAGTCTCTGAATCTTAGCCAAGATGATTTCTTGGAATTGATCAACGGTCTCGAGTGAGTCTCCCAGGAAGTCGGCAACTCTCAGACCTATGCGGTCAATCTTATTGGAATAAGTTGGACCGATGCCCCGCCTAGTTGTACCGATTTTCGTATCACCCTTTTCTAGCTCCTGAAGCTCGTCAATCTTGATATGATACGGAGTGATGACGTGGGCGCGGTTGCTAATCAACAGGTCAATTTTGATATCTGCTTTTCTTAGTTCCACTATCTCATCAGTCAGGGTCTGAGGATCCAGCACTACTCCGTTACCTATGACAACTCTCTTTCCTCTGATTGCGCCGCTGGGAAGAAGCCTGAACTTGTGAGTGTCATCTCCAATCTTGACGGTATGGCCTGCATTATTGCCACCCTGAAAGCGAACTACGATGTCGAAATCCTTCGAGAGGTAGTCAACAACCTTCCCCTTTCCTTCATCGCCCCATTGCAGACCGAGAACCACTAGACTAGACATAACAATTCGATTCAGCTGATTTCCACTTCCTAGATAATACTTGTGCAGGATTGAGCGAAATTGCCGATGTCTATCTGCAACACAGAAGCAGAATCAGCCGTCATCGTGCGCGAAGATGGATAATCCAAGAAGACGATTTATATTAGCAACGACTATTGCACTCGTGATTGAAATTGAAGCGCCCAGATGTCGTTGTTGTTGGAGCAGGATCGGCCGGCTGCGTTACCGCTCGCAGATGCGCTGAGATGGGTCTCCGAACGTTGATGCTTGACAGAAAGCCGCGAGAACAAGTTGGTATGAAGGTCTGCGGCGATGAGATCAGCAAATCGCATTTCGAGGCAACAGGTATCGATTTCCCTGGGGGCGATGAGATATCCACAGTCATTGCAGGAGCAGATGTATATCCACCTAGTATGTCAAACGAACTCAAGGTTCGTGGATGGAAAGATTTTGATGGATGGACTGTCGATAGACTCAAGTTTGGTCAGAGACTGCTCCAAGAGGCGATACGAGCCGGAGTGTATTTTTACCCTGGATGCCACGTGAGAGAGCCATTACTCAGGTCCGAACAGGTAATCGGCGTCCTTTACAAAGACATGGAGAACAAGGAGGATGTTAGAGTCTACTCGAAATTGGTGGTTGATGCAAGTGGATTTGCCGGCGCCATACGGAATAAGCTCGAACAACCTTATGTCGAGAGCGACATAGACAAGGAGGATGTAGCTCTGTGCTACAGAGAGATTCTAGAGCTGGAAGAGCCTCTTTCAGAGCCCGAGGTGGCACGAGTCTTTCTGGGGGGTAAAGTCGCACCAGGGGGTTATGCGTGGATGTTTCCAAAAGGCGCCCAAGAGATCAATGCCGGCGTGGGAATTTGTGGCGGGAAAGGAAGAGGTTCACCGAGGGCCTTCTTTCTAGACTTCAAAGAGTACTATCCGCTTTTCACCGGAAGCAGGGTGAAGGACGCCTCCGGGGGAGCGGTTCCTGTAAGGCGCCCACTCATGAGCCTTGTGGGCGACGGGGTAGCATTTGTCGGTGATGCAGCACTGCAGACAAATCCAATACATGGGGGAGGTATAGGAGCTGGAATGAGAGCGGGGACTATATTGGGAGAAGTCGCAAAAGAAGCCATAGCCCGCAGGAACCCAACGGTAAAGGGGCTCTGGACCTATAACACCAGGTATCTGACGAACTTCGGAAAGAGATTGGCCTCTCTTGAGATATTCAGGAGGCTTTTGCAGCAGGTATCGGATGAGGAGATGGACTTCGGATTCGAGAGGCGTCTTCTTGAGGCTGGGGATCTCATGAGTGCCAATAGAGGCGAAGGATTATCGCTCGGTCTATTCGAGAAGATGAAGAGGTTCCAGAGAGGAATCCGAAACATCGGGCTTCTCCTGAAGCTACAGAAGGCGGCAAGTCTGATGAAGAAGATATCGAACCTGTATCAAGCATATCCATCGAGGCCAACGGGCTTGTCGGAATGGCAGGAACAAGTTCTCAAGATAATTGAGGAATCAGATTTCTCATAGGGAAAAGAAACAGGAGCCCCCGGGGAGGGGGCCTCTCTCTTAGACGTCACCGATTCCATTTTTGGTGATGGTGAAGACCGCCTCGCCCTCGGGCAAGTTAGGCGAGTCTACGAGCCTGCATATTCGCCTCTCACCCTTGGATTTTCTCAAGTAGCATCTTGTCTGGGGAACGTGTGCAAGAACGTGACCACCAACAGGTGCCGTAGGATCTCCAAAGAATGCATCAGGCCGGGACATGACTTGATTTGTGATATATACGGCCATGTTGTTAACTTCGGCACCTCGCTGCAGATGGTGGAGATGCTTGTTGAGTTTCTGCTGTCGGGCCGCTAGGGTTCCTCGGCCGGTGTATTCCGCACGGAAGTGGCTCGTAACAGAGTCGACAACGAGAAGCTTTGCGTTCTTCTCAGGAGCCATTTCCATCGCTTGGTCGCACAGAAGTATCTGATGGTCTGAGTTGTAGGCTCTAGCCCAGACGACATTCTTCAGAACCTTCTCTGGATCAAGACCGAGGGGTTCAGCCATATCAACCAGACGTTCGGGACGAAAGGTGCCCTCAGTATCCACGTAGATTGCTGTGGCACCAAGTCCACCTTTGCCAGGCGGTAGTTGAACGTTGATTGCCAGTTGGTGGGCCATCTGTGTCTTACCAGAACGGAACGAACCATACATCTCAGTAATACCTTGTGTTTCCACTCCACCGCCAAAGAGCTCGTCTATGGATTTCGAGCCTGTTGTAATTCTACCGGCGTGCTGTCTACGTTCCAGCAAGAGGTCTGCCGTTTCAAAGCCAATATCCAGCATCTCTCGAGCAGCCTTGATAATCTTCGTTGCCGTAGTCTCGCCGATGGAACCGGCTGCAGCTAGTTCGCTGGGCGATGCCACAGCTATGGCCTCCACACTCTTGTATCCGGCTTCCGCCAGTCTCTTGCTTATTGCCGGGCCTACTCCGGGTAGGTCCTGAACCTCAATATCCTCTTCTTCTTCATCGAAGTCCTCGTCTTCTTCTTCAAATTCTTCGTAATCTACATCTTCATCGTCGTCAGGTGAAATCTTACAGACCTCCCTCAGTCATGTATTGACGCGCATCTAACTCATGAAGCGCGTTACTAGTCTTCTGTTGTTCTGTACCTTATAAAAGTGGCACTAGTGGTCACACCGAGTGAGAGAATGTTATAGCTACAGAATTCATTCCCAAATCGCTTCTCAATCTTGGGATAATCGGCAGAAGCACATGCAACAATCAGTTCTTT
>SDNO01000031.1 GCA_004524435.1 Candidatus Thorarchaeota archaeon | reverse complement strand
TACTCAATGATGGCCTTCGCGATGAGTTCCTTACCACGCTCTTGTCCGAATTCATCCACTAGGACTCTTGAGAAAGCGATATGGAGAAGCGCCACTCGTGAGAGAGCGCCCTGAGTTGCCTCGATTGCATCTTGTAGTGGAATGGTATCGTTCTCTTCATCCATGCTCAAAACCCACCTGACCTCATCTAGATCCATAATAAGGTATCGGATCACCCTTTTTCAGAGAAATGCTGTCATAGTGAATTCCTAGAACTCAGGTAGTTCCTCGTACCGATGACAGAAGATCCAGTAATCGTCATCGACCTCTCTGTACTCAGGTACCTTTTCCTTGCAGATATCGATGCAGTAATCGCATCTTGGGTGGAAGACGCAGCCCGACGGCGGGTCGGCCATGTCAGGCGGCTCGCCCGGAATCCCCCGCAAGACCAGTCCTTTCTCTCTGATGCGGCGCATGATTTCCATGGTGGGGTTGCTCATCACGAAAGCACGCGTGAATGGGTGGCCAGGGTGCTTCAGGACCCGCTCTGCGTCGCCGAACTCCACGATGCGACCACCTGTCATCACCGCGACTCTGTCAGACATCTCCGCAATGACACCCTGGTCGTTGCTAATCAGCAGGATGCCGATGTCAAGATTCTTCTTTACCAAATCGATAGCCTCAAGGATGCGGCGCTGTACTCCAACATCGACTGCTGTAGTAGGTTCGTCCATAATCAGCAGGTCAGGATTCGTGATGAGGGCCATGGCAATGAGAATCCGTTGGTCCTCCCCCTGGCTGAACTGGCCGGGTTTCTGTTTCTTTCGCGTGTCCACATCTGCAAGCTCAACGAGGTCAAGGACTTCGAGGACTCTGCGCAGAATGTATCGTTCAGGCAGGAGATTGTCCTCATCGTGAATAATCAGGCTCTCCGCTGTCTGGAGGTCAATAGGCGTGTAGGGATTCATGGCTTTCCTAGTCCCTTGCGGAATGTAGGTTATGTCGTACCCTCGTATCTTGCGGTACTCCTCCTCATCCATCCCCACGAGGTCTTCTCCCTTGAACCAGATGTGTCCCTCAACGCCAGGAAGTGTGACCCCCATATCTTCGGAAGTCAGCCCCTTATTGCGTGCCTCATCGCGGAGTTGCCAGAGCTCTTTGTGTTCCTTATCTGAGGCCATGGATGCATAGTAGCGTGAAACTTGGTCGAATATGCCTAGTATTGACAGTGCCACTGACGTCTTTCCAGCACCCGATTCGCCGAAGAGTCCTACGGTTTCGCCATGACGGATGTGGAATGAAACATCCTGTACGGCCTTCACAGTCCCCCTCTTTGAGGTATAGTAGGCACGGAGGTCTTCGACTCGTAGAAGAATGTCTTTTTGCTCTGACATATCCTGAATGGTGCGATAAAGCCAATTATATCCTCTGACAAACGCAGGGCTGGGAGCTAAGCCGGGTTGAGTTCCAGTAGGAAGTGGTTGGAGCCGTTTTCTCTGACATACCGAATTCGTCCATCATATCGTGCCATTAGCTTTCGGATTATGAAGAGTCCCAGTCCGAATCCCCTGCTACTCGGCGTGAACTTGTCAAATAGGACGTCCTGGACATTCTGAGGAAGCTCCGGACAACGATCCTCGTAATCCACAACGACGGAAGCATCCGAGGCACTGACGGAGATCTTGACTCGCGGCTCTTCTCCATCACAATGGTCAAGGCTGTTTTTCAGAAGATTCACGAAGACCTGCTTCAGGAGTTCGTCAGCAATGACGTCAATTCTGTTGTCGCAGTCTATCTCTAGATGCTCGAGATGATGGCTCTTCATTCTCTCGATGAGAGCAACCGCATCGTGGACTGTCGTGCAGATTTCGATTGGTTTCATGTCATTCTTTTCCGCTTTTTTGACTTGAGCCATCTCAGACACTCTGCGGACTATCGACATGATATTCTCAGTCAATGCTGACGCGTTGCCATTCAGTCGTCTGGTCTCTTCGCTCTCTGGTATGTACTCTTCGATCAGTCCCATGAACAGTACGAGTCCCTGCAAGAGATTCGCGACTTCGTGGCTCCATAGATACAAGTAGAAGTCACTCTCATCCTTTGCTGTAGCCAATTCCTCCGTCCGTTTCTCTACCGTTGACAATAGCGAGGCATGTTGCTCCTGAGCATAGATGAAGATCATCCCAACTGCCACAAAGAACACACCCTCCGTGGCATTAGTCAGAGCAATCAGATGTGCCGTCTGGAACAGACCCTGGACTTGGTTGATGAATGGTATTGCTAGGCAGAACATGATGACTCCGCAGAGCACTGAGGTGTTCATCACATTGGGCTCATTGAGCCAAGAGGCAAAATGAGAGAGGAAGACCGCAACTGCTATCCCGATGATGACAGCCAGTATCCACATGCCCAGCGGGTTCAGGCCTGCATCGACACTTGTCAGAGATGGAATATCCAGAGGGCTCCAGACGATGGCCGCCGCTATCAGTGGTACCAGAATAAACGAGATGATGACGGTTTTCTCGTGTACCTTGGATATTCTGTCGGGAAGCATAGCATCCAATGTGAGTGCGACAAGTAAGACGAAACCGTCGAGAAGAACCAAGAGCTGTCCGCTCTCCACATGATGGCCGGCTCCTATCCCGATGTATGCGGGCCCTATGTACTCTAGAACGAAGAGCACTGAGAGAATGGCAATATCGGCTGTGGCAAGCGATAGAAGAAGATAACGAGTCGTGTTGCCATTCCTATACAGTATTCCTCCAAGTAACGCAGTGAAGATTGTGAGGGTTATCAGCACGCCAGTCATGAGCATGAGCCACGCGGCAAAGAGGGCTGGTTCAGCTTGAAGCCACGTGTTTGCATCTAGATATGCGCCAATCGTCAGCATCACTGAGCCAAGGAGTAGTATAGCCATGCCCGCTTGAGCTGGATGGTTGGTAATCTGTTTCATCTGCGTATTCCGTCCGCGAAGTCAATCAACCAAACTGGGCGAACCTACACTCTCTACTCCGTACTCACGGGCAAGACGCTGAATTGTCTTAAAAGTGATATTCGTGGGCATCATGCCCTCGAGACCTAGTTTTTGGCTGGAATCGCAGTGTCCACCAATAGGATTAAAATCCAATCCAAGATGCCCGTGCTGGAGAGCTTACGATGTCAGTTGGACAGCGTTCGGTGCGTGCAGTCTATTTGACCTATGCACTGCAGTCCATGGGACAGGCCATCTCTTGGCAGTTCGTCACCTACTTCGTGAAGCATGAACTAGACGTTACATCTTTTCTCTTGATCACCCTGGTCTGGGCAGCTCCCGCCTTTGTCACGATGGTTGCTGTGAATGTCTGGGGTTCAGCTTCTGACAATCTAGGCCGCAGAAGACCGTTCATGATCATCGGGTTCATTGGGTATGCAGTGACATTCGCTCTCTATTCCTTGGTGACCAATGTCGAGCAGTACTTCGCTGTGGCGCTGGTTGGCGCAGCCTTCTCCGCTGCGGCACTCCCGGTTGGACAGGCATACCTCACAACTGGAATCTCGAATAAAGGTGAGCGACTTGGCTACTTTCTGGTTGCCCAGTCCACAGGGTGGTTGTTTGGTGCCTTGGTGAGCGGCCTGCTCTACGATGTCATCGGGATGTATGCCCTCTATCGGATATCCGCTTTGCTCTGCGTTCTGGCCACGGGGGTGTGTGTACTCTCTGTCCAGGACATGCGGGTGAAACCGGTTGAGAAGACGGCCCGAATTGGGCTCAGGCGTGTCCTTCGCCAACCAGGGATGATACGCCTTGTTCTGGCCGCTGCTTGCAGTGCTATCGGCATCAACTCGATCTCTTATATCATGGCCATCATGATTGTAGACGAGCTGGGGGGCCTGACCGCATATGTGGGTCTCGCCAATGCCATTGCAACTGCTATTGCAGCGCTGATCACTGGGTACATCGGCAAGCTTGTTGACAGGAAGGGTCCCGTCAGAGTGATGGTCTTGGCCTACCTGTCCTACGCACTATTCGCCGTGGGATTTGCTCTGGCACAGGGCCCGCTTATTGCAACAGTTCTGTATGCTCTTCCTATCTACCCGTTGGCCTCGACTGCTGCATACGCCCTTGGTGCAGTGTTGTCGAGAGACGAAGAGCGTGGACGGGCGATGGGTCTGGTCAACGGCGCACAAAATGCAGGTGCTGCGTTGGGCCCTGTCATCGGTGGGTTATCTGCCGAGTTTGTCTTTGGTAGGGCACAGCCGATATCTTGGATAAACATGGTCTTCAATCTGCTTGCTCTTATTCTGGCCTTGAGTCTTCTGCGACTCGGCGCTGAGCTGCATTCGCAGAAGGATGAAGGTCTTTCTGCAATCACAAGACCTGTCTGACGCCAGTTACTCTTCCTCTATTGGTATTTCTTCTCCATTGATGAAGATCCTTTCTGGTTCACTGTAGAAGATGAAGGGGTCTCCCGACCAGATGACTATGTCCGCGTCCTTCTTGGGCTCTAGTGACCCGACTCTGTCTTCGAGACCTAACATCTCTGCGGGATTGACTGTGACAGCCTTGAAGGCTTCATCTCTTGGCATACCGAACTTGATCGCGTACATAGGCAAGAGCTGGAAATGAATCATAGGCGTCAATGAATCGGTCTGCAGCGCAACCTTCACACCGGCTTCATGTAACTTGACTACGGTCTTGAACGATCTCTCTCTTGTTTCGGGCTTGGACACCCAGTACATCGTGGGGCCGATGACTGCAGGCACCCCGGCTTCTGCAATGAAGTCAGCGATCTTGTGCCCCTCCGTGCAATGGATGATTACGACCCGGAGATTGAACTCCTTCGCTATACGAATGACCGTTGCGATGTCATCCGCTCGGTGAGCATGAGCATGGATTGGTATCTCCCTCTTCAGCACCTTTGCTACGGTTTCAAGCCCGAGGTCCTTCTCCGGTGGTTTCGGCGGGACCTCGCCCTTCTCCTTCGCCTCCTTTACCTTCTTTCCAAAGGTGGTCCACTCGTTCAGATAGTTCTGGGTCTTGGTGAGGGTCTTTCGCAGCGTGGCTGCGACACCCATTCTGGTGGAAGGTGTCTTCTTCTGCTCTCCATAGACGCGCTTCGGATTCTCTCCAAAGGCGACCTTCAGCCCGGATGGTGAGAGCACGACCATCTCATCAACAACGGATGCTCCCGTTGGCTTGATCACAAAGGCCTCTCCAGAGATCACATTGGCGGAACCAGGCCCTGTGTTGAGACAGGTCACTCCGCCCCTGATGACCTCCTTCAGAGAGGGCTCGAAGGGGTAGAAACTATCTATGCCTCTCATCTCGGGGGTGACTGGATCGGTGGCCTCGTTGCCGTCCATACCGGCCCATCCGATGGATCCATCAAAGAGTCCCTGATGGCAGTGGGCATCGACAAAACCCGGCACCACAAATTTGCCTGATGCATCTATGACTTCTGCCCCATCAGGAATCTTCACATTTTTGCCTACGGCCTTGATCTTTCCTTCGTCGAACAGGACGATGCCGTCCTTGATTTCTCCATTGACAGGACAGAGGATTGTCCCACCTTTGATTGCTTTCATTCTTAGCTCTCCTTGGAATGTCAAGAGGAACCGAATCAAAAGTGTTAGGATGCGCTGATGAGGGACAAGAAGCCCCCGGCTAGAGGGCCTCTCTTTCCACACTCTGACTTCTACAGTTCCTTGGCAACTATCGCGGCGAGATCTGCTAGTCTATGCGCATACCCCGCTTCGTTGTCGTACCAGCCTAGTACCTTCACCAAGTTTCCCTTCACGTTTGTTGACAACGCATCGAAGGTGCAGGAGTGTGGGTTTCCGATGTAGTCTGATGAAACCAACGGCTCCTCAGAATAGTCTAGGTATGGTGCCAGCGATCCTTTCTCCGCGGCCGCCTTGAACGCCTTGTTCACTGATTCTGCGGTTGCGTCTTTCTTCACATAGACGGTGAGGTCTACAATTGATCCGTCCATGACTGGAACGCGCAGGGCCATTCCATCCAACTTGCCATCTGCCTTCGGATACACGAGGCCGATTGCTTTCGCTGCACCTGTAGTCGTGGGAATGATGTTCCAGCACGCGGCCCTGGCTCTTCTCAAATCCTTATGCGGCCCATCGAGCATTACTTGGTCATTGGTCACTGCATGGATTGTAGTCATCAGGCCGTTCTCAATCTCGAAAGACTCGTCAAGGACCTTTACTAGGGGAGCGAGGCAGTTGGTGGTGCACGATGCGTTGCTGATGATGTGGTGCTTGCTATTGTCGTAGTCCTCATCATTCACACCGGGCACAACTGTGAACATTTCGCCCTTACCAGGTGCGCTGACCAAGACCTTCTTCGCCCCAGCGTGCAGATGCTTCTTGGCGTCTTCAGTCTTTCTGAAGAACCCTGTTGACTCGATCACAATGTCGATGTTCATCTCTTTCCAAGGAAGCTTCGCCGGGTCTCTCTCAGATAGCACCTTGTACTCCTTTCCATCAACAATCACAGCGCCCTCTTTATGCGTAACATCGCCTTGAAAGGGTCCCATTACTGTGTCGTACTTGAAAAGATGCGCAAGGGTTTCTGCATCTGTGAGATCATTCAACACTACGACTTCAAAGTCATCCATTTCGAGCGCAGCGCGCAGGAAACCGCGTCCTATCCGCCCGAATCCGTTAATCGCAACTCTTACCGTCATCTATAGTCACTTCTGGTTCAGTTGTACTATCTACATTTTCGCTTTGCTATATTTCTTGCGTAACCTATTCGTTGACCAACACCGGTCAAGATTTGAGGTCAGTTCACTCTGCTTTCCAGTTCCAAGTCTGTCAATCGGTGGCTATTTCAGTTACTGCACAATATGGCATAGAACGAGTAGCCATGACTGAAGACCTTCTCGCTTTCATTGACCAGACTGTTGATGACGCCATTCAAGATCTCGGGCGGTTGATTGCTCTCCCCTCCGTTGCCGCAAAAGGGGAACACATGGAAGAAACTGCTCAGTTGGTCGCTGAGATGCTCCGAGGGGTCGGGTCTGAGACCAAGATCCACGAAACCTCGGGGTGTCCTGTTGTCACCGGAGAGATCGATGTTGGAGCTGAGCGCACACTGCTCTGCTATGACCACTATGATGTGCAGCCCGCTGAACCCTTCGATCTCTGGGAGTCGCCGCCCTTCGAGATGTCTGTCCGTGGTGACCGTATCTATGGCCGAGGCGTGGCTGACAACAAGGGCGACTTCGTGACAAGGCTTTGGGCCGTCAAGGCGTTTCAAGAAACCGGAACAGAGATTCCTGTCAACCTCAAGTTCGTTGTTGAAGGTGAGGAGGAGATTAGCAGTCCCCATCTTTATGAGTTCGTCGAAGACAATCGGGAATGGCTCAAAGCTGATGGGGGAATCTGGGAGTTCGGGGGCTCGGGTATCGATGGAAAACAGGAGGCCTGGTTAGGGCTCAAGGGCATACTCTACGTTCAGCTTGAGGTGGAGGCTCTGTCGCATGATGCGCACTCCTCACTGGCGTGCGTCCTGCCGTCAGCAGCGTCCCGGCTGGTCTGGGCACTGTCTTCTCTAAAGGGTGCAGACGAGCATATCATGATTGACGACTTCTACGATGGTATCAAGCCTCTTACCCACGCGGAGCTAGAGGCTTTATCGATCATTGAGATGCGAGAGGAGGACGTGAAAAAACACTACGGTATCACCTCCTTCATCTTGGGTCTGGAGGGCGATGAACTCAAGGAGAGATACTACAATGGACCGACCTGCAATATATGCGGCATTGATACTGGCTATCAAGGAGAGGGTTCGAAGACTGTGCTGCCAGCCAAGGCCACCGCTAAGATCGACTTCAGACTCGTTGAGGGCATGGATCCTGACACGGTTCTCAAGGGACTAAGAATCCATCTCGACCAGCACGGCTTCAGTGATGTGAAGATTGCATGGCACGAGGGCTATCCAGCTGCCAAGACCCCAGTCGGCCACCCCTTTGTCGAACTCGTATCGAAGGCTAACGAGGAGGTCTTTGGTCATAGACTGACACTACAGCCAACAAGCCCCGGTTCAGGACCACTGTATCTCTTTGACGCGCTTGTCCCTATGGTGTCGATTGGCTGTGGTGATTTCGAGTCGCGAGCTCACTCGCCCAACGAAACCATCCTCATCGACAACTTCCAGAAGACTATCAAGAGGATGGTGGTCCTCATAGAGATGATGAAGGACTACTAGATCCTAGGGAAGTGGAGGTCGTATCTGGATGTCCTTCTCCCATTCCACGGAGTAGGTGTACTCTATCTTCACTTCCTCCTCTGTCTTGATATCGAGTTCCCATTCGATGACTCCAAGTTCAATCGTCTTGTACTCATGAGAGAAATCATCGAGCTGTACGGTGATTTTCTCTGAGTCGCTATGCGGGATTCTGTCGACTATGCGAAGTGAAATGTCCTCCTTGGCGAAGCTCTCAAGTTTCAGCTGGTACTTATACTCACGCCGTTTGCGCCCCCGCGTCAGGCCTGCCTTTTCAGTTTCTTTCTCGACCATCTTCTTATCAGCCTTCAAATCGTAGGCGCCTCTGGCTCCAAGGTAGAACTCCTCCCTCGGGGCAATCATTCCTGTGGCCGTCTCGCTCAGGAAGTTGCCGTTCGAGTACACCTTGACCTTTCCAGGAAGAATCAGGGAGTTTCCGTTGGTGATCCGGTTCTGCACAACAAAGGAATCCATGGCGTAAGCATTCCAGTAATACAGCTCTTCACTATCGAACTCCTCTTCAAGGAGCGTAATTGGGTGCTGGTCTCGATCTGCTGCTATCGTCACAGTACCCGGGACCTTGAATACCATTCCACCACCTGCAGTTTCCGCAGCGCGTGCTGTGGCTACGGTCATATCTTCTATGGCCCCAAGGGCCGGCTCTTCTCTGGCCATGTCCGCCTCAAACATGAGGTCTTCGATCTCGCCCCTTGCCCTGTCTCTCTCAGCATAGACCTGCTGTGGGTGGGTTGTACCGATATAGAACGGACTGGGCTTGACCTTCGTTACCGGCTTCGCTGAAGCTGTGGACACAGTGAGTTCGACATCTTTCCAATCCTCAAGGCCGTAGTTCCAGATTATCGCCAGTCTCTTCATCGCGGTCTTCTGGCCCATGAGATCTATGTCGTACTGAGGAAGCCACCGGGCCTGCTGAATCTGGTAGGTCATCTCGATGGAGATCTCACAGTCCTCTTTTACGTCGAGTTCTACAGTGACTTCTTTCGTGGACTCAACTCGTCGTTCGCCCTCTATCCGAGAGAGCTTTGTTCTCACTTCTGCAATCTCGGCATCGATATCTTCGAGTTTCAGCTGCAAGTCCCGTATCTCGACCTGAGCTTCTGTCAGCATAGCTTTTGTCTTTGCATCTAGCTCGGACATCGCAGCTATTGCACTATCGCCAAAGGCATAGCGATTGCCGAACTCTGCTGAGAAACTGTTCACTATCACGCGCAGGCGTTCCACCCTGCTCTGTTGGAGTGTTATCTGATCGTTGAGATCGAGTCGTTCGTCCTCGAGCCTCTCAAGCTTGGTTCTAAGCTCCTCTAAGTCGCCCTCTGGCTCGAATACTTCCTTCTTTGAACGGACCTCTATGCCTCGGATGACTGCATGACCCCTCCCCTTCACGCGGAAGCTGTCCTCCTGGGCGTGATGAGTGATGCCGCTGAGGAGAAGATGCTGTTCACCTTTGGTCAGCTTTGCCGTCCCCCTCCTGGTTATCCTGGCTCCATCGACGAACACTGTGACCTCACGGATTGGTGCTTTGATTTCTGTACTCATTTCTCTCACATCCTAGGGCAGTGGCGGATACACTGCTCTACCGCGCTTCCACTCTACCTCATAGCCATACTCGATGGTATGTTTTTCTTTGCTAGGAATCCCAAGATTCCACGTGATGACCCCGAGCTCTTGCTTGTGGACCCCCAGCTTGTTGATGTCCATGTTGACTTCCAGTTCGGGCTCATTGCTATGAGGCATACGGTCAACAACTTCAATCTCAATCTGGTCCTTCGAGAGGTTCTCTATGGTCAGTCTATAGGTGTACTCTCGCTTCAGCTTGCCCTTTGTCAAGCCTGCCTTGTGGATGGTCTTGTCAACGAGTTTCTTCTCTGCTTTGACATCATGAGCAATCCGAGTCCCGAGGGTCCTCTTCTCCCGTGGTGAGGTGAATGGGATTGCTGTTTCGCCGATGTACTCGCCATGAGCATAGATCTTCGCTTTGCCAGCCATGAGGACACTATCACCGTTGGTAACCTCATTCTCCGCAACTACATCGACCATTCCGTCAGGATACCAGTAGTGGAGCGTCTTCGACTTCAAGTCCTCTGAGATGAGATCCACAGGCTTCTTCTGACCCGATTCAATGGTCACGAGGGATGGAGGTTCGTATCTCGCTATTCCTCCCTCAACCTCTTCGACCTCTGCTTCTTCAATCATCATCTCGGGGGCAGGTGGCGGTGGCGGTGCTGCTGCTAGTTTTGCAGCTGGTGGGGCCTCCTCCTTTGCCATAGCCCTCATCCCTCCGCCGGCCATAGCCCTCTTCGCTGGCATTGGAACAAATTCCCGCAAGATCAGGGGCCTTCCTTCAACAGCCTCAACGGGTCTGGCCTGTGCGCTCGAAACAACCATGTCAACTTTGTTCCAGTCTTCATGTGTATGGTTGCTCACAAGGGCAATCCGCCTGACCTCTGCAGACTTCCCTTCGAGGTTGATATCGTACTGGGGCGACCAGGAAGCAGAGGAGCATTGGTAGTCAACATTAAGGATGATGTCCGATGTCTTTTCAACGTCTAGGCTGACTTGAACATCGAAGGTTTCCTCTGTGAGTCTGGTCCCTGACTTGTCGGCTATCTCGTGCCGAAGGACCTCAATCTGGTCAACGAGATCTTTCCGCTCTTTCGACAGTCCAGCTAGTTCTTCCTTAATCTGTTTAATCATCAGAATGCTGGCCTCATCCATCTCTGTGAGCCTTTCAACACCCACTTCTCCTCCTGCGAATGTCCTGCCAAAGGTTTCAGAGAAGTCAGCTAGAACACTTTTGACTCCGTTCAGGCGGTCCTCGTTGATTTGGATTGCATCATCCAGTCTTTGCAGTTTGCGCTGAAGGTCACGCATCTTCTCCCGTAGCTCTGATACATCTTCCTCACCAGTGACAACCCGTGTCTGTCGTACGACATCGTAGTTGGTGATGATTGCGGGTCCTTTTCCAGTGACCCTGAAGCTATCGCGCGACGCGTCGATGGTCACACCTCGAATCCAGATACTGCGGGATCCGGCCTCTAGCTTCTTCTTTCCTGTTCGCGTCACAAGGGCCCCATCTAGAAGAACGGTGACCTTGCTGACTTTGGTCTTCAAATCTGTCAAGGCAATCTCCCTATGGTCTGTGTAAAGATTCTTACCCATTTATCTCTTGAGCCTGAAGGTGTCTTGCCAAAGGAGCAAGACGACAACTAGGACTCTCTTCGTTTCATGATGTAGATAACTGCCCATACGAGCGCCAGCCCCACGGAGGTGAAGAGCAGAACCAGTTTAATGACACTTATGACTGATGCCAGAAGAAGAACCTGCGGCAAGGTAGACGGATAGACATTGAGTTGGGACCAGACGAGGAGATTCTCAGCGTAGTCGAAGGCCGCCGTAAGGAAGGGCACAGCTGCCACCACTCGAAGCCTGTGGTCTGACGGGAGGTTTCTCCTATTGACCATCACAATGCCAGATGAGAGCGTGATAGCCAACGCAATGGGAAATCCCGTGTCGCAGAGCTGGAATAGTCGATAGACAAAGATTCCGTCATCACCCAGTGCTCCAAAGAGGAAGTTCGCGTCTTGAGGGGTGTACGTGAGCCTCATATCCAAGGGCAGCAACCCTCCCGAGATTGAAAGGAACTGTGGGAGAAGCAGAAGCATCATTATTGACGAGAATACGATTGTTGCTCCCAGAGCGACCAAGAGGATTCTTCTCTTCGCTGTTTCATGTATCCACCGAATCACATTCATGTTCTCGTCAGGACGCCGTCTTCCTATAATTTGTTGTCCTTCTCTTGAAAGAGTTTCAGACTCTACCTTGCACTAGAATCGAGAGAAACAATTATGGGGATTGATGATCATGACATCCTAAGGGCGTTTCTGTGCCAAACTTCAGAGGACAAGGAGTAACTCTCCTTGTCCTAGTCATAGTATGTGTCTTCGTTCAAGTACACGGTATTGGAGTTGTTACTGCACCGCCGTTCGATATGAACTGTATCAGTGGATTTGTGTCTCCCGTGATGAGTGACGTCAGGATAGATGAGGCCCACCTTGATGCTTCAGCGGTTGTAACCAGTACTGCAGGGCTGAACTATAGCTACGAAGTACACGGCTGCTACAGATTTGACCTCAGAAACTCTGGAGACCGTAATGCTACTGTCATGCTCGCCCATGCCATGACTGGATCCGTGAGTGTCCATTCCTTCTCATTAGATTATTGGACTAGTGGCTACGCGGAGGGTCATACCGCCGTCCTCTATCAGTCAACAGAGCTCCTCGGTCGGTACGACATCTGGGCTCGGCATTCTTCAGCGTATCATATTCTCAATGTTACCCTGGTCAACGAAACGTCCGTTGTCCTTAATATTCATGTACGATTTCGAATCTCCGCCTCCGCAGATATCCTGAATCTTGGGTTTGCTGCAAGCGATTCGTTGCCTTGGGACAACAACGCATTCCAGATAATAGAGCTCTCTGTGCTCAACAAAACTTTGTTCGAGGGCATCGGCTTCATTCCAAATACCAGCGTGAGCACTCTTGACGGGTCAGGACTGACTACTCTGTATTGGGAACTGAACATGACCAGTTTTGCAGAGAAATACGTAACTGCTATCCTCGTCCAGAATGAGTACATGCCTCCACACTATGATCTTCGTCCGGCGGCTGTTGCTACTGTTGTCGTTCTTGTGTTCGTCGTGGTCGATGTTGCCGTGTTGAGGAGGTACTTCACAAATCATCGCCAAGCAACTGAGCAATGACACCACTGCAAGGATGTGCTCATTTCAATTCCTGACTTCGAGACCCGACTACTCCTTTTACCAATTCTATGAACTGATCTACATCCGTGGCTCCAGAATCCTCATGTGTTTCCTGATAGCATCTGCAGTCAGGTCTACCTGAGTCCTTTGTACAGCCTTAGTGTATTGTCTAGAATCGTCTGGCGAAGATCTTCTTCGTCCTCTTGAAGAATTCTGGATACTTCTTGAAGCGCTATCGAGATATTACCTGGCTCGTTGCGTTCTCCTTTCTCTGGGCCAAGCACCGGGCTGTCGGTTTCCAGCAAGAGATGTTCAATATCTACTGCCTTCACGAGTTTCTGTTTCTGGCGTGATCGTGCCACCGAGGTGGGAATTGAGAAGTAGTAACCGAGCTCTTCTGAGGCTCTCTTGGCATAGCTTGCTCTAGCGTCGAAGGCATGCATGTGTACTCTTGAGGCTCCAACATCCTCCAGGACATCAAGGGCCTTCTTCCCAGCTGAGCGGGAATGGACCTGGATTGGTTTCTTCAGATCCTTGGCTAGCCTGATGAATTCTTGGAACACGTGTTCTTGAAGTTCTCTCCGTTCGTGGTCTCGTACAATGTAGTGATCTAGTCCCACTTCACCCACTCCCACAATCTGCGCGTGGTGTTCGCGAATGAAATCGAGAGCCGCATCATAGAGCTCAAAGCATGTGGGATCTAGACCAATCGAAACAAAGACGCCGTCATAAGATTCCGAAAGATGGAGAGCAGTATCCCAGTTTCCAGGCCTGATTGCTGATGTTATCATGGCGATTCCTGAATCGAGAGCGCGGTTGATGACCCAGTCACGATCCTCGGCGAACTCCTCTTGCTCAACATGACAGTGCGTATCCACATAATCCCACTTCATGGCATATGGCCCCTGTCGAGCCAGACTATGATGTGCTTTATCAACATGAGGATTCGCCCTCTCGCTCCCCGACCCAATGATGAAACCTGTACCGTGTAATACCCAAAAGGCCCCCTCGGGACAGGCGAGGTCCAGTTATTAAAGAATGGTGAACTCTGGAACAGCTCGCCTCTCACGTCGGCCGTATCATCAATCGAGTAGTCTGACAACGAATCAATCACTGGAACGAACTAAACTTCCCTCGTGACGGGCCAAGATGGCCGGTATACCCATCAGTACTCAAAGGATTCCGTCAATCCCGAAACTCTTGACACCGGTGGCTACGTCTTCTACTTCATTTGCATCCTGTTTGATAGTGGTAGAACTTGTGCTTTCGGTCCAATTTGGGTGGGGTTCAAAGGTTAGTATGGCGATTTCAACTCACCAGCATGTCCTGCTACTTGATGTCAGAGATCACTCCATCTGCGACAGCTCATTGTTGAGGGGCAAGATATCTTGGCCATAGGGTTATGTGGATAGGATGATTTCTGCTCATTCATGCAGCCAACGACTGTCACCCTAGATGATGGAAGAACGGTCAGACTACGCAATCGACGACGGGATGACGCTGAGGCGCTCTACGAGATGTACTCATCCATGTCGAAGGATACACAGCGCTGGACGATGTCTCCCATAACGCGAGAACGTATCGAGCGATGGCTTTCTCAGGAGGAACAAGTGTTTGCGATTGTAGCCACTTCCGATGACCGAATCGTGGGGCATTCAGCATTCTTCATGCACGACTATCCTCGTCTGAAGGGAATCGCAGATCTCGGTATTCAGATACATCAGGATTTTCAGGGAGTTGGATTGGGTACAGCCATGACAGAGATATGTATCAGAGAAGCTAAAGAATCTGAACTTCATCGACTCTCACTTGAGGTAGTTGCTGAGAACGAAGCTGCGATCCATCTCTATGACAAGCTCGGCTTCGTGAAAGAGGGCTTGAAACGAGATGCATTCTTTGGACAAGATGGCAAGTATCACGACTTGGTAGTAATGGGACAGATTCTAGACTAATCAACTCCTGCTGGCCCGAGTCTGAGAACAAATCGCATGGGATTTCAGAAGGATAGGACGGCTGAGGGAATACTAAAATGGAAAATTGCGCCATGAGCAGGAAGGTTTTGCTATGTCTTCGAACAGATGGAGAGAGTTTCGTCCCCCCGAGAAAGGCCTGAATGAGGGTGAAACCGTGGAATGGAGTCAGAAGGCGGGAGTCGAGTTCAACCTCATCTTCTGTGGTAGTTGCCTGCCCTTGGCCTCCTTCTTCTTCGCCTTTCCTATCATCTTCTTCCTCGGACAGCAGGTCGGCACAGCTGTTCTCGTTGCCTTGGGCGTCATGATTGTCTACTACTTCGGTCAGATGATAAGAAGAAAGATGACCAAGTACTTCCTGACTTCGGAGCGACTGCTCGAGGTGAGAGGCGGCATTATCGAGGCCGAGATTCCACTAGTTAATCTACGAGGGCTTGATTCTGCGGATTTTCTGACCACTAGCCTATCCCATGATGATGGTCCATACAACTACTACAACATAGACATCGCGGATCCGGTACAGGGAACCAATCTCCGCATGACTGCCATGCGTGAGGATGTACTTGAGATAGTCCGTGGACTCGGCGATTTAGGATAGACATCTGAAAACCCTTATCTAACAGAGAATCGAGTGAGTAGCCATGCCTCAACCTCCCGCCGCCAGGAAGGAGCCGCATGAAACAGAGATTCACGGTATTGTGCTCAAGGACGATTACTTCTGGCTGAGAAACAAAGACTCACAGGACGTTCTAGAGTATCTCCAGGCTGAGAATGAGTACACAGTTCAGATGATGAGAGAGACCGAGAAGCTCCAAGAGCAGCTCTTCGAAGAGATGAAGTCACGCATCAGGGAAGATGACCAGAGCACTCCTATCAGATATGGCGACTTCTACTATTACTACAGGGAGATGAAGGGTAAGAACTACAAGGTACATTGCCGGAAGAAAGGCTCTCTTGAAGCTCCAGAGGAGGTTATTCTGGATGAGAATGTCCTCGCAGAGGGTCAGAAATACCTGGGCATCGGGTCCTTGAGAATCAGTAATGATCAGACACTTCTGGCATACACGGCAGACTTCTCAGGCGACGAAACCTATGAGGCTCACATTGTTTCTCTGCTTACGGGGGGGACTGTCGATCGAATAGAGAAGACAGGTGCCCGACTTGAATGGGCCGGGGACGACTCTGCACTGTTCTATACCGAACTCGACGATATCCATAGGGACTACGCGGTTTCCCGTCACGTACTCAGGACCGAACAAGGAGAGGACAAAAGGATCTTCAAGGAGGATGACACGCGATTCGAAGTTCAGATGAGGAGATCTGCAGATGGACGCTATCTCTTCGTCTACTCCGAGAACAGTCCCTCAGAAACCATAGAGGTCAGGTATCTGGATTTGGAGGAAGAAGAGCAAACGCTCTCTATGTTGTTCTCAAGAGATATGGGGTCGGAGTTTCTTGTGGAGCATCACGATGAGTCGTTCTATTTCCTTACTGACCACAAAACGCATACGCGTTTCCGGTTGATGCGCACCCCTATCGGTCATTTGGAGGAAGATGGTTGGCAACATGTCACAGAGAGGAGATTCGAAACAAGAATACCGGGGCTTGTTGTCTTTCGTGACCATCTTGTGGTCTTGTCGAGAAGCGAGGGATATGGCATACTCACGGTACATGATCTGTCCTCCGGAGAGGAACATGATATTCAATTTCCTGAGGATATCTACGACATCAGATTGTCCCTTGGACGGTTCTCTCACGTCTTTTACTTCGGAAATCCTGAATATGACACGGAGACACTCAGATTCTACTTCAGCTCACCCATCACGCCGCAGACATCCTATGACTATAACATGGCAACACGAGAACTGCAGCTGAAGAAGAGGGATGAGATCAAGGACTACGATCCATCACAGTATACCACCGAGAGGAAGCACGCCCGCGCTGCTGATGGGACCAGAATACCAATCTCCATGGCATATCGCAGGAACACCAAGCTAGACGGTAGTTCTCCATTGCTTCTGTACGGTTACGGCTCTTACGGCTATCCTGTGGATCCGAGCTTTGATCACAAACTACTGAGCCTGCTAGATCGAGGGATGATTTTCACCATAGCCCATATCCGTGGCGGCGGTGAGTTCGGGAAGAGATGGTACCATCAGGGCAAACTCCAGCACAAGATGAACACGTTTACCGACTTCATTGCATGTGCAGAGTACCTTATTCGGGAGAACTACACAACCAGCGATAGGCTGTGTGCATGGGGTGGAAGCGCAGGAGGCCTACTTATGGGAGCCATTGTGAACCTTCGACCGGATCTCTTCAGATGCGTCGTGGCGTCGGTGCCCTTCGTGGACGTGATAAACACCATGCTTGACGATACGATTCCGCTTACCACTTTCGAGTACTCGGAGTGGGGCGATCCACGCATCGAGGAGCAGTTCGAGTGGATGTTGGAGTACTCTCCGTACGACAACGTGGAAATGAAGGAGTATCCACCCATTCTGATTACGGCGGGCTACAACGACCCTCGAGTGCAGTACTGGGAGCCTGCAAAATGGACGGCAAGACTTCGCCGCAGAAAGACCGATTCCAATCGACTCCTGCTTAAGACCAAGATGGAGACCGGCCACTTCAGTTCAAGCGGGAGGTACGACTATATGAAGGACTATGCCTTCAATTACGCCTACGTTCTTGACACTTTGGGCCTGGTTGACCCTTAGTATACACGAAGTGGGCAGATTCGTTTTACAGATGCTGTGGTTTTTTACGTCAGAATGGAACTACATGGGTATGCAAGTCTCAGTGATTGGTGGATCCGGATTCTATCGTTTCTTCGAAGGAAGAACGGAAATTAAGAACACCCCTTATGGAGAGAGTAGCCCTATCACCGAGTTTCAGGTGAACGATGAAACAGTCTTCTTCTTGCCCCGCCATGGTAAGGGGCACTCAGTCCCTCCGCATCTGGTGAACTACCGGGCAAACATCTATGCTCTTCGTGAGCTTGATGTCACCCACATCGTAGCAACCAATGCTGTAGGCAGCTGCCGCACAGAGATGGAAGCGGGTCACATTGTTGTGCCCGATCAACTCATAGACTCCACGGTCGGCAGGGCATCGACCTTCTT
>SDNO01000030.1 GCA_004524435.1 Candidatus Thorarchaeota archaeon | reverse complement strand
TGCCACTCTGGTACAATTGACCCTCTTGAGTGAGGACTCGCCGATGGGGAGCTTGTTAGAGAAGACTAGGCATGAATGTCAACACGCCAAATCCAACCAGACAGCCAATCAAGGCAAGGAGAGCTATGAGCCTGGCGTAGACCAACTGAGGATTTTCATTCTCACGGTCACGAATGTAGAGACTCACAAATAACAACAGCGCAGCCATCGCCAAGAGCAGTCCCTGTATCAGCTCTCCAAACACGAAGGTGAATCCGAATCCAGTGAGTGAGAAGAAGAGAGGCGCATTGAAGAGGTGAAGGTGTTCTCTTCTGGCAACAGGAAGGAGAAGCCAAGACATCACGAAGGCTGAGAGGTATATGCATGGCAGAGCAAAGAACGCGAAGTCTGCCACCGCATAAGTGATCAAGGCTGAGGCAAACGCAATGCCCACCTGCAGGGGCCTAGATAGAGATTCACTTGCCAATCCTACTCGTATAGAACCGACGAAGAGGCTGAAGCAGAGCACGAGTGAAAGACCAACCGATATTGTCAGCATATTGATGCTCATCTCTGGACTGTAGAAGAATGAAACGAAGAAGAGAGCTATGGATATTGGCACGGTGATGAACATGCTACGGAGGATGGTCTCATCTTTGTCAAGATGATTGGCAAAGACAGTCAGTGACATGAATACCATTGCCCAACTGCCTGATAGTGCAGGAATAACGAGTCCTCTATCTATCAAGAACGAAGCGGCTGACAGACTCATTCCGGTGATGAGTACTCCGATACTCGACATCCCGAATGGTGATTGGACTCCTCGCCTGATTGCTGCAATGGAGATGAGTAGCAGACCAAAAAGCCCTAGGGGAACACTATAGCTTGGAATGGCATACAGTAGTGTGCCTGGTTGCATTCCTATTAGCTCGCTGAAGAAGGGATATGACAGGGTGCCGATCACAAGCGTCACCAATGAAGAGAAGATGACCCAGATGATGTAGCCGAACCGGTCGAAGATGTATCTGAGGAATGCGTTCAGTCGTTTCAATGCAGCCAGCATCAAAGAGCCGAGATCTGCCAGAAGCCTGAGGAAGGCTCGTATCTGCTCGGTCAAGAACGGGGCCTCTATGAGAAAGGTCACGAAGACAGCAGCAATGAGCGACTCGAGGATGGCAATTCCGGCCAGTGTAATTAAACCGAGAAAAGCGGCCGCTCCAGCAAACAATCCTCCAAGAACATGACTGGGATGGACTGCTCGTCGGAAATGGAATGCCCTGCTCAGTCCGCTAACAGTGAGGAGGGTTATTGCCAGTGATGTCGACAGCGCAAAGAACGAGGCAGAAGCCTCAGCACCTGCAACTAGGGAAAGCAGCAGAATCGGACCGGCAAAGACCGCAGTTGATATCCCTGCAAGGCTCAATACCAGAACCGGTGCTCGGTGTTTCTCCTCCACGATCTGCGCTGTAGCATAGTACAGGAATCCGAACACAAATGAGGCACTTGCGATTGAGAAGAGGAGCTGCCTGACCAGAGTATCAAGGGGAATTGTGAGGATTGTTGCGAATGTCGTGAGGGTCGCCAGCGGCGGTATGAGGAATGCGAGTTCTGTCTTGTGTCTGGTTGCAAACTCTTTTGCTCGATTGAACCCCCACACAGTAGCCATCCATGTGACTGGAAGCGCGATGATGTACCAGACGAGAAGGGTGACTCCTATTCTCACAATTCCGGTGGAGCCTCCTCCCAATGCCCAGGCTACATAGGCTAGGCTTGATGCAAAGCTGATATCAACCAGCTGGGGGTATCTGTCCGTTCTTTGAGGATGAAGGAGGAGGAACGGAGTGATTGCACATGAGAAGGCAAGGGCACTGACTGCCAGACGCAAATGGACGTCAGAGTAGGATGCTGTGTACGACCACGCGACAAGGAACCACCCTGGAATGGAAGGGCTCCAGCTGATGTGACCAATGGGATACAGGTTACCAATCTTAGATTCTGCACAGTGGATGACTGGTGCTGAGATAAGCCCGTAGAGTGACAGTACCCAACCGATGGTCAGCAATGGGTGGGCCGGAATGAGAAACTGGAATAGATTCCAGCCTGAGAGTTGCGCTCCAAGAATCAGTGCATTCAGCACAGACACGCCTTCCCAGATGAACTCGAATCTCGTCCATTCCATGCTGTCCGTTGCCGGGATTAGTAACGTCGCGAGTAAGAGAAGGGCTGCCCCGGTCCCAATCGTGATAGGACCGAAAGAGAAGATGAAGTAGGCATGCCATATCCAGACGGCTTCCAGCAGGAAGATGGCTGCGGAGATGGGGGTCAGTAGTGCAGCTTTCGGATTTTCGAACCTAATCCAGCGAAGCAGAAAGATGCTGCTGATACCTGAGGCAGCAGCGAGCGGGACGACCTCGAGAACGGGGTAGAAGAGATACCAGATGGTTATCGAATAGAGTGCAACCAGCGTGAGGACAATGGCCTCGTGAACCGCTCTGAAGGGATCCAACTGGGAATGCAAGGCTGCGACCAGGAACAAGGGTATCAGTGCCAGATGGAGGGCTATGCTTGGGCCAAGTGCGGGGGATAGCCAGCTGTAGACGAGGACCGTGCTTGCCACACCGATGAGGTCCTGAACAACAACGGACACACGTTCGGGGGCCTTGCTCCAAGAAACTCTGAGAGTGATCAGCCCGGCGAGAAACGCCAGCTCGCCTGCTGCAATAGTCCCTACAAACGGAGTCAGTTGCACCGCGATGAAGAGACCGATCCATATCGTCCTTAAAGCAGCGAGGAAACCCTCGAGCTTCTCTGGTGAAGCACCAGTCTTCGGGGTCCTTCCCAGCAGCTCTGCTACTACACCTGCCGCCACCAACAAAGCCGCAGTCGAGAAGAAAGCGAGAAGCGTGTATAAGAAGTAGCCTAGCGAGATACAGAACGCGGCCCAGCTCAAGGGATGATAGACACTTTCTGGAATGCATAGCAGGAGAGACTCGAGCATGATGAAGAAGGCCGCAGCCATCAGAGGACTAGTGATAGGAAGGAAGGCATAGATCGAGAAGATGGCAACCACGGCCGTTGTGGCTACGGGATAGAGCATCTTCATGGCAACTCTTTCCTCGACGGCTAGGCCCAGCACGGTGGCAGTCCAAGCGACTCCTGTCAGGATTTTGAGCAAAAGATCAAATGGGGCGACATGAAGCCCGACACCCATGAGCAGGGCAAGCCCAAGTACGAGTGGATACCGACCATTGCTGATCTCGGGAATCAGTGGTGAGAATGCAGCAAGTAGTAGGCTCAAGGCGGTGGCGCCAAGTAGAATCGTCAGCAGTGGTTCCAGCGGTGGGAGTAGCAGAAGAAGAAATGCCGATCCAACAACGGACAACAAGACCAGAATGCCGCTCCGTATTCTGAAATCAAAATCCTCGACTCTGAGAACGGCAGGAACCGAGAATGAGAGGGTGAAGAGAACTGCAAAGACGACTCTCGTCAGGTCCGGTTGGAATAGTACATCGAAGAACCAAGAAAGGTTTGTGATGATTACGATGGAGATAGATAGGCCGATGATAGCTGCAGCAAGAACAGTGTAAGTTAGGACTAGAAGGAGGAGTGCTTCACCAAGCTTCAGAGCAAGTCTTCCCATGTACCGCAGGGCTCGGATGTAATAGTCAGATGCGATGGGTGCCAGTACTATGATGACGGCAGCCGCGAGATACATCAGGGAGAATCCAAAGGAGAACCAGAATAGTACACATGCAAGCAGCCCCGTGATAGCATAGCCTATGCTGGCGGGAGTCTTCAGGCTCTCTGTTCTTGAAGAAACTAGCATGTAGGCTGAGATTACTGCCGCTGTCCAGGCAAATGCTAGGCTCTGTTCATAGAGTCCCGAGAGCCACCAGTATGTAAGTGATGAACTGAAGAGAAGGACTGTTCCCCACAAGACGAGGGGAATCGCGGATCGGAGTGCTTTAGGAAGCTCATCGCGCAGCCAAGTGAGGATAGTGAGGGATGTTGTCACTGCCAAGACTATTGCCTGGAACCGAGGTAGTATTGCAAACGTGAGATAGTAGACCATGGCGCCCATGAAGAAGGCAAGTCCTGCAACCATGGAGAGCACGAGAAGACGATGATCCATTCCTCGATACTTCACAACCGGCGAGTACGACAGAAAGAACAGGGTCCCGGCGATGACCAGCACATAGGTGAAGTCCAATCCAATTCCGCTGTAGAGAAAGGAATAGCTGCCATATGTAATGATGGCGATAGCCAAGGTTGCGTAGGATACGAGGATGAAGCGGACCAATAGCGCTCCGAATACTGTCATTGCTCGGTAGACTGTGATTCCGGCACGAACCAGTGCCCGTTTGTACTCGCTATGGAGTATGGCCGCGGGAAGAACTAGGGCAGCTATGGCCGGCAGAATGTAGCGCATTGGCAAATAGAGCTGCTCAATAAGGAATAGATACCAAACGACTCCCAGCGTTCCCGGCAGGTAGGCAAGACCCGCTGTCCTCCTACTTGTTTCCAGTTTCTGAAGTGCGGCAGACCCCAACATCCACATGAGGGAAACTGCGACAGCGGAGATTATCTCGGTAGCAAGCACGATAGTGAGATACCAGTAGGTGAAGAGTGAATTTGAGCAAAGTAGGGTAACCCAAGCCGCCGCTGCAAATCGCATCCTGTTTCTGATCTGCTTCATTGCTCCCAGCCCCATCATTGCAATAGCTGAGGCTATGGAGCTCGAGAGCGGGACCAGAGCGAACTGGTGATACTCAAAGCCCGCTAGCATCGGTAAGATGATGGTGATGATCGATACAGTAAGGAGCGAATCCACAGCGGCTCCAGTATGAACTGGATGCGTCACGATCCACCGTTTCAACGCTCTGAACCGATGGACTATCTGGAGCCAAAGTCGTTTCCATAGCTTACGGACTTCACGGAATATGCCCGTGACGCCAGAGAGAGCGACAACTGCAGCAAGAATTGCCGAGTACGCGTTAGGCCACAAGGAGAACTGGCTCCAGACATAAGAGGCCGCAGTGGCGGACAGCACTGTAAGGAGCCCCAAGAGCTTGACGAGTTTCTCTTCCAGTCTTCGAGTGATATAGTGACCAAGCCGCATGAACACGGCGGACGGAATCACGACAAGCAGGGATAGAATGGCAGCCAGGGGAGTGAAGAGGAATAGGAACCAGCTGGACTCACCAAAGGAGCTCAGGGCGGCGAGCGCCAGAAGCTCGGCCGGGATTCCAGAGGCAACGAGCACCAAGGACAGGGAAGATACTGCATGGGCGATATAGAGGTCGATGATCTCCGGAGTCTTGGTAGTCTGTGGCACAGGTGCCTGTGAGCGGGTTTCAATCTCAGTGTACTGGTCGATTCCCATCAGCATCTCGATGCGCTTCCGCTCGCTGACCCCCTCGGTCTGTCTGGCACCGCGTTCTAGAACCAGCGTCTGGATATACCTGAGCATCTGGCTGAAGACGAGCAGACCTATTCCAAACATGAGGATGTGTGCGGAGAGGACCGTCAACATATCGGGAACCACGATGTTTGCGTACAGAGGTGGACTGAAGGCGAGTGAGAGCGCTGCTGAGAGGAGCACAGCTTCAAAAACGCCCAGCTTTGCCCTCCTCTGGTAGTAGTGGAGACCCACAACATATGGGATGGAGATTAACAGTGCAACCAGTAAGATGTACTCGAGGCTGGTGCCAAGGTCAATCAGATAGAGTACTCCAATAAGGGGTCCTGTGATTATGACTGCCGAAATCAGAAACGTCGTGACTGCGGATGGCGTCCCTCCCTCAATGACCTCCTTCGATGTTGCGTCCAGGACGAGAACCAGCGCGATTATGAGAGCTCCGTGTATGCAGCCCATTGTCATGAAGGCTTGGTTCCAGAATGTCGACAGTGAGGATGTTCCCAAGGCAGTCCCGATCAAGATGAGACCATAACCGAGGACGTTCCTCTCCGTCCTTGCTGCTATGATGCCTGCAAGACAGAGAGCAACCGAGAGCGAGAAGGATTGACGGACGACAATATCTGAGATGAAGGGCTCCGTTATGAAGAAAACCGCAAGCAGGACGGCTGCAGGAATGATCACAAACAAAACGACGAGCTTGGCCACTGTCTGGAGGATGTCGGCTGCTTTGGCGGCTTTGTAAGTGCTGTCGGTCACCATTTACTCCCTTTTGCTCCTGGTTGACAGCCTTAGTGCACGGTGGTCGTTACTGATAATTGGACATGATTTGCAAATAAACTAGTTCTGGATGTATGCTGCTCCCTCAGGCTGTCAGGAGAAGGTAAATCTCCGAGGATAAAAACGAATTGCTTCCTTTGCGTCTGCCCTGAGAAATCTTTTATCCCTAGAACACAACTAGAATAGTAGCCAAGCACGCCTCGAGATGCCCTGTGTTGTGTGGCTGATTTCACGTGAGGGATGGAATTGCCAGAAAAGCTTCAATGTCCATATTGCGGAAGACAGAATGATTCGACTGCTGCAGAGTGCAAGTTCTGTGGAGCAGCTCTATCTGATGCCGATCGTGAGGCCTATTGCGATTGGTGCGGGATTCCTCTTGGCAGAGGGCGGGAACCTGCTGGCAAGTGTGTTGTCTGTGGTGCCGAAGTCTTCCTTTGTGAGAAGCATATGAGAAAGGCTGTGAATGATGAGATCTACTGCAAGGAGCATCAGTCGGAATGCTTCATCGCAACGGCTGTCATTGGCACTCCGCTGGACCCCCGAATTGACTTGTTGCGTCGGTTCAGGGATGAACGGATGCTGACGAGTCGTCTAGGCTCTATTATGACGCATCTCTACTATGAGCTGTCACCTCCGATTGCCCGGCAGGCACGGTGGAGTCCTCTTCTGAAGAAGATTCTGCGCCGGTTTGTCGTAGATCCTTGGTTGGCCGTGGCCTGTGCAGTCTTGGGCCCTTCAGACCCGAATTTACCTAAATCTCCCGAAGAGAATTGAGCAAAAATGTGTCAATGTTTCTTTATCAATACTCTGCCTGAATACAGGCCCCCTTTGAACGGAGTCCTTCCATGAAACGACCTAGTTCGAAAAACCATAGTGAATCTTAGAATAGGAACTCTTTTCTATCGTATTGCATATCTAACTCGATTGGAAGAGCATGCACGACTGCTCTTTCAGACATCCTGGACACAATACAAGGACATGGAGGAAACCGCTTGACGATTGAGAAAGCTTCTGGTCCAAGCTCACAACCCCGAGAAGATGAACGAACGACCCCAGCCGCACTGGTGATAGGTGGCGGGGTCGCAGGCATGCAGGCCGCACTTGACATAGCCGACCAGGGATTCCAGGTCCACCTGCTTGAGAAATCACCCTCCATCGGGGGCCGAATGGCTGCAATCGACAAGACATTCCCAACACTGGACTGCTCTGCATGTATCCTGACGCCGCGTCTAAGCGACGTGTCGCGACACCCGCGGATTGACCTGTTGACGTATTCAGAAATCCAGTCCATTCACGGAGAGATAGGGGATTTCAGAGTCAGAGTTCGAAGAAAAGCGCGATACGTTATTGAGGATGCTTGCTCTGGATGTGGTGACTGTGTATCGGTCTGTCCTGTTGAGCTTCCAAATGAGTTTGATCAGGATCTGGGCTTCAGGAAAGCCATCTACACTCCCTTTCCTCAGGCAACACCCAATGCCTACACAATCGACAAGAAGGGAGAGCCGGCCTGTAGAGACACATGTCCTGCCCATGTGAACGCGCAGGGCTTCATCACCATGATGAAGACTGGAGACTACGCCAGAGCCCTTGCGATTGTCAGAGATTCCATTCCGTTTCCCGGTGTACTGGGTCGAGTCTGCATCTCATTCTGTGAGGGAGAGTGTGAACGTGGGTATCTCGACGAGAGCATGAAGATACGAAACCTGCATAGGTTTTTGGCCGATTGGGAACGAACACAAGACGTGATTGAGCCCGTTGAACCCAGTATCGACAAGGACGAAGAGGTTGCGGTGATAGGTTCGGGACCGGCTGGTATCAGTTGCGCGTATCAATTGGCTCGCAAAGGGTATCCCGTGACGGTCTTCGAGAAACAACCTTTGCTGGGTGGTCTACTCAGATATGCGATTCCGGAGTATCGGTTACCCCGTGATATTCTTGATGAGGAGATTCAGAGGGTTGCTGAACACGGTGTCAAGATGAAACCCAATAACCCCGTAGAGTCCATCGAGGATCTGAAGAAGAGAGGTTTCAAGGCTATATTCATTGCTACTGGAACCTGGGAATGCAATGAAACGGGCGTTAGAGGAGAGGATGCTGAGGGGGTCCTGCACTCAATGGAGTTCCTCAAGAAGGTGAACAGTGGCGAAGACGTCGAGATAGGAAAGAAAGTCGTTGTCATCGGAGGCGGCGATGCGGCCATAGACTCGGCACGGGTCGCTATTCGTCTCGGTGCAGAGGAAGTCACTCTCGTCTATAGACGCTCAGGTATTGAGATTCCAGCTATTCCAAGTGAGGTTGAAGACGCAAAGGAGGAAGGAGTCAAGTTCATGCTGTTGACAAATCCAACCGAATTCCTATCCTCAGATGGCGAGCTCACTGGAATCAGATGTGTCAAGATGCGTCTGGGCGAACCGGACTACTCCGGCAGGCGAAGGCCAATTCCAATCCAGGGCTCCGAGTTCACCATGGCTGTCGATACCGCTGTAGTAGCTGTAGGTCAGAAAGCAGACATTCATGGTGTACAGACAGACTGTGAATGCACGAAGTGGGGCACTGTGACAGTCGATGAGGTCACCCTGGCGACCAATGAGCCGGGGGTCTTTGCAGGCGGCGATATTGTCACAGGCCCGCTCACGGTTGTGAAGGCTGTAGGGCAAGGTCGAGAGGCTGCCATATCCATAGATCGTTACTTGCGGGGCATTCCTCTTGACGAAGGTCGCGCCGAGCGACTACACCGAGTGCAATCCTACGAAGTTGACAAGAGCCAAAAAGAGCAGGCTAAGGGGGCTGTAATGCCAAAACAGGGCTTGGCGTCTAGGCGGAACAACTTTACAGAAGTAGAGCTGGGTTTCACTGAGGAAGTAGCTCGACAGGAGGCAGAACGTTGCCTAGGATGTGCCAACTGCTGTGAGTGTAAACTGTGTGTCGATGCATGTACGCGAGAGGCAATCGACCACTCTATGAAAGACGAGATAATGGACCTCGATGTAGGCGTAATAGTCTTAGCAACGGGATACAAGCTCTTCGATGTTTCACGATATCCGCAGTATGGCTACGGAAAGTTCTCCAACGTCATACATGCCATGGAATATGAGCGGCTCATCAATGCGGCCGGCCCAACAATGGGACACCTCGTAAGACTGAGTGATGGTAAGATTCCGGAGAATATCGGCTTCATCCAATGTGTCGGTGCCCGTGATGTGAGCAAAGGTGTTCCCTATTGCTCACGCGTGTGCTGCATGTACGGTATCAAGAATGCGGTGATGGCCAAAGAGCACCATCCAGACTGCGAAGTCACGATGTATTATGCCGACATCAGAGCCTTCGGGAAGGGCTTTGAGGAATTCTACGAGATGGCTCGTACACGTTTCGGCGTGAATTTTGTGCGAGGTCGGGTGTCTGAGGTCAATGAGAATGAGGAAAACGGGAACCTCATCGTGAGAGTTGAAGATACAGAGAAAGACATTGTACACAATGTGGAGCACGACCTCATTGTTCTCAGTCCAGGTATACAACCACCGGAAGGAATGGGCGACATGGTCGTGGAACTGGGCATGGATCTTGCGATTGATGGTTACATTGATGTGGCTGACCGAGTGATCACGCCAGTTGACACGAAACTGGCTGGTGTGTTTGTTTGCGGCTGTGCTGATGGACCAAAGGACATACCAGACTCTGTTTCGGCCGGCAGTGCTGCGGCGATGAGAGCGACTATCATCCTTAACAGGTATCAAGATAAGAGTTAAAGGGGAGTTCGCAACCGCGATGTTGCTAGATGCCCCTTTGGGACGAAGTCGCGAGGAACGCACATTGGCTGCCGATACAAGTCTAACAAACAGCCCGTCAAGGCAATTCATGAGAATTCAGACGGCTGATCGACGATTGACATGCGGCTACGATGAGCGTACACAGACCTGTGACACCAAACATTTTGACACAACCATATACTTTTTTGTTCAAGTTTGTAACCACAGGCTTGTTCCAATGGCAACGGACCTAGAATACCGAAAGGACGTGTATACGTAATGGTAGAAACAAAAGGTGAGCTGAAACAACCGTCGTTGCATCATCCTTCTTCAGATTTCTCTGAAGAGATAGCGAATGAGCCTGGCGGTGAAGACATCACCAAATGTATCCAATGTGGTATGTGTACGGCTAGTTGTCTTGTGGCAAAGTACACTGATAGATATCGGCCGCGACGACTAATCCAGAAGATACTCCTTGGAAAGCGCGAAGAGGTACTGAACAGTGAGCTACCATGGTTGTGCATGACCTGCCGGCTATGTGAGGAACGGTGTCAAGAAGGTGTGAGTCTTCCTGAGATCTTCGGTGCCGTACGAAAGATTGCGGCGAGAGAAGGTAAGATTCCTAATGTATTCAAGAGCACTGCAAGCCTCGTTCTGAAGGACGGGTGGATGTTGAAGGACACATACACAGACTTCATTGAGGATGATCGAGACGACTTAGGTCTCGATACCGACTTGAACTGGGATGATGACTTCGTGAAGAAGATCAAGAAGAAGTATTTCAAGGAGGACAAGACTAGATGAGAGAATTCGCTCTCTACCTTGGCTGCACAACTCCCGTGCGGCTCCCACAATATGAAGCATCTGTGAAGGCTGTTCTTGAGAAGTTCGGTATTGAGCTCACGACTATGAAGGATGCGAACTGCTGTGGGGCTCAGTATGTGGAATCTCTGAGCAGACCTGCTTTTGCTGCTCTCAGCGGTCGAATCCTCGCTCTTGCCGAGCGAGAGGGTCTTGATATTCTGGCAATCTGTGGAGCTTGCTCTGGCTCTCTTAAGACAGTGAAGCATGAGCTGGACTCAGACAGGTACCTCCGTTCGGAGGTGAATGACCTCTTGAAGGATGAGGACCTTGAGTATACCGGCAATGTCCACGTCAAGCATCTGTTGCAGATATTCCAGGAGGACATAGGTTACAACGCAATCGAAGAGGCGATTGTACGACCCTACAAGGGGATCCGATTGGCTGCTCATTATGGGTGTCACGTCACAAGACCCTACGAGATTGTTCAAGTTGATGATCCTGAGAATCCTACCATCATCGATCGAATTATAGAGATAGCTGGAGCTACTGCGGTGGACTACGTTGGAAAGACCCGATGTTGCGGCGGACCAATGCTTGCAGTAGATGAACCGGTAGCAAACAAGATTGGAATGGAGAAGATTGAGAATCTGCAGAATGTGGGCGTACAAGGTTTGGTCACAGCCTGTGTCTTCTGTGAAATCCAGCTAACACAAGTGCAGTTTGGAGAGGGCTTGGATCCCAAGAATCGAGTCCCTGTTCTCTCGCTTCCGCAGTTTCTTGGACCTGCCATTGGCATAGATATGAATGCACTGGGAACCTATCTTAACAAGATACCCCCAGACAACATCTTCGCATCGTTGGCGGAGGCCAAGTAATGTCAGACAAGAAAGCAATCAATAGTGCAATGGTCGTTGGAGGGGGAGTAGCCGGAATGCAGGCGGCCCTCGACATCGCGAATCAAGGTTACAAGGTATATCTCGTTGAAAAGTCACCAACAATTGGTGGAAGAATGGCGCAGCTGGACAAGACCTTTCCTACATTGGATTGCTCGGCATGCATTCTCACACCTCGGCTCAGTGAGGTGTCTAGACATCCCAACATTGAGCTACTTGCCTACGCGGACCTTGAGGAAGTCACTGGGACAGTCGGAGATTTCCTAGTCACCGTTATCAAACGCTCACGCTATGTTGACGAGGAGAAGTGTGCTGCTTGTGGGGACTGTACTGAGGTATGTCCTGTTGAGGTTCCAAATGAGTTTGATCGAGGTCTCGGTATCAGGAAGGCAATCTACACACCCTTCCCCCAAGCAACTCCAAATATCTATACGATAGACATGGAGAACTGCATCAGGTGCAAGCGTTGTGTCAGTGAGTGTCAAAGGGATGCCATAGACCTGGAGATGCAGGATGAACGACTTGAATTCAGAGTGGGCGCGATTGTCATAGCCACTGGTTATGAGATGTTTGACGTCAGTCGCTATCCCCGTCTGGGTTATGCAAGAATACCAGATGTCATTGACGCCTTGGAATACGAGCGGCTCATCAATGCAGCCGGTCCCACTCAGGGCCATCTTATTCGATTGAGTGACGGCAAGATTCCGAAGTCTATCGGCTTCATCCAGTGTGTTGGAGCCAGGGATGTTGCCAAAGGGGTCCCGTACTGCTCACGTGTGTGCTGCATGTATGGTATCAAGAACGCTGTGATGGCGAAAGAACACTATCCCGACGCAGAAGTGAACATCTACTACGCAGACATCCGTGCCTTTGGCAAGGGTTTCGAGGAGTTCTATGAGATGGCTCGTACCCGTTTCGGGGTGAACTTCTTTCGAGGGCGAGTTGCTGAGGTGACACGCACCCAAGAAGGGCGGCTGGCTGTGAAAGTAGAAGATACACTCTCGGCAAAGCCTATGGAGATTGAGCATGATCTTGTCGTTCTAAGCCCGGGTATTGTACCACCTCAGGATCTTCTCAGGCTTTCGGAGAAACTTGGTGTCAGCGTACGCAATGACGGGTACATCGATGTATCGCATCACTACTTCGGACCAGTGGACACGAGGATACCCGGTGTCTTTGTCTGTGGCTGTGCGGACGGTCCAAAGGACATTCCTGACTCAGTTACAGCAGGGAGTGCAGCTGCAATGAAAGCTACAATAATCTTGTCTCATGGAGGCCAGTCGAGTTGACAGAAGCGAGTCAGAAGATTGACACGGCGGAGAAAAGAGAACCACGCATTGGGGTATTTGTTTGCCACTGTGGGCATAATATCGCAGGAGTGGTGGATGTAGAAGAGGTTTCAGAGAAGGCGAAGAGTCTGCCTGGGGTTGTCTTCAGCACCCACGAGATGTTCATGTGTGCCGACGCAGGACAACAGCTGATCAAGGACAAGATAGACGAACTGAAACTCAACAGGGTCGTTGTGGCAAGCTGTTCGCCTCGAATGCATGAGCCCACCTTTAGGCGCGTCTGTGAGAGCGCCGGACTAAACCGCTACCTCTTCGAACAAGTGAATCTGAGGGAGCATGTGTCTTGGTGTCACATGCGACAACCGGAGGCTGCTACCGAGAAGGCTTGGGACCTGGTTCGTATGGCTGTTGCAAGAGCCCGTCAGCTCGATGAACTGCCGATAAAACAGGTGGACGTGACTCCGAGGACCCTGGTGGTCGGTGGAGGTATCGCCGGACTGCGAGCAGCACTTGACATAGCTGACCGTGGGTTTGAAGCTGTACTGGTAGAAAAGGAACCTGAGCTCGGTGGTCATGTCAGGAAATGGACGCATCTGTTCCCTGCGGATGAATCTGGCGCGCAGGTTATATCACCGCTAATCAGACACGTTGAGAGACACAAGCTCATAGACGTGATGACTAATAGCAAAGTGGCCGAGTTTGGTGGGTACATCGGGAATTTCGATGTTAAGATTGAGAACCTGAAGACCCACAAGACGAAGACAGTTCAGGTTGGTACAGTTGTTGTTGCAACCGGATTCAGACCCTTTGAGCCAGAGGGGTACTACGCTTACGAGCAGTCAGAGAACATCGTCACACTGGCCCAGCTCCAAGAACTCCCCCCCCGGGCCGAGCTGAGGCGCCCCAGTGATGGCAGAATTGTGAAGAAACTCGCCTTCATCGGTTGCGTCGGATCAAGAGAGCCCGGTAAGAAGGGGCATGAGCATTGTTCAAGGCATTGTTGTTCTGCAGTTGCACAGGCATCTGCAGATCTGAAGGACCGAGTCGATGAAGTGCTAATTCTCTATCAAGACATCCGTACCTACGGCCGAGGACACGAAGAACTCCACAGACTGGCACTGAGTAAGCATGTCATCTATTCGAAGTTTCCCCGTGAAGAGAAACCCACTGTACATGTGGACGATGATGGCAACATCAAAGTCACGTGGACTGATGTCCTAACTGGTGATCAACTTGAGTTTGAACCTGAACTCCTTGTTCTAGCAACGGCCATGATACCACCTGATGATGTGGCCGAGACCGCCAATCTGTTCAGTCTGACCAGAAGCGGTGACGGCTTCTTCAATCCGGAACACATCAAGCTGGCTCCACTCACAACTCATACTGCTGGTGTCATGATAGCGGGGGCGGCTCAGGCTGCGAAGAACGCGTCTGAGTCCGTTATCGATGCGAGTGGCGCTGCAGCAAAGGCTGTCGGGTTGATGGCCCGAGGCAAGGTTGAGATCGAGTCAACTGTTTCACACGTCATTCCTGAGCTCTGTTCAGCATGTCACACGTGCATCACATGCTGCCCGTACGGCGCCATAGCGATGGATGAGGAACACGACCCGCCAGTGGCCTATGTGACTGAGGCGAAGTGTCATGGTTGCGGCACGTGTGCAGCAGCATGTCCAAGCAACGCCATCATCATGTATCATTCAACCGACAATCAGATCATGGCGATGATCGAGGCCTATCTGTGTCCGACCGATATGGAACAGCAAGGAGGCAATTAGTTGACTATGGCAAAGACGCAAACAGACTCAGAGCATGAATGGACTCCACGCATTGTAGCGTACTGCTGCAACTGGTGCTCGTATGCCGGGGCCGATTTGGCTGGTACGAGCAGAATCCAATATCCCCCAAACGCAAGGATCGTACGTGTGAACTGCACCGGACGGATCAGTCCCGAGTTCATCTTGGCTGCCCTTGATATGGGTGCAGACGGGGTTCTGGTTTCCGGCTGCCATCCGGGTGACTGCCACTATACAAGCGGCAATCTCAAGCTTAGAGCCCGGTGGGCAATCATGGAGAAGGCCATTGAACAAGCTGGTATAGACACCCGTAGAATCAGACTGCAATGGGCTAGCGCATCGGAGGGACAAGTGTTTGCCGATGGAGTCGCAAAACTAGTAGAACAGGTCAAAGAGCTTGGACCGATTCAGGAGGAATGGAAGTGAGTCTCTTTCAGAAGTATTTTGATCAGAAACGCGGAGAAGTCCGAAAACAACGAAAGGCGATCAAGGAAATTCTAGAGGCTGGACCGAAGACCATCAGTGCCATTGCAGAGACCACGGAGTTCGACACGCAGCTCATTCTCTGGAACCTTTTGGCAATGATGCGTTGGAAAGAGGTTGTGGTCTCTGGTCATGAGGACGATGAGTTGATTTACAAACTCTCGGAGGCCTCCGAGGAGTGACAGACAAGGTCTCAGTCGCACTGATGCAGGGTTCATCTTGCTGGGGCTGTTTCCAGAGTCTCATTGATATCCATCTTCGTCTGGCTGAGGTGCTTCCTATGCTGGATATCAAATTCTGGGCAGCTGTTGCAGACTTCAAACACGAACACCTCGAAGGCTATCCAGACAAGTCAATCGATGTGGGGCTCTATGAGGGAGCTGCGAGAACTGAAGAGGACATCCATCATCTCAAGCTCATGAGAGAGAAATGCAAGACGCTGATCTCCTTCGGGTCCTGTTCATGTTTCGGTGGCATTCCTGGGCTAGCCAACTTCTCTGATATCGAAGAGTGTTATGATGTCAAGTTCAGAAGCAACAAGACTGTGAAGGATGGAAAGGTTCCCACCGAGAATGTCCCACCCATTGCACCGGTCATCAAGCCCAACAACCAGTACGTTGACTTTGATGTGTATCTCCCCGGATGTCCTCCTACCTCGGATTTGATTTTCAAGGCCTTAACGACTCTCATCAAGGGTGATGAGCTTGTACTTGATCCCCACACAGTGTGCCATTACTGCAATCGGGATAAACAAGAGACTCCCATCCCGGAGATATTGCGACCCTTTGATGGTAACGCTGATCCCGACCGATGTCTTCTCGAACAGGGGTACATCTGCATGGGCTCTGCGACCTGGGGCCTGTGTGAGGGTCAGTGTGTTAACAAGGGTGCGACGTGTCGTGGCTGCTTCGGGCCGCCTCCACCCATTATGCAGGACCAGGGTGCGAATGGCATCGGAATGCTCGGGTCCTACGCTCCGTTGGAGCCTGAGGTAATCCAGGATGCAGTAAGGGATCCTCTCGGATTGTTCTGGAGGTTCTCATACGCTACCAGTCATCTTGGGAGTATGCGTATCAGACGCGAGGAGGCAAAGAACCAATGACGGAGGAAAAGGTCATCAGGGTCGACCCTGTGACACGACTTGAAGGCCATGGCTCACTCACACTCAAGATGGGCACAGATGGAAAGGTGAAGGATGTTCAGTTCAATGTGGAGAGTACACGCTTCTTTGAGAAATTCCTTGAGGGACGACCCATGGAGGAGGCTGTGCGGATTGCTCCACGTATCTGTGGTATCTGCCCGATTCCTCACCATCTCGTATCCGTGAAGACTGTTGAGGATGCATGGGATGTCACACCTCCACCTGCTGCTATCAAGCTCAGACGCCTCCTTATTGAGGCAAAACAGCTCTCGTCTCACGCTATCCATTTCTATGCGCTCGCCGCCCCCGACTTCGTATTTGGGCCTTTTGCAGACCCGGCGGTGAGGAATGTTGCAGCCGTGCTCAAGCATCTTCCGGATGTTGCCGTGCAGGCGATCAAACTCATGCAATTCGGTCAGGAGCTCTGTAAGACGATTGGGGCCAAGGCCATCCACCCCACCACAGCGATTCCTGGTGGGATGCTCTCACCGCTCAAGGAGGAGGAGCGTGACTATTGGCTTGGTGAAGTGCCTGATTTGATGGACAACATGATGAATACCGTTGACCTTGCTAAGCAGGTCGTTAACGACTACATCGACGTCATCACAAAGGTGGCAGTCACACCTACCTACTACCTCGGGCTCACTAACAACGGCGAGCTCGATATCTATGACGGCAAAGTACGGGTGATGGACCCCGAGGGCAAGATTGTTGCAGACTTCGAACCTCATGAGTACACAGACTACTATGGAGAGCACATTCCGAACCACTCCTATGCAACGCACATCTACTACAAGCCAGCCGGGTATCCCGAGGGTATCTGGCGTGCCAATACACTAGCTCGGTGCAACGTTGCAGACAAGATGGCCACGCCACTCGCGCAGGAAGCATTAGAAGAGATGCGGGAACTCGTCGGCCGGCCTTCACACCACACGTTTGCTTATCACTACGCTCGCGTCATTGAGATGGTGCAGGCCACCGAGTGGATCAAGAAGCTCCTTGAGGACCCTGACATCGTCAGCACTGACGTGAAGCTGTCCGATGTCGAGCCCAAGGCTGGCGAGGGTGTCGGGATAGTTGAGGCCCCTCGCGGAACGCTCTTGCACAACTACGAGTGCGACGAGGATGGAATCATCACGAAGGCGAACCTAATTGTTGCGACGAACAACAACATCGCGGGCATCGAGAAGAGCCTCATGGACGCTGCGAAACTGATTTTCGAAAAGGAGGGACACAAGGAACTAGACCTGCCTGAACCCATGGTCAAGACATAGGTGAACAATAAAGATGACAGATGAAATAGACGAAGGCCTGCTCAACCTCCTCGAGATGGTTGTCAGGTGCTATGACTGCTGACTATCCTGCGGCGCTCATTTCGTCGTTGTGGACGATGAGGGTCGCGAGATAGTCCGGAAGGAGTTAGTGACTGGCGGCGGATGAAGGCCCGGCGTAAAGATGTGAGCCGGGTTGGACACGCCCCGCAAGGGCGCGCTGGTCGCAACTCCTTGAACCCTTTCTTTTGGTGTAGATATGAGATGCATAGTAGAATATATGACCAGAATCTCTATACGAGAGATGAGAGTAGAGAATGACCGGCTCGATTTCCGACCAAGTGAAGCTCCGGAGGGACTATGACCAGATACGAACAGGAATTCGGGCAAGGCAGTTCACTGGGCGTGAGACTCTGCTCATGGGTCTTAGACTATCGTCACTGGCTCTTCGTATTGCGGGTGAGAGATAGAATGCACGAGTTTCGAAGCGCCCTGGAGTTAGTCTCTGGATA
>SDNO01000176.1 GCA_004524435.1 Candidatus Thorarchaeota archaeon | reverse complement strand
ATTCTACTCCTCGCCACTCCATACCCACTCTTCAAGGTCACAGACCCCAGCGGGGGCTTTGCGGGTCTAACTCCCGTTGGAATCTTGTTGACATTGGTGGTTGGAAGCAGTGCGGCTCTGGCCCTTCTTAGATACCTACTCGAATGGTACCGGAGCAGAGATCGAGTTGTTCTGTCCTCCACGCTTTCACTCGTGCTGTGGATTGGCTCATTCATCATCTACACCATGCTAGAAGACCCATCCCAAATTGCAGAGCCCCTGTGGTTGGGGGGAGTGTTTGCCGGATTCCTACTATTGGCTCTCGGCATGATCCTGACCTCGATAATCGAGCCGCACCGCCTTCTTGAATCACTAGTTGAGGAACGAACAACAGAGCTCAGAGCTGCACGAAGAGAGAGCGACTTCTACCTTCGAATGTGGGTACACAAGATGGGGAATCTTCTGCAAGGAATTGTCACGTATCTCGAATTGCTCTCAGAGGAACAAAGGAGAATCGGCAAGGAGGAGCCCTATCAAGCGGCTATGGCACTAAGCAATGAAGCGACATTCTTCAACAGGCAGGTATCAAAGCTCTCCGAGATCAAATCCGCAAGAGATACTCAACTCGTCCCCGTCGTAATCCATAGCTACATCTTGAAGGCACTCGAAGCGGTCAAGCAGACCTACCAAGACAAGCCCCTGGTAGCTCACACCGATATAGATCAAGATCTAATGGTAAGAGGTGACGCAATGCTCAGTGTGCTCTTAGCCAATATGATCATCCAAGCGGTTCGCCTTGCCCAAGAGAGCCCTGCTGAACTGAAGTTGCATAGCTCTGTTCAGAGTGAAGAGGTCACAATCTATATCGAGAGTGAAGGCGCACCTCTCTCGGTGGCGGACAGGAGGTTTCTCACCGGCTCAGACATACCTGAGCTCTCAACCCTGAACATCCACCTCTACACGGCTCGTGTTCTAGCGGATAGGTATAGCGGCAAGATAATCTACTCAAGAAAAGAACAAACCCGAAACAATGTCTTCGAAATCATACTCGTCTGCGCCTGACGTAATCCCGACGAGATTACTCTGCGTCCCAGGCAATCCATATGAGATCGATATTGCTTGTCGCATGCACTTGATGCACAACATTCTTCGGGATGTAGTACACCGTGTTCTTGGCAATCTGGTCCTCCTCATCAGCAATTTGGACGAGGCCTGTACCTTCCAGTACAATGAATGCCTGAGGCCAAGGATCTTGCTCTCCTGCCTCATTCAAAATGGAATCCGTCGGAATGCGATACCAGGCAAGTCGAAGACCGTGCCAATACACGATTGGTATCGGTCTTGCTCCATGAGCCTCGCCTGCTCTCTCTACCGTAAGTTTCTTTGTCTTGATTCTGCCGGGCAAGAAGAAGAATGTTGCAAGGCTCTTGATTGCCTCCATGGACTCCTTCGCGCGACCCTTATCGAGGAACTCGAAGTTGATTGGACGGTCTTCATCCATGCGTGACCTCCCAGCGAGGGCAAAGGCATCAGCCTCATCCTCCATGATTCTCTGCAGAGTTTCCGAATTCAGTGTTATCTTCAGACTTGCTGAGGAAGCTCCATCCTCTATTTTCGCCACCCCTCCAGTTTCGTTCAACACTAATGTCGCGCTTTGGCCCGTATCAGTGAGATTGACCTCGACTCTCAGAGGTTCTTCTGACTCATGAAAAAGATCCTGATAGAGTTCTGAGTCCTTCTGTAGCTTTGTCAATGATTCAACTAGGTCCACCATCTCGCATCAAATCTCCAGATTTTCCTGCAAGCATGCCTTATCTCCAAGCTGAGTTTTGAACCCGACGGTGTTCTGATGTGACAAGCAGCTGGTCGGTTTCATCAGTCCGCAGAGTCACGACGCGATAGCAAGTCATCCACAAGTTCGATGACGGACCTACCTAGTGTGGCACCGAATCCTCCGAGGAGGCCGCCAAGGACCACGCTGATTACGATTACCAGCCAACCCAGCCCAGAAATGCCGAGAAGCCCTATGAAGAACTCAGCTATCTCCAGCGCCTGTGCTGTCGCCGCAAGATACGCAAAGAGTATTGACCATGCAACAGTGACCCCAAAAAAGCCAGCAAGAAACGCATGTAGATGCTTTCGTGTGAAGAGTGCCCCAAAGAAGCCAGCGATGAGCATGGTTGCCCAGACACCACTGAGCTGAAGGGCAAGGCCTACAACTGCTACAATCAATATCGCGGGAAGAACTCCCACGTTAGGAAATATTTCGTCTAGTCTTGTCATATGTGTCCACCTCATGGTATGAATATGATATCCTGTTCGATGCCAGTTCCAGCATCCACAAACTCTGCGACTGAGGCATAGAAGTGTTCCTCAGTATAACCGTAGTGGTTGGTCGCCTCATCGTACCCGTTCCACAGGTCGAACAGATCAGACCAATGCTGGCTGAACATGTTCCCGCTCTGACCGCCAGGATATGTCGTGTAGTACCCGGGACTCGTACCATGCCGGACAACCATTCTCCGTGATGGACCAGCGTCAACCGTCCAACCAGCCCCTACATTCAGTGTGTATCTGCTACCCGGGTGGGGAGTGCCACCTAGGTGGGTGAATCCAGCCAGATGTTCCACATTCAGAGTGTGATGCGTGCCATAGATCCAGTCCGCTGCATTCGTACCTATATTCTCGGCAAGATCATTGTAGCATTGGTGCAGAGCGAGTACCACAATGTCCTCCAGGGTCTCGATTTCGGCTGTTTCATGATCGTCTATGTAGTACTCGTCTTCGGTTGTCAGTATCTGCTCAAGAACGGGCGTCCGCACTGACATTGGGTTCAAACCTGCTGCAGACACTTCATCGAAGGTGCTGCGCTTCATGGCTCCGAGAAGATAGCGCCAGATTGTCGGGGCCGCACTATCAGTGGACATGACGAAGTCCCACGAAGCGAGAATGTCAACCATGCCCTGTATCGAAGCATTGTTCTCATCGCTGTTCTCCCAGCCATCGACAACAAACCCAACCATGCTCTCAGCAGAAACATCCAGGACATCGGCCTGATAGACCATCATATCCTCAACTGTGACATCTGAGTCGGTCGCCAGAAGATGGTCGATACGCCGCCCGCGATAGGAGTCGCTCTGCGGACCCAGGATAGAGTAAGCATACACTGCAGGGTCTATGGAGAGCTGGTTCGCGGATTGAAGATAGCCCTGTGATGGGTTCACACTTCTGGGGATGTGTGCGTATGGAATCGAACCCGTCATCCCAACTGAATCATTCAGGCCCACTACGGGGTACTTCCCAGAGTACCCGGTTCTCACTGGGAATCTTCCAGCCACCGTGATTGCGATATTGCCAGAGTCGTCCGCGTAGATGAAGTTCTGTGGTGGCGAGTCCCACCAGTAGAGTGCATCAAAATAGCCGTTCATGTCGTTGGCAAGATTCAGCATCGATAACGCTAAGATTTCATGAGTCACACCTGTCCCTGTCCAGTTCATGGCGAGATTGGCGAAATTGTCTTCGGCAGGACCGTAGTCGTCGATAAGAGAATCGACACAGGGGCCGTGAACACTCCAAGACACTGGGAATTCGACCGTATTGCCATCAGCGGTATGGATGAGTTCGTTCACAACCTCGAAATCTATCCACTCTCCGTTATACCGGTACTGGCTCGAATTGGATGGATTGACCTCCTCGACGAACAAATCCAGAACGTCAGCACCGACATTAGTCATGCCCCAGGAAACATGTTCAGTGTGCCCAATGAGCACCGCAGGCGTTCCGGCAAGGCTGCCCCCTTGGACATTGATTTCACCCGGGACTACAAGATGCACCTCGTACCATAGCGACGGCAGTTGAAGCTGGAGGTGAGGATCATTGGCCAAGATTGGATACCCTGTGGTACTCTTGGACCCATCGACGACCCAGCTATTGCTACCGATCACAAAGATATCAGGAAACGGACTCATGACCTGCGATTCGTATGCAAGAAGTGCGTCTATATCGGGAGTTTCCATTTGCGAAACGTGTGCCAGCTGCGTCGGCGAGTCCAAGTCTGACGCTGCAGGGGCGGGCCATCCCGCTGGTCCAGCCGGATACTCCGACGTGCTGAGATTATATTGCTCAGGAATCACGGGTACTGCATAGGGAATTGTATCAGGGTAGAGATCGGCCAACATGGTCTCATTGTCAATTGCCTCTCGGACCAAGTAGCGAGTCACATCACGCCCGAAACCTCCAGAAAGGCCCCAGGTCATCATCTTTGACCATGTGAAGATATCGACAGGCTCCCAGGGCTCAGGGATGAATCCCAATACTTTCAGCTCCAAGGGCGTTTCCCGGCTGCTCATCGTGCCCAGGAAGGTGTTGACACCAGAGACATAGGCGTCTATGTTCTCCAAAACAAAGGCAACATCAGCGTTGGTGTCAGCCATTTCAAGGAACGCTTGGTATGTCATCTCAGCAGACCTGGCAAGGCCTATAGCTCGATAGTACTTGTCCGAACTGACAGCGCTTTCGCCAACAATCTCGCTGATGCGCCCCGCAGCGAGATACTTCTGCATAGTCATCTGGAAGAGCCGATCTCGAGCGTGTAGGTACCCCAGTACCAGAAATGCATCAGTGGTGGTTTCAGCGTAGATATGTGGAATGCCCCATTCATCCATGATCACGTCCACGGGGCTATCAAGCTCCGAGATAACAAGTGTCAGAGTAGTGGTGTCGTTCACTCCGATTCCGACGTCGAAGATGCCGCCGATTGGCTGCAGTATCCCGAGACCACCTGCAAGCGGCCCTATGGGGACACTGAGAAGAACGATCATTGCCACGGGACCCAACGCAGATAGGATGACCTTCATGGACTTGTTCATTTCTCTCCCTCAGACAGGCGAGCTGTACGTGTATACGCAATCCACGACTTAAGCTTTCTCTACGCTCTTCGGACATGCATTCTGAGTCCCGCCATTGGGTTTCACATGCTCAATCATCTCTTTCCCAAGCCAGTTGATCTGAGGAAACGAATGCTATGGTTGGAACGGTCACTCATGAGATGCCTTTGGATGTCCTCAAGGCAATCGATGTCAAGAGCCAGCTCAGGCGAGCGATGGGTGACGAACCTCACACCCTTTCTCTCCGATGCCTCTCTATGACGCTCGAAACTCAGCGGTCCAAAGGATGGAGATATGACATTTGGCGGTTTCCGCAGGAGAGCGTTTGTTCCTCGATTTTCTGATGGGCAAGCAACAACGGAGGGCCGTCCGTCGGTAAGAGCCTCCCCAACCAGACTATCAAGAGTTTCTGACCGTACTAGAGGAACGTCGACCGGCAGAATGAGGAGCGGGGCGTTCTTTCGGAGGGAGAGGTATTCCTCTGTCCCAAGTCTGAGTGAGGTATTCAGATCACCAGAGGGATGCTCCGTGATGTACCTCAGACCTCTGTCTTCAGCTATTGATTCGACACGAGGATCATCACTCAGAATGAGCACGTCATCAAGCAGCTCTGCCCCCTCGATTGCCTCAATCACATCCTGCATCATGGCGAGGACCAGTCCAGCTCTCTCACTTGGCTCGAAAACAGCAGCAAGACGTGTCTTAGCTCTCCTCAGAGGGGAAACGGGAACAAGCACACCAGCGGAGTCTGTCAATGTGAGTCCACCAATCCCTTTGTCCAGGCAAGTATGTCTTTAGCAAGCTGCACCTTGTCCTCGAGACTTCGCATCATAGTATTCGTCACGAGAACCTCGAGACCACGCTCTTCAAGATTCGACTCAAGACCCCTGTCTTGTTGGTCCAGAACAAAACCATCAAGAAAGTCAGAGTAGTAGTCAATGATACCCAGAGGGCTTACCTCCAATCCGAGCAACTCCATAAACTCCTTGGTGGGGCCCTTCACGGCCTTTCCACCTATGAGCGGAGTTACTGCCACGACGGGACATCTGGCATCTACCAAAGCAGCCCTCAGCCCACTGATGGATAGTATTGGACCAATAGAGGCCACAGGGTTGCTTGGGCACAGAATGATGACATCCGAGTCACGGAGAGCAGAAAGCACTTGAGGGGAAGCTTCTGCATCCGCATGACCGGTATATCGGATACTCTTCAGTTCTCCTTGGCATCTGCGCTTCACAAAATACTCTTCAAAGTGTATCCAAGACGTGTCTGCCAAGCGCACATGAGTCTCAATGCGATCATCAGACATTGGAAGGATTGTGACATCAGATAGACCCAGTCGTTTCGCAAGATACGCGGTCACCTCTGTGGGAGTCTTTTGTGCTCTTAGAAGACTTGTCCTCACCAAGTGTGTGGCCAAATCTCTGTCACCAAGATTGAACCACTCCTCATATCCGTAGAGTGTTGATAGTGTTCCGATACAATCGAAAGTGTCATCCTTGAGTCCCCATCCCTTCTCCTCGTCAACAACACCCGAAAGCGTGTACATCACGATGTCAATATCAGGTGAAATTTGCAGGCCATGGATGTTGATGTCATCTCCTGTATTCACAACCACCGTGAGGGCTTTAGATTCGAGTGCCTTGTAGAGACCTAGAGCAAGCTTAGAGCCGCCGATGCCGCCGCTCAGAGCAGTGACCTTCATGGTTTAGTCAATCCCTAGTCCTAGTTCCTTGATTGCCTGCTATAACCCTTTATACAAAGCGAAGGATATCTTCCACTTCTCTTCGCTCAGGCATTTCCGGAGCCTCATCTGGGTACCCCAAGAGTATGAAAGCCTGTGGCTCAAGCTCGCTTTTCATCTTCAAGACCTCACGCACCACGGCCTTCGCAAACAGCGGAGCGCATACCCAGCAACTGCCCAGGCCCTCTGCATGAGCTCCGAGCAAGAGATTCTGGATTGCTGCCCCAACGCTCTGAACGGCCATTGTCTCCTCAGCTTTGACTCTCTTCGAATCGGGATACTTGTGCATGTCCGCCATCGTATAGGATACAAGTATCAGCACGGGTGCATCATGAATCATCTGATTCGATGAGGCAATTCGTCGTTGGATTGCGTCTTCCAAGAAACCATCCCTTGCAAGATCCTGCTTCCAGACTTCCTGCATCTCTGCAAGCAATCGCTTGCGCGTAGAACTCTCAACCACAGCAAATCTTACCGGCTGTGAATTGTGAGCAGAAGGCGCAAGGAGGGAGGCGTGAACAACTCGTTTGATGGTCCCTCTATCCACGGCCTTAGACTTGAACATCCTGATGCTTCGTCTACCCGAGATTGCCTCAGCTATACTCATGGTCTTCCACTGTGAGATTATGTCAATCATATCGTTCTCTGACTCCCATGCAATCGGCCATAATCATTCCGATATCAGATGGATTCTTGCTGCTCTTCATTTTCGAAAAGGTCATCCCAGCCAGCAAGTAGAGGGACTAGCAGAACCCAGCCGATGAGCAGCCCGATGAGCACGTGGACGAAGATTACGTTCGCCACAAACACGTCAACGGCGAAGCCAATGGCGAACGAGGCCACAGCTAGATATCCTCCAGTCGCTCTGCCACGAAGAACCAGCAAGGCAGCAACCGCAGCGGTCAGGCCACTAGTAAGAATGATTGGCCCCCACAGGAAGAGTCGCCGTGTCCACCTAATGAAATGGCCGGTTAGATAGTCGCCTGCGATTGAGTAGAGCAAGTCGGTGTGGTCAAAGATTGTCAGGATCCAAGAGATGAAGGCAGCAGCCGCACCCATCGTATAGACAAAGAACTGGAAAGCCACAATCTTCCTGTTAGGATACTTCATAGCATCGGCACCTAAGTATTCTGTGTCACTCCTCTCGTCATCCAATGTAAGCCCTATGCAAACGGGTGCCTGTGATGTCTTTCCGCCACTATGTCGTTCACAGAGATGGTAGGGAGCCCTCCTAGGGAAGGAGGGACACCTACTTCCTTCTTCGTTTCCTATAGGCCTGTAGAGGAACTACAACAATTGCGAAGAGTATGGGAGCCCCAATGAACGACCCTATGACGATTGAGTCTATGAGAGGGGTAAGACCGCTCGGCTCGGGTGGTGCAGGCGGAATCGGTGCTGGCAACGTGTGTGCCACCACGTAGACATGATCTCCACCGAAGCACAGGACATCTCGGCCGTTCATGTCATAGAACCGTCCAACGATGGGATCGTAGTTGGCACCCAGGTCATCCCTCCAGTAGTGCCATAGTAGTCGCCCAGTCTCACCGTCAACGACGTTGATGTACTCTCTGTTCGTCAACACGAGGTCATCCCAAGTGTCACCATTCATGTCCGCAGACACAACGTGAGTGTCCTTCCCGCCCAAGACCAAGGGAGCATTGTACAACCAGACCTGTGTTCCGGCCGCGTTGTAGCCAACTGCGCCGATGCGTTCCACGTTGATGATGACCTCTTCAGCACCATCATTGTTGTGGACATCGCCCACCACGATATCTCGTACATAACCCGTCGGGAAGGCAATCGTGGGACCGCCTCCACCGATAGTATCGATCAAGTACACATCATAGCCTGAATCCATCACGATGAGGCGATCGCTCGCGCCGCCAGTTAGGTTCCCGGTGAGCAGGCGATAGGTCGAAGCGGGACCAATGGCGCCGTAAAGGCTACCATCGTCTCCGTTGTAGATTCGCGGCTGAGTACCCGACGCCCCAAAGGCTACGTCAAGCGAACCGGTGCCAGAGAGCCGACCCTTGACGAAATGCCAAGAGGAATAGGACGAGGTATAGCCATCAGCAAAGGTGTTGTAGAGCTCGTTTCCGGCCTCATCGTACCACGCGACGTATACATTGTTCCCGCCTGATATTCTGCGTTTGAGTATGGCAATCTCGTCGTAATCGTCACCTACGCTAGTGTCGAAATCACCCACAAGAAGACCCCTGACCTCATAGCTGTCACCAGAGTAGACCTCTGTCACATTGGCTCCGGTCAGGCCATCAACAACGAGGACATCTCGCAGGCCGTACCAGATAGCTACGTCCTTGTGTCCATAGCCGTCTATGTAGCCCGTCTGCACGCCTTGAACCTTGCTAGTGAACGAGATATTCCACACAGGATTGGCATTGGATCCCTCCAAGAGAAGAACACTGTACCCAGACGCTGTCCTCTGGGCGACAAGTACCTCATCCACATAGTCGCCAACGACATCGTCGACCCAAGCGTCGTAGACGCCAGGAATCTCAGCATCCCAGTATATCTCGTGATTCTCATAGGCAGGTTCTTGCGTAGCTTCGCTGGGAAGAACAGCCTGACAGGCGACAAGGTCTTCATTCTCGACATCCCATGCGACAATCGAGTCGTACTCACTACCTGGCAGGCGAGCAGCCACAGCCTCGGTCAGGAAGCCATCAGAGTAGTTGAACCACTTGGGGATCCCATTCTTGCCATCGAGGGCTAGCATGATGCTCTCATTGAAGGTAGTCCCGCCAGTGATCACAATGTCGTAATCGCCCGTCCCGCCTATCTGCGCCACATCAGCACCAACCAGATACCACATTGAGTCAGGTTCGTAGTGCCACTGGGTGATGCCTGATTCCACTTCCTCCAGAAACACACCGTTCTCGAACGTAAGGGCAAGAACTTCGGTTGAACCATCACCATCAAAGTCCTCGACGAAGATCTCCAGGATTGTTCCCATGAAAGTCGAGTTGTAGTAGATCGAGCCGTTATCGACATCCACAATGTGAATCTCCTCCCATGAAGTGACGATATCATCGAAACCGTCATCGTTGAAATCATGCGCTCGAATCCGACTTCCAGGATACGCTACGCCGCTAGGACTCTGATAGAATATGGTGCCGTTCAGGGGGTTGATCACGAACAGCTCGGCAAACTGAGAAACAACTGCTAGCTGCGGCACATCTGCCTCGGTGAAGTTCCCGATGGCAAGCTGATACGGAACAACGCCTGTTAGGTTGTTGACGTTCAGGAGACCACCTGAGGCATTGAGCACGAAGACATCTCCAACTCCGTCTCCTAGAATGATCTCTGGAGCCTCGTCCCCCATGACATTGCCCGTCATGACACTGTAGACATCGTCCGTCGATGCATTGTAGCTCCACAGATAATCACCAGTCATGATGTCGAAGACGTAGAGGTTCGTATCATCTGAACCAGCAAGAATCTCCGGCATACTATCATTGTTCAGGTCCGAAAGCAGGAAGCAGTTGAAACCGTCCCCCGCATCTGTATTCTGCCAGAGAACGCTCCCATTGGGGTAGTAGGCAGTCACGACTCCGATATCAGGATTGACTGCGAATATCTCATCGTAACCATCTCCGTTGATGTCGTATGCATCGATGAGATCGGCCGAGATTGTGAGGCTTGCATCGCCTGGCGTAGACGTCGCCCACAGCTGTTCGGAGTACCAGAGCTCGACAGCTCCCTCGGAGGGATCGATGTACTCCCAGATGTATACATCACCACGTTCTGTTGCAATGCCAATCTCGTCCCACCCGTTTCCGTTGGTATCATAGACTGTGACACCTGTTACGGGGTTCTCGAATGGGTCGGACAGCCAGGCCTCCTCATAGGTCATGAAGCCTGTGCCATTGGTTGAGTGCTTCATCTCATAGACTGCGACTTGACTGTCGAAACCAACGGCCACCTCGCGGCGACCATCAGCATCTGTGTCTCCAGTGTCGAGGTCAACAACCTCTCTGAGATGGTTCATCGTCCAGTCAGACTGCGGATTGATGCCATAGTCAATATCGTGGTACGTGTACCAGAAGGCCAAGTCGCCAATCAGACCTGCTGGGAAGTACATGGCAAATGAGAATGTCACGGTGTACAGGAACCCTGACTCTGCAGTAGGAATTAGATCAGGTGAGAACGTGGACAGCTTGTAGATGGGCCAAGGAGAACTGCCCCATGCGTAGTGGACGTATCCGCTCGGCATCTCCGTCCGTACGATGTACTCAGGAATCGTATTCAGAGTGTTCTCGTAGTTCCACTCCCTACCCAGCGTTGTGCTCGAAACCATACCAATCCGGTCCTCAAGAGATACACCGATGCTCTCGTAGATCACCATCAGGGCTCTTTCCTCTGAGAGGGACTGCTCGATATCCACAAACATCTCATCGTCGTAGGATGTCGTCGCCTGGTGGGGATTGGCTCCAGTCCAGTTGAAGTTCGAGTCATCATCGCACACCACGACCCAGACGTCCGTGTCTGCCTTCGCAGAACGTGTATAGACTGCCGACATCGCAATGGCAAACGAGTGGTTGCCATCGCCATCATCATCGTGCAGTCTTATGATGTCCACATCATGGGCCTGGAAATAGGTTCTGTCATTGAAGTATACGGGCATACTTGTCCATGAACCTGAGAGATCATCGGGTCGAATGTAGCAGCCAACACGCCCGTAAGTGTAGGTGCCAGGGAAGAATGGGCTATAGCTGTCATACATGTAGACCAGTCCAACATGACTCGAGTTGAGTTGGAAGACACTTGGGTAGTATCGGTGTGTCCAGCCTAGTCCGGAGAAGTCCTGCAACAGGATCACGTTGTTCCATTGGGTGCCGCCAGTTATATCGCGCCACGCTAAGGCGAGATATCGGGTGCCACCGCTATCTTCTGCCTCCCAAGATACGTAGATGTTGCCCTCTTCCGAGAAGATTATGGTTGGTCGTGTTTCACTTATTATTGGACTTGAATTTCCGGTGTAGGTGATGCCTGCACCTCTCACAAGGGGCAATCCGTCAGACCAGGTGTCTATTGGTTCGGCGTAAAGCTTCACCCAGATCTCTGTCCCGTTCTCATAGGCCATCCAGATGAAATTCTCGAATGAGCCTGTACCTCGGGCCATGTCTTTGATAGACCGCTCGGTGGAAATTGAGTCCAAGGCACCATCGCCACTCGTGCCGAGAGATTTCAGGGGCACCTTCGGATAGTTCGGCGATGAGGTCACGTACTCAACTTTCTGGTATGTCGAATCGGTACCGGGAACCCACTCCCACATGTCAAACCCGAAGCTGTGGCCGATGATGATCTCCTGAGCCCCATCATAGTCCTGGTCATCCAGCTTGATGACATTGACAGGATTCCAGTAGGTCAGCTCAGTGGGTGCCTCCCAAACCTTGTAGAAGGTGCCGCCCTGACACTCGTAGATGTGCGCGAATCCGTCGGGACGTTTCAGTCGCACATCCTCCGTCCCGCCCAGAATGACTTCCTTGTATCCGTCCTCATCGGTATCACAGAGCATCAACGTGTTGATGTGATAATATCTAAACTCAGTATACTCAGGATTTCCAACAAGGAAGTATCTACCCTCCAGTGATGGACTTGTCACGAAGAACTCTCGGTCCTCCATGTCCTCAAAGGAACCTTCAGGAACGTTGTAGATGAAGAGATACGGACCGGCTGCTACAGCAAGCTCCAACTCTCCGTTGTAGTCCAAGTCATCCCCTGCCGCCATGGCGGTTATCTTGCTGACATAGTCCCACGCAGGACGACCATTCCAAGCTGTGTCTCTCAGGTCGAAGGAATACACGAACTGCACGGCGTCTCCACCGTAGAGCCCGACTTCTTCGAAGACATAGACCTGGAGATTGGCGGCCACGATGATCTCTCTCAGACCATCTTGGTCTAGGTCAACACCAGCTACCAGATGCTCAGCATGATCCCAGATACGGCGGTTGAAGTCGCCAGAGATGCCCTCCAGCTCCTCATAGAGATAGGGAGAGACATCTGTCGTCTCAGTATGGTTCAGATCGAAGGAACGGAACATCCGCTTGTAGGTATTGTTGGCAAGGTGTTCGAAGGCGTACACATTGTTGTCATAATCGCCTACAATGAGCTCACCCTTTCCGTCGTTGTCGACATCTGCTGAGGTTATAGCGAGTGTCCAGTCCTCAAGATCAGCATCATTGCTCCATGACTCATGTACGTGGAATCCGATATTGATATGCGCCTTGAGCCCGTCGATCGCATTGCTCATCAGGTTGAAGTCAAGCTGAGCCACTCTCGGATAACTGGCAACAACGTAGCTCTCCGTTGTATCGAACTCAGGAGTCGCCCAAGCAATCCTCTGGTTCCACGGCCTGTATCCTGCAAGGGTCCAATCGAAGTCCATATCCCAGCTATTGACCTCGTACCAGCGTTCCATTGTGTATCCTGAGTAGTAGCCGCCCAGCTTCGGCACAATGCGAACATCTGTGAAGTTCTGGTACTTCATGTTGGTTTCAGGATCGGGATTGGACATGACCTTCTTGTCCTCGACCCAGATTGGGTCGTCCGCCGTACCTTCGTTGATCCAGCACGTTGCTCCCTTGCTGTTGGCATAGCTCAGGATGATATCCATATCGCCATCCGAGTCGATATCCACCAGTTCAGGTTGACCCCAGATCTTGCTAGTGTCCTTGTCATTGATGTCGTCGAAGTAGCCCCGCACCAGAGTGAAGTTGAGAGTCTGGTCTGGGCCTGCGGTCTCCATCCACATATTCCGCGCCATGTAGACATAGCCATTGGACACTGCGAAGTCGAGGTCTCCGTCCTTGTCGAAGTCGGCGAAGTCCATTTTCGGAGTTGTTCGTGCTAGATTGATCTGCTCTACGAGCTCTCCTGTTGTGTCCATCCGATACAAATCGCGATGGAACATGAAGTTAGCCGTGTCATCCTCACGGAAGTAGAACATCACGGTTGCTCTCCTCGGTGCATCAACGAAGCTCATGAGCGGAATGCTCTCGATGGAGATATCAGGGTTGAAAAGGCCGAGAGCAATCATGGGATGAACAGTCCCGAGATCATTGTTCAGAATCCACGGGGTTTCCACTGAAACGTTCACCCAGTCTCCCGCGAGGTCGGCATTGATGTTGCTGAGGTATCCGTCGGTTACGGGGTCGATGATGGGTGAAGCTCCAATCGGCAACACATCAGGTACGTTGAAGGCTCTGATTGCTCCCTCATTGGTGCCCATGAAGTAGTTGAACGTGGCTGCACCATACTGCCAGGGGTTCAGCACACCGTAACTCCACGAGTTGTAGGTCTGGCTCCCAATCGGATTCCAGATCATTCCATATTGCCAGTTCCAGGTGGGAACATCTGGCGTATTGCCGACGTACTCCATGTCCCAGATATTGGCACCGAAGGTGTAGAAGTCATCGTCTCCACTGTCCCAGATGATATCGTATTCTCCATCTGTTGCGTTGTACTGGAGAGCGTTCAGCTCACCAGTGACACTTCCAACCAGAATCTTGTTTGGTTCGGAAGTTCCTTGAAGGTAAGACATTCCATTCATCCGGAGCGGACCGATCTCCACACTGATTGCGTCTGTGAGCGTGTTGTACACCTGAACGAGTTGTAGACCATTGATCTCGTAGACTGCGTCATTGAACACGGAGATCTTGACGTAGCGGAAGTAGTCCCACTTCCGACGGGAGAGCGCATCATCCACATCGATGTACATTGTACTAAAGAGAGCCCAGGCATTGTCCAAGGAGACCTGCTCAAACTCGTCACCATCCTTGGAGATGCTGAAATTGAAGTGATTTGGCATCTCAGCGAGATTAAGACTCGTCCCTGATTTGAAGTGTATCTTGACATCTGCCCGGTCATTCGCTCCACCCGTGCCCTCCTCATCCAGCCCGAAGTCAAGTACTGCCGTACAATTGTCCACGCCAGATATCGACGAATCGAAGGTTGAGAAGTTGCCATCCATGCCACTTTGCAGTGTGTTTGGACCAGCCATACCGGTGTTATAGGGGTACACACTTGCGTCCGGCAGGAAGATACCCAGACCCTCGTTCCACACATACTCGATGGGTTCCTCGACATGGAGTGATAGGTTCACCGGGTCGTGGTATGTCACATTGTTTGCTTCAATCATTCGGTCCACGTAGAAGTCGAGCTGCCAGAAGCCAAAGGTCTCCCATGCCTCGTACTCACGGTAGACCTTCTCGTAGTCGTAGGTGCCGCTGAGTTCATTCCAGTCAAGCGTGAAGACACCCTGACCCTGTGCGACGAGGGCTATCTCGTCACCGAAACTTCCATCAAGCTCTCCAACATCCATGGAGAGAATCGGAGTCCACGTGTAGTTCTGGCTCGTCCAGTTCAGGTAGTAGTGGTTGTCATTAATGAGTGGGAAGGGATAGCCGTTAATCATGATGACCAAGCCATCATTCTCGAAGACGTAGACCCTGCCCTCGCGGGTGCCGCAGATGACCTCAGGCAGACCGTTGTTGTTCGTGTCCCCTGTCTCGACAGAGTAGATTCTCTCGTCCTCGCCAACCTGCAGTGTGGCCACTTCATCGTAGGTGATCCAGTGTTCCTCTGCAAACGGATATCCCGAGTGGTTACGATACTCGAAGATGTGGAGCTTGCTGTCCCAGCCGCCGGCAATGACATCCGGTCGATAGTCACGGTCGATGTCATCAACCTTCACGTCAAACACACGGAACATGTCCGGACTGGTCCACACATGGTCGAACTGATTCTCAGTATTGGCATAGGGGTCGTAGATGTGACGCTGTTCGAAAATGTAGACGTGTCCGTCTGAACAGCCAGCAACAATCTCGATGAAGTCGTTCAAGTCTGTATCGCCAAAATCAAGAGCCATCACATCGCTCTGGAAGACGCTATCGCCTGTGTCCCAGACCTTGTCCCAGAGCCTTGTTTCAGTGTTGAGGCGAAAGATGTGGATCTGGTTGTCGTACAAATAACCTCCACCCAGCGCAAGGAAGCCTGTAGCCTCGTCGTACGCAATGGCATGGATGGCCGCCTTTGACCGCCACGGTTCGTAGTTGAGTTTGTAGTCGTTCATCCTATCGCCAAGAACGAGTCCGATGTCCTTGTCTGCAGGGAACGACTGATCTGCCTCCCCGATGAGGCTCTCGACCGAGGGTCGCAGGTCGTCAGGGACATCATCCCAGAGTCCAGTGGGCTCAATCTCCGTGCTTTCTGGATTCGCCGCCGTGTCAATCACTGGGACATTCGGAATCACGCCGAATGTACCGACCATCATCACCATCATGAACATGAGTGTAAGTATACGCTTCTTCACTCTACGCACCTCCCTTCTTGCTCTTGCTAGAGCTTCCTTTCTTCTTCGAAGACTTCTTCTTGCTTGTGGATTTCTTCTTGCTCTTCGTCTCTTTCGCTGGCGGTGATTCGGCGGCCTTTGCTGCCTGTCGTTGTTTCCAGTACTCCCGTATCTTGGGAATGCCGAAGAGGGCAAAGAGAACAGCAAATACACCCACTCCCACACCTATCGCAAGTACGACGAGGGGACTGAGAGGCTCAGAGTACGTGGGCACCGCTGCCACGGTGAAGTACCGTTGCGCAGCATGGGTATCGCCCTCTGAGTCGATGCCGAAGACCTGAAGGACATACCCACGTTCCTCCCACTCGACCGTGGTGTCCGCCCACGTCATGGTACTGGGGTTGTAGGTCAGGGAGAAGTTTGCACTCCACCCATCACTCGTATTGTATCTGTAGTACATCTCCTCAAAGGCCGTAAAGTTGAGCACGTTCACGTCTGCTGTACGAGCGTTCTTTACAGCGCCCATCGGCATGAGGATATCCATGGACGCCTTGCCTCGCATCACAGACAGGTAGTATTCGTACTCGGTTCGAGTCGTGTTGGTCAAGGGATCGGTTCCGATGGACACCTCCATACCGTCAGGGAAGCCGTCTCCGTCCGAATCGCGGTTTCCTGGATCGGTCCCGTAGAGGTAGTACTCCTGTCCATCTGGAATTCCGTCCGCATCGGAGTCGGGGTCGAACACACCGCCGCCAGCCCAGTAGAGGGCGAGTTTGAACTCAAGTCCATCCTCAAGGCCGTCAAAGTCGGTGTCGAACTCCATACCGTCCTCTATTCCATCATTGTCCGAGTCGCTGTCGACCGGATTCGTGTGATAGAAGTTGACCTCTGACCCATCCGGTAACCAGTCATCATCTGAGTCCGGGTCGGTGGCCAGCGACGGATACAGCGGCTCTTGTGCCGGAGCAAAGACGGGCAGGGCTGAGCCCTCTGCAGCCGGGAGCGCACTCTCCGAGGCTGTCAGATAGTCAGCGGGTTCCATACCTATACTCCAGTTGTCGGGCGGCCACGGTCCATACGGGTAGACCTCCACAAGAGTTTCCTCAAAATCGTAGAGACCATCGCCGTCAGTGTCATTGAACAGCGCCGACGTGTTGTAGACCCAGATCTCCTGGTAGTCCGTTAACGTGTCATTGTCAGTGTCATTGTTGTAAGGTTGTGAGTTGAACACCATGACCTCCTGGTAGTCTGTGAGCAGGTCGCCATCGGAGTCAGCCTCGACCGGCGACGTGTTATAACGATATACCAAGGTCATGGCTCGGAACGGATAGATGAGACCTGAAACATTCTCGATGGCGAGCTCTGAACCGTCCGGGATGAGGTCCCCGTCGGTGTCCTTGTTGTTCGGGTCAAGAGCTATCGGATCGGTCCATGGAATCAGGCCTGAGTTGAGGTACAACTCTATGGAGTCTCGTAGGCCGTCCTGGTCGCTGTCTGCGTCCGTGGCATTCGTATGGTAGATCATGACCTCTGCATAGTCGTTGAGCGGGAAGGTCATGTTTCCGTCCTTGTTGGGCTCCGTGATAGAGTCGCCATCTGTGTCCCAGACCAGCGGATCGGTCCCATAGAGCTCGATCTCTTCACCATCGCTCAATCCATCATCGTCTGAGTCATAGTCGAAGGGGTCCGTGTACCAGACCTTGATCTCCTCAAAGTCGGTGAGACCGTCATTGTCCCCATCCTCGTCCATCGGGTCAGAACCATATACTAGGACCTCGAGACCGTCGAGGAGTTTGTCCGCATCAGAGTCATCAATCAGCGGGCTGGTGTGCCAGAAGAAGACCTCTTCACCGTCGCCGAGCCCGTCAAAGTCGGTGTCCCAGAGGCGTGGATTTGTGAAGAAGACGTAGAACTCATCACCGTCACTTATCATGTCGCCGTCGGTATCTTGACATCGGGGGTCGGTACCTAGGAGGATTTCCTGCATGTCGAACAAGCCGTCATCGTCCGTGTCCGGATCCAAGGCATTGGTGTGGTTGCTGTACTGAGAGAGAACACCCTCGAGGCCGTCTAGGAGACCGTCATCGTCACTATCGCCGTCTGGCGGGTCGGTGGGGGGTGTCTGAGCCAGCTCATACCCGTCGGAGGTCAGCCACGCACCAGGCTGTGGAGTCCTGTCTGTGACGCCAGTATCTCCGTCGGTATCCGGATTACAAGGAT
>SDNO01000160.1 GCA_004524435.1 Candidatus Thorarchaeota archaeon | reverse complement strand
GTGCTCGCACCTTCCTCACTCTTCTTTCTCTTGCCCTCATTTGTCGGACCCTGTGGACGTCCAATAGACTTCTAGACCGAACAATCACTCCGAAGCAATGGTGTCGGCCAGGTAAAGAATCGCCGCTATCAGAGTGGCAAAGCTAAGAGACACCACAAGCCCAAGGAGTAGAAGGTAGTTCTGTGGAATCCAAATGCCTTCCGTATAGAAGCGGTACGAAACCGAGGCGAAACCGAAGACTGTGGCGAGCACTATGATTATCATTCCACCGACTGCGCACCCTTTCATGACGGGCCATTCGTCGTATTCGTGGACTTCCTTTGTTTCGGTACTACTAGTAATGAATCACACCCCGCTCAATTCTTTAGATAGGACCAGCAATATACATTGCGGATGTTCGTGGAAATCAGATTTTGGGTCACTGACTGAGTTGTGGATCCATGACTAGGTCGTAATATCCCGATATTGCAAGGGAAGATTAGTGTAGATGCTCAGTCAAGATTGATGCCCTTGGAGCAACGCTACGATATCACCGCAGGAGGTCTTCTCCTTCAAGACTTCGCACAACTAGATGACCTGCAACGGCGTAGTAGAGATGGATCAAAGCGGCTTCAGGACAACGATTGTCAGGATATCATCGAACAGTTCTGGTCGGCCATCTCACAGGACGAGGAGAAGAAAGCCGGCGAACTACTAATGAGAGCCAGAGGACTCCATCTTGATATTGCAGCTACTCTTCTTCAAGACCGGGGCGTCTGCGAGAGGTCGTATGCAACAACACTCCTGAAGAAACTAGGTGAAAACGAGAGCAAAGATGCATTTGATATTGATAACTTGCCTGCATGGGGCGAGCGCCTATTGGACGTCCTACATGAGCAAGTCATCGTACCGCTGACCACTGCAGTATCGAAGGCATTGTCCACCGACGAGCTTTCGCTCCATTCCTTGAGACGAGAAACAGGCTCATTCTATACGCCGGCGGCGATTGCGCGATACATCTCCGGCCAGACCCTCAATTATTGGCTTCAGTACAGAATGGGGTTCTCCATCGCAGGTCGTGAACTTGATACCCTTGATCGGGCGACAAAACTCCGGGCTTTGCAAGCATTGAGGAGAGTCCGAATAGTCGATCCCGCCCTGGGAGCGGGCATCTTCCTGGTTGAGGCAGCCAACTGGCTTCTGATCCTCAGACGGGCCTTAGACGACACACAGCCGGTATCAGACATCAAGTGGCAGATTGTGAATGAGAACTTGTTTGGCGTTGATATCCTCCAGGACTCCGTAGCTGCATCACGGCGGCGATTGGTTCTGTGGGCATCTTCGAACGAGAGACCGTTCCAAGAGGCTCTTGCTGAGAAGATGGTGAGGTCCATCAGGCAAGGTAACAGCATAGTGGGCGCAACAGGCAGACGTAATGAGAAGCGGGAAGTCGGGTGCAATCAAGTTCAGGCTTTCAAATGGGCAAACAACTTTCCTCAAACCTTTGCTAACGGGGGGTTCGACATCGTCATTGGTAATCCACCCTATGGAAACATTCTATCTGATACGGAAAAGGAAGCCATTGCTGCAGACTTCAGATGGAACGTCAGCGGAGGAAGAACAGGAACATGGAATGCCGCATCACTATTCTTGGTACGGGGAAGGGAGCTGTTGAATTCAGGAGGACATCTTGGCATGCTTCTGCCCAACAGCATTCTCAGGGTGGGTCAGTTCCAGAAGACAAGGGAGTTCATGCTTCAACACCTGGACATCTTGGAGATACGAGATGAAGGTAGTCCAATCGATGATATCACGCTGGAGTTGTTCAGCCTCATTGCCGGTGTCCCCCAATTCCCACGCATCCAAGACGTTCTGATCAGGTCCAGAAGAAGCGGGATTAGAAGAGAGAAGACAATTCCCATTGCCAATTTTCACGAGTCGGACATCTTCGTGCTCTATCATGATGAGATACTGGACCTCGCTCGAAGAAGAGGCAAGACCCGCCTTCTGAGTGCCTCACGTGGGAGGGACATACCGTCAGCCCATGTGAGAGAGAAACAAGACGATACCTTTTCCATCCCTTACGCCACAAGTGGTCGCAGCATTCGACGCTATCGATTCGACGAGAACTACCTCAAGTACGCAGACGACTGGTTTCGGAATGATGTAGCCCTTACAGAGTCCTACGAGAGTGTGTTCCTCGCGGCCACGAAGAACCTGCCTTATCCAAGAGTCATTCTCAAACCCAAAGGAGTCATTCACGGCGGAGGTATCGTGAAGATCAGCATCCATGACTCGCAGCTCTCCCCAGCATCGGTGGGGATGGTTCTGAACTCCGCAATGGTGAGATATCTCTGTGTCCGATACCTGACCAACTACTCAGAACTCACCACCTGTCTAAATACTGGCATCATGGATGAACTACCAGTTGTCCTTCCCGAGTGTCAGAGTGCATGTGGTCTGATATTCGATGAACTGCAGAGAAGATGCTTCAACGGGAGAGTAAAAGACAGCCTCACCAGACAGCTCGACGCCCTGGCGGATGCCCTCGTCTATGAGGCATACCTCTTGGATGATTCACATCTAGCTCGCGCAGCCTGTGCTGTCTTGGATAGAAAAAGGCCAGTCCAGAATAGAGAGGAAAAAACGATTGAAATCGTCAGAGCAACATCTAGTCTCGTGTCGAAGACTATGGATTCGGAATGGGTCAAGGCTGTTGAGTGTTCTCCGCGAATGAACCGAGAAACACGTAGATACTGAACCTTAAATACCGCTGAAGCGAGTTGCCGACTGAGAGAAGATGGCCGAGGAAAGCGAATCGAATTCCGAACCGGAAGAGATGGCAGAGGAGATTTTGAAAGCCGTCGAGGAACAGGAAGAAGATGACGGTCTCACGGAGAGAGAACGAGAGATTGAACTTGAGAAAGAAGAGGAACGGATTCGCAAGGCCAAGAAACTCAAGAAACAGCTTCGAAAACGGGAACTGGGACTTCTCCACTATAGATGGCCTGCTGCTGTACTCGTACTAGCGGGAATCCTGTCCATTATCACGGAGTTTGGCCAAGTAATGACTCGGCCTCCAGAGATTGGTTTCGATAGCTTTCTTCACGGATTCACCATGACAGGAAATCTATTCTTTCTCTTCCCAGTCATCGCAGGTGCTCTGTTCATTCTTTGCGGTATCTGGGCGTATTCAGATCCAAGAGCCACCTTCGCCTCACTTATTCCCGGAATGCTGATGGCCATGTCTGGTGCAGAAATCTACCTTTTGGTTGGATTTGCCGTAGAGATCAATCCAGATGCAGAAGTAGCAACAACGGGCATCCCACTGAGCATGCTTATCGTAGCCGCCCTCTCAATACTGGGCATATTCATGCGTGAGAAGGAATAGACTCAATACAGACTATCTCTTGATGTAGTCATCGAGGGTTCCATTCTCTTCCAGTATGGTCATCCAGTCTATTCGCTCTCCCAGTTCGTCAGAATCAAGGAGGCCCACAATCATCTTGACTGCCTCTTCGACAGAAACCTTCGATGTGTCTATCTCAAAGACAAACTCCTCTCCAAATGCATCAAGAGCATCCAGCTGGCAGGCTCCGAACACCTCAGCCTCTACATTCTCGGCGACCTTTGGCTCAGAGTAACCTCGAGACTTGAGTCGTTCTCTCAAAATGTCAGGATGTGTTCGTAGAACAACCGCGAAGTCAAGGGAGGACCAAGGCACAAGATCCACATAATGCCCTTCGATGATGAGATCATCCTCTCTCTCATGTAGGAGATCCATGAGCGCCTCAACCAAGCAGTCCTCATCGATGACGGTTGTATCCCGCTCCAGGTCTTCTTCCGTGATGCAGCCGGACTCTATGGCAACAACTCCGAGATTGATTACTTCTCTTCCCAGAGCCTCACCCAGCTTCTGCGCAATGGTTGTCTTGCCTGTACAGGGGGTCCCGCCGATTGCTATTATCTTCATGGTCCTTTCGTAGCCTCACTAGGGTCCTACGAGAAACTAGTTATGTGAAAAAGTCAACGGTACGAACAATAAGGCTATCAACACAAACCAAAGCTATTTCACCTAACCTAATGATATCTATCCAGGAGGACAAAACCCAATGGACTCGAGGCCGAGCGCATTGCTGCTAGTTGCACTCTTCGTTGTGATGATTGCAGGTGCCGTCATGCTCTGGTGGGTAAACACCGTCCTCTCCATGATCCTAATAGTCCTTTCATTGTCAGTTCTTGTTCTTGGAACTTGCTATGGTTCAACGGTCTTTGGAGTCCAGGATAGTTCTAGAGCTCAAAATAGGGGTGAATACTCCACACGGTATCTAGACCAGTTCATGCGTGATCTGTCGGAGAGAATGGAGAGAGATTTGGCGGAGGCAGCAGAGGATAAACAGAGGGCATCATTGGCTGAGGGACTTGAGGCACTGGAGAGCAACCCTGAGGACATACATAGGATCCCTCCCACGGTGATCAACGGAATTGGGAGTGAATACTCGAAGCAACTCGCCGGAATTGGGATTACCCGAATTGAGGAGCTTGCCGATGCCGACCCTGGTGAGATAGCGGAACAATGTGGTGTAGCCCTAGAGGAAGCTGAGGTCTGGGTGTTTGACGCTTCAGCCATTGTTCACGGAGCCCGAATAGCAAGCATCATCGAGCTTTCCATGTCTGTGCCTGAAGAGATACTCGAGCGCATAGAGAAGGCTGTCCATGAGGGAAG
>SDNO01000159.1 GCA_004524435.1 Candidatus Thorarchaeota archaeon | reverse complement strand
TGGAGTCATTCCTACTGCAGCCGCATTCCACAGGCTGAGGGGAGTTATCCGATATGTGTGGACATACTCCGGACTCTTGACCAGTTCTGCGAAGCGTGCAAGAGAGTCTCTGGCATCTTCGTAGCGCTCGTTGTCGACCTCAAGCAATACTGACTTATCCGATTGAACTATGAGTGGATTTCTTGGATCTGGCATCTATGGTCCTCGTTGAGGTTATTCTGCCTCATGGGTGGATCAGACAGAAACCGTGGAGGAAACTTTTCTCTAAGGTATAAATGCTTCCGTGTAGACAGCGCCTATTTGGTCAGCTATATTAGATGGGCATAATTTCTCGGAATCTGCCGGGGAATTCTCGATGAATGATGAGTCGAAGGCTGAGAAGGTGAGGAGTCTCTACACGAATCCTCGCGTGATGGTCATCGCTCTTGATGCAATGCTAATCATGCTGGGCTTCGGCATCGTCAGTCCGTCAATGTCATTCTACTTGATTGCACTTGAAGGCGGGCTGGATCAGCCTCCGGGCCCAGACTATATTGTGCCGGCCGAGGTTGTGGCTCAGTTCTCACTAGTCTTGGGGATGATGATGGCCGCCTTCATGGCCACAAGAACATTGCTAGCACGCTACTGGGGCAATGCGTCCGATGTTCATGGACGAAAGCCTATCATGATGCTTGGTCTCGGTGGATATGTTCTGCTGCTGGTTCTATTCGGCCTCGCCCAGGACTGGATTCAGATGCTGCTCATACGAGCCTTCCAGGGTGTGGTGTCCGCCATGGTCTGGCCTGTTGCTGAGGCCTCCCTAATGGATATCGTGGGTCAAGATCGGAGGGGAGAGGGTCTCGGGCTCTACATGGTAGTATCTAACACGGGATACATCATTGGCCCGGGCGTGGGGGGCTTTCTGTACAACTTCTGCAGGGATTTTCTCATGTTGCCCGTCCCGGCAGTGTTTAGAGTGCCATATTTCATCGGGGCCGTTATCGCCTTGCCGGCGGTCATCATGACCGCTGTGGTCCTGAAAGAAACCGCTCCAGGGAAGACCACACTATCGAAAGAGCATGAGCGGTCTGTCGCTACCGAGACCAAAGGCGACAATATTCTCGATACAGAGCTCGAGCAGATGAACCCCAAGCGCCGTCGCATGATCCATGCAATCTATGTCATGGCTCTCATGAATGGCTTTGCCATGGGTCTCGGGCAGCCCATCTTCCAGCTCTTCCTTATGAGCAAGATTACATCTGATATCGGTTTGATCGGTCTGATAATCTCCGGGGCTGGAGCGGTTGGGATGTTGTTCTCTCTTCCCGCAGGAAGATATGCTGACAGCCACGGACGAAAATCCATCGCGGTTGGTGGAGCATTGGCATCCAGAGGGAGCTTTTTCGTTCTTCCACTCACCACCACAATTCCAGAGACGAGTCTTGTATGGATTGCACAGGGCGCCTCTATGTCCGCATCGCAACCCGCCTTGCGTGCACTTCAAGCCGACCTAGTGCCTTGGAATCTACGCGGGAAGCTCTTTGGCACTATCCAGGCCTTCTTCAACGCAGGTGCAACTGTGGGCCCCTTGCTGGGCGGAACACTCTACGGTGTCTTCTCCCTCATGATTTTCGCAATTGGACCTATCATCATCGAGGGTCTTGTCATCCCATTTTGGCTTGCTGGTGCATCTGGAGTGCTGGGAGCAATTCTGTTGTGGCGATATGTTGAGGAAACCCAGCCAATGAAGGTAGTGCGAGTTGAAGACGAGCGAGAAGCCGTTTCCGACCTGACTTGATCAATTCTCGCGCCCACCGCAAGAGATATATAATTTCTGAGGGGACCCTGCTTAATCGATTAGCTACGGAGGTGCAAATTGTCAATGAATCTAGGAATTGAATCTGAGGTATTAGCGGCCATCTGCACCAGTACTGTTCGCATCTTATGATGTGTTTCTTTCTCTGGATCTTGCGATTGTTGCACGTGTCTGATCGTCGAATTCCGGGACGTGCCGGTGCCCAAGTGTCTGCTTCTTCTCACTCTGCTATTGTAACGATTGAATGATTGACGCGTGCAATCTACATACCAAAGGTGTAACAGCAAATTGCATACGCAACATCCCAGTGGTACAAGCTCACTTGCCGGAGGTTGTCGCAAGTGAGTCGTATCGAGAAATACAATCCCCATAAACAGTCTAGCGCCTCGAGGCGAATTCAGGCTGCAAAGGGCAACTACTCAGGACGAGGTGCTCTGATAAGGGAGCTGACATTCGATGACATCAAGAGAGATGCCATTGGCTTCGGCCTTGCAACTGATGTGCTCCATCAGCTCAACGCGGGGAAGGAGGCCTCCATCTACCTTGCTACATGGAGAGAGCATCCTATCATCCTCAAGGCGTATCGGATGCACCAGTCATGCCACAGAATATCGAAGAAACATGGTTACAGCTCTGCTGCGAGTGCCAAGCGAACTCACAATGTTTTGGCAATGATGGAAGACTTGGCAGTGAAGGAGTTCGACCTGCTGATGAAATGCTTCAGAGCAGGAATGCATGTCCCCACGCCAGTTGGACGTGTCGGTCAATATCTGACCATGCGATTCATCGGTGATGTGACCGCACCAGCCCCCCAGATTCGGAACGTTGAACTGCAGGAACCCAGTCGTGCACTGGATCAGATTCTGGATGACTATCTAGTCATGTACCGGGATGTAAACTACGTTCACGGCGACCTCAGCGAGTACAACATCCTCTGGTGGGAAGACCGACCTTGGATTATCGATGTTCCGCAAGCAGAACCAGTTGACAAACACTGTGACATGATGAGAATCGAAGCTGTGCTCAGACGAGATCTGCAGAATCTACTCGGATTCTTCGAGAACTACCATGTGTATAGGGACCTTGAGCAGATTCTGAATGTGTTCCTGTCTGCCTATATCCCTGACAACCAGAAGCACTATCGAGAACTCCGAGTAAGAGGTGAGATTGTGTAGTGTCTGGGAGAATCGTGGACAAATACAATCCAAAGAAGGTAGGAGTTCTTCGTCACAAGAGGGCGCAGGTCCGAGCCGGCCAGTCCGGAAGGTCCGTTGGGATTCGTGAACTGACCTTTCCAGAAGTCAGAGAAGACGTTATTGACTTTGGACTTGTGACCTCATTCGTTAGACAGATGAAGTCGGGAAAGGAGGCATCGCTCTTTGTTGCTCTCCGGAAGAAACACACAATCGTAGTTGAGGTATATCGGCTCTGGCTAAGCGCAAATGCACGGCACAAGCAGGGCTTCTTGGCACTGGAAGCGGCGGAACGTCTAGCAGTGAGAGAATATGATATCCTGTGTGCCTGTTTCAGGTCAGGAGTACTTACTCCTACACCAATCAGCCGCGTAGGCACCTATCTGACAATGCGCATCATCTGCACAGATGGTGACCCTGCTCCGCGTCTTGAATGAAGTCTGGTATTGTCTGTGGGGAAATAACTAACGAGGTGGCATCATACCTTCCGCCACCCCTCTCTTAGGACACCCTATTCACAACTGGACGCTCTGACCCCAGTCACGAGACAAGCCAACTGGTTGGCGGAACGATCTACTCGACCTTCCTCAGTACAACTCGAGACACGCCGTCAATCATCTTGAGCGAGTCTTCAAGTTCGTCCAGCGAAACAACCAGCTGATCTGGCACGAAATAACACTCGTAGTAACATTTTTCGCCTCTGAGACAGACGCCGGTCGTAAAGATGATGTCGCTAAGCTTTGCGTCATTGAACGCATAGTTGAGCTGTTTCAAGAAATTTCTGGAGAGGTCGCTAATCTCGATTCGCAAAAGGTAGATATTGTCAGAAGCGACAGGGAAGAGTTTCATCACACGGTCTTTGTGATGCAATATTGTCAATCCTGCCTTCTCACCAATCTCCTTCACAAACTCCGCAGGAAACTCAACGGGTTTGCCCGCTGTGAACCTGAGAATAACGGCCGAAGTGGCTCCCTCGCGATCTATCACAATATTCAACGTCCTTCAGGGTGTATATCGGTGATTGTGATTATCTCTCTAAATAAGTCATTCTGTCATATGCCCGTATGCCTCCAGAGGCCCAAGACCAGCAATACCCGGGTATCACGCTGCCCAGTGGACGATCCCGCATGATGTTTGAGAAAACCTATATCAGAGTGAACCATGAAATAGCACTTGGAGATTGACTATCTTTGAACGCACGTCTATCACAGCTGCTTGGTGTGATTCTACTTGTCGTCTGTGTTGCCATGACATTCATAGTGTACCAGAGCACCCTCATGGTGGAGGGTGATCCGATGACCGTTCTCGCCTCTGGCATCATTTCTTGGGCCATCCTAGGCCTTCCCGAGCTTGTCATAGGACTCTATCTAATCATTCGCGGGTCGCGGGAGGCACGAGTCAAGGATGTATCTGGTGACTTAATTCCCCTTGTCCAAGAAGCGGGACGCATTGGCGTTGCTGAGGCTGCACGAGAACTTGGAGTATCAACTGAGGATGTGGCCGATGCTGCAGACCGTCTGGCGCACCGTAGACTCCCCCTTGTCTACCTTGACCGAGCGAAGAATGAAATTGTGAGCCCAAGTGCTGTGACCCTCGAAGAGAGTCTGCTTCACCTCCTCCACGCCCAGCGGCGCATGACCTTCGACCAGATTGCAGAGGTGACCAATTCAACAGATGAGCAGATTATTGAGGCAGTCAACGTGCTGTCAAAGATGGGTCGATTTCGCGGAACCGTGGATGAGAACTCTCGGGTTGT
>SDNO01000222.1 GCA_004524435.1 Candidatus Thorarchaeota archaeon | reverse complement strand
AGACACGTGTAGAGTCGAGATTGACCCAAACAAGAAAATGAGGTGAAAAAGCGAAATGGGTACCAATTCAACAACTGATGCCCATCAGTGTCGGGTCAGAGACCGAAAGGGTGAGTACGAAATTCGCCCCAGAGGTGAATGTGTTCTCCAGTGACCGTGAGGTCTTACGGGGCAACGATTTTTGTCAGATGCCTTCTTTCGAGGGTGTTGTGGCTTCCTTTCTACAGCTAGCGCAAGCCAGACTAAGCGACACTCAGAAACTGGTCTTGAGAGCAAGTGCTTCACTACTACGTTATCATGACGTGACCGTGACTGCCTTGGCTGACATGGTCTCGAGGAGAACAAGTGTGCCGTATTCTACTGCCAAGTGGAACCTGCGGACGCTGATGGACCTGGGACTGTTGGATGGTGGTGATTCTGAGAACAGAGGCCGTCGTGCGGAACTAACCTCCTCGGCCAGGTTCTTGGCGCATCACCTAGAAGCGCAACACAATGAACGAGATTAGAAGGGGCCCACTCGGCCCCCTCTCTCCTTTTTTTCTGGAGGTCTGACGATCATGATGAAGGGAGCTCCCCTCTTCTCAGTCGCTACTGCACTGCTTTACGTATCGACGTCATTGCATCTTCTCGTCGAACCTCTGCCATGCTCTTGGCAGCAGTTCGTTGACCTCTTCGACAGTCTGCCCGACCGTCATCGCTATACACACTGACCGTGAGGCACCCGCCTCAAGATTTCCCAAGTTCCATTGGAGTCCAGAGGCTATGTCCTTAGGACCCGCCTCAAGGTTCTTCTTGAGATCCCGTTCCTCGTCTGTGAGTCGCAGTTTCGTCGGGGCTGATATCTCCCATCCGTTCGGAGATGGTCTGGATGCCATGGCCACACACAGTGGTGTACCATCGCAGACCCGCATGATTCCCTCTTCTGGGTCAAACGCCCCAGTATCGTCCTTGTAGCTGGTTGCTCCTCCTAGGTCGAAGTCCATGAGATTGAAGAGCTTCAGGTCCTCAATCGGAGCCTTGCTCAGGTTCGTTGAAGTGTGCTTGATGAGAAGCATTGGGCTCTCATAACTCCACAGCTCAACGCGGAATCCCATAATCTTCTCGACCGAGTCTGGTGGGGTGTGTTCCAGCGTGATGACCAGCTTCTTCTCATCCGCTACCGTCTTCACATTCGAGAAGCACTTGGTCTCTGTAGAGCTTGCCCTACAAAGTTGTCCATTGTACTTGTACGATAGCCAGAACCCGCTCTGATAGTCAGTGGGTCCCTTGAGGAGCAGTTGGTCCATGGATTCGGGATCGATGTAGCTCAGCCTCTTGATGTAGAAACCTGTGCGACCTTTGCCTCAGGACATGCATTCTATTTCATATGCAATATCCAGTCGTGGAAAGCGACGGCCGGTCTCCATGATTTCTGTCATCGAAGACCACTTGTTCCTATGCTGAGCCATCATACCTCTGACTTGTTATAAAGATAGTCTGCGATATGGACAACGTTATTTGGATGCTTGGCTCCGGTGCGCGCCTGAGTAGTTCGGAAAGTTGATAAATCGCTCAAAAGGGGACTACTTGTTTAGGTGTCGTTGCCAATGACAGAACTGACTCTCGCCCAGCTAGAACTATGGTACAACAGAGAACTGGAGAATAAGTCGAAAGACTTTCGAAAGAAGGCCGAGCGGAGTTACCGCACTGTTGATCGAGCCCTGAAAGATGTTCAGTCTGTTGCCACAGAGCTGAGAGAAGCAAGTGCTGAAGACGAGGATCAGGAGTCTGTTGGCATAGCCGTTCGTTTTGCCATGAAGATCGACACAATCGTTGAGGAGTTTGACGTCCGCCAAGAGGTGACTTATGAGAGTACCGAACAGATGATGGATGAGATTCAAAACTTCATCCAGGAACTCTGGGGGGCTGGTGCTCGGTGGATTAGGCGCATGGATAAGAAACACAAGAGCACTATCAAACAACTGGATGACTGCATGAAGGAGCTGAGCAAGGAACTGAAGCTCATTGGAAAGCTTCTCTACGAGTACAGCTGGGTTGAGGAACTCGAACGCACCGCGGAACGTATCCAGACCCTGCGGCAGCTAACCTTCAGCAAGGGAATATTGCAGGAGGATATCCGTCAGACAAAGATGAAGATTAGACAGGCTGAAGAAGAATATCGTGCTGCAAAGGAAGAACTAGAGGCGTTCAAGAGCGAGTCCAATGTTTCTGAGATTCTCAATCTTGACGAGGAATCAGAGCATATTGGTGGAGTCTTGCGCATGAAACTGAACACTTTGAAGAAGCCTGTCAAGAAATTCCTGCAACACGATACTGGCGTCCGAGTCAGCCCCTCCGGCCAGAAAGCCCTGGCCGAGTACTTCGAGGACCCCTTTGAGGCCATCGTCGAGGAACCTGATGGCTGTCCCGGTTTGCTTGAGGGCCTAGAGGCCATGGAGATTGCCATCGAGCGGGAGGCTTTCCCCCTCAAGGATCGATTGGCAAGACGAGCGGTGGAGGAGATTGAGCTCATCAAGAATGGTGAGCTCCAGGAGTATCAGGATACGGCCAAAGAGATCGACCGAAAGAGAAAGGAGTATGCTGGATCCGAGATCTACCGGAGGACCGAGGAACTAGAGGGAAAAGTTCGAGAGGCTGAGAAGAACGTCAAGTATCACAATAATGACCTTCTTCGGATTCGAGACGATATCAAGAAACAACTCGAAAAGGCTGATGATTTTAAGAAGCGGATAGAGGCGGAGATTGCCAAGAACCTTGGCAAAAAGGTCACAATCGATCTAGGCGTCACCTTGGAGCCTCTCCTCGAAGAGTGCGTTATTGATTTGCCTGAAGGTGTTGGTTCTGAGGATTCTGGTGACATCTGAGCACGACCTCGCTAGCCAGACAATCAAACAGGCTTTGATAGAGGAGCATGGCTTCAGGGAAACCGACGAGACTTTCGACGGGAATCCGATTCTCGCCAGCGGTGAATCGGTTCAGATGGTGACTTCGAGCCGTGATCTTATCTACTCCAATCATCTTGAGCAGGAACTCGAGGCAGAAGTGTTCGTTTTTTGCTCCCGCCATCGCTCGAAGTCCGGGAAGCCTTCCCTTCTCGTTCACAGTACTGGTAATCTCGGTGAGGAGGCTGCATTCGGCGGAAGTCCTCAGTCCCTATCTGTGTCCGTCGCATCGTTGGTTTCAGTCGCATTGATCACTCTGTACGAGGAACGAAACGAAAACAGTCTCTCTGATTTCGATGTTTCTCTTGAGGTCACTCATCATGGCCCAACGGACCTTGACACGCCTATGCTCTTCGTGGAGCTTGGGAGTGATGAAGCCTACTGGATCCATGAGGCGGGCGCCCGTATCGTTGCTCAAGCTGCTATGAAATGTGCAGAGGCCACAATTGCAGAGGAGAGTGCCATTGGCTTTGGAGGGACACACTATGCCAGCAAGTTCAACAAACTAGTTCTGTCTGGTGAGTACAGGATTGGCCACATGGCCCCCAAGTACGCACTTGATGAGATTACAGAACAAGTTGTGGACCAGATGATTCAGCGATCAGCTGAACGGGTCACTGCCGCCGTTGTTGACTGGAAAGGAACCAATGCTAAACAGCGTGATAGATTCATGCCGCTCCTAGAGCAAAGTGACATCGAGATTATCCGTGAGGGCTAGTATCCCTTCTTCTAGGTGTTCTCGATTTCTTTGGATTCAAAATGAGGTAATCCCCCGAAAGGCTAAATACGGATTAGCGCCCTGTCCCAAAATGCCTCCAGAGAAATGAGGGGAAACAATGTCGGACGACCTATCAAAACGGATGGAGAAGCTCGAGAATAAAGTTGACAAGATATCCGACGGATTGGATAAGATTCTCAAAGAGATCGAACCCCTCTCAGGCATGGCTGATATGAGCAAGACGCTCGAAAAGCTCGCAGATGAGATCAAAGAGGTTCGAAAGGATATGTCTCCCTTGTCCGACCTTGACAAGAAGATGTCATCTCTAGATACCTCTAAGGATATCGAGGCAATAGGCAAGAAGGTTGACACTCTGGAGACATCACTCCAGAGCATTCTTACCAAGATGGCTGAGGATGAAACCCAGAAGCAACTGGTTGATGTTGAAACAAAGATCGATAGCTTTGGTGATTCCCTGAAGACCATTCGATCGGGTGTAGAGGAGCTCGGAGAGAACGAAGAACTAGAAACGCTTGGAAAGAAGATAGAGGATCTTCAGCAGTATGTTGCTAGCCTGTCTACTCTGGAAGAGAAGGTCAAAGACTTGGCCAGTGCCCAAGAAGACACCAAGGAGATTGTTGGGATACTTGTTCGTCAGCTTGATGATCTAGAACGCAAGTACAACAAATCTCTTGACAAGATAGACGAGGTCATCTCTTCAGTCCAGCAGCTCGCTGATTCTGCCGAAGCGTCGTCCGAAGACTCAGGAAGAAAGTCTAAGGTCAAGAAGAAGAGCAAAAGAGAATCTGCGGAACCCGTCAAGAAGGTCTCAGAATCGACGGTTGATGAATTGATGGAAACACTACTCAAGAAAGTGGACTCAAAGACCGAAGCAAGAGATATGGGTTCGGCTCTGGAGCGCGTGCGGGACGAACTTACAGACCTCATCTCCATGCATACTCCTGTCTTGCACCAGGTCGGAAAAGTCGCAAGAGAGCTGAAATCCTATCCGCCCACAGCCACTCTCAATGAAAACGACATCGCCAGACTGAACAAAGAGATTCGGACTTGGACTACGAAGCTGAAAGAAGT